>JAZOWT010000087.1:0-64040 GCA_045659365.1 Eubacteriales bacterium | reverse complement strand
GACTATGAAACCAGAATGAAGAAGAGCGTTTCCGCGTACAACGAGAACCTCTCCACCATCAGAGCGGGCAGAGCAAACCCCGACGTTCTTAAGAGAATCAACGTTGATTATTACGGCTCGCCCACTCCTATATCCTCTATTGCAGAGATCAAGGTTGCCGATGCACGTACCATCGTTATCACCGCTTGGGATAAGTCGGCAATGAAGGGAATTGAGAAGGCTATTCTCACCTCCAACCTTGGCATCAACCCCCAGAATGACGGATCTGCGATCCGCCTCTCCTTCCCCCCCACCACCGAGGAGCGCCGCCGCGACCTTTCCAAGCAGATCTCCAAGATGGGTGAGGATTCCAAGGTTGCAGTTCGTAACATCCGCCGTGATGCAAACGATAAGATCAAGGCTATGAAGAAGGATTCCGAGATGACCGAGGACGAGGCAAAGCAGTCCGATAAGCTTATCCAGGATCTTACCGACAAGTACATCAAGGAAATCGACACCATCACTGCAAGCAAGACCAAGGAGATCATGGAGATCTAATATTCTTCAAAAGAGGGAAATAAATTGTCTTTTTTTAGAAAAACCAAGGATATAATGACCGATGACCGCCTCAACTCTGTCGCTATCATATGTGACGGTAACGGACGTTGGGCGACCAAGCGCGGTCTTATTCGCTCCGAGGGACATATAGCAGGCGCAAAAAGAATTGAGCCTATCCTTGAAACCTTCCGTCGTATCGGTGTCCACCACGTGACCGTCTATGTATTCTCAACTGAGAACTGGAAGCGTCCTCAGGAGGAGGTCGACGGACTCATGAAGCTCATATACAGGTATCTTGACGAGGTCGTTATCGAAAAGATCAAAAAGGATCCCTGCTTCTGTATGAAATTCCTCGGTGATAAGGATAAGCTCCCCGAGCCTTTGCGCTCCAAGTGCTATGAGGTGGAGAATATGGCAGGAGATCGCGAGTTTACCTGTAACGTTGCGCTCAACTACGGTGGTCGCGACGAGATCGTCCATGCCGCAAACTCTGCTTATGCCGACGGACATACCGTCCTGACCGAGGAGATACTCTCAAAGTATATGTACACCTCGAAGAGCCCCGACCCCGATATGATCATCAGAACGGGCGGTGACTTCCGTGTGTCTAACTTCCTTTTGTGGCAGGGCGCCTACTCCGAGTACATCGTTCTCAAAACGCTCTGGCCCGATTTCGGTGACCGCCAGATAATGAAGTGCGTGCGCAAGTTTTACAAGCGTGACCGTCGCTTTGGTGGTCTTGGAAAGGGGGATAAGAAATGAAGACCAGAATTCTTACTGCCATTGTGATGGCTATCGTAGGCATACCGATCCTCATTTTCTCGCAGTACATCGTATATCCGATTGCCGCAGGTATTCTTGCAGTGTTTGCGCTGTATGAAATGGCAGGGGTTATCGGTGTTCGCAAAAACCTCGCTCTTACTGTCCCTGCATATGTAGTTGGCCTCGCATCACCGATATTCGCATACATTTTCAGCGATAGAGTAACCGACTTTATATTTGTCGGCCTTGTGGTTATCGTAGCGCTCATGCTCTATTTCTTCGGCTACGCGGTCGTTTGTCGCGGCAGCTTGAAGTTCTCAGACGTTGCCGTTCACTTTACCACGTTCACCTATATCACCGTTTCCTTTACAGCCATTACTCTCGTAAGATATCTTCCGTACGGACTTTACTGCTTCGCGATGATCTTTGTCGGAAGCTGGGTGTCCGACGTGTTTGCATACTTCGTCGGCTGTGCAATAGGAAAGCATAAGATGATCCCCGAGATCAGCCCTAAAAAGACCTGGGAGGGGGCTATCGGCGGCGTGTTCTTCACCGTTGTCGCATTCCTTGCTTACGGTATAATCGTATCGCTTGCTACTACCGATGTAAGACCGAATTATATCGTCCTTGCCGTTCTCGGACTTCTCCTTTCTATCGTTTCAATATTTGGCGACCTTGTCGCTTCACTTATCAAGCGTGAGCACGGAGTAAAGGATTACGGCTTTATATTTCCGGGTCACGGTGGCGTGCTTGACAGGTTCGATTCCGCCCTCGCGGTAGCACCTATCCTCTTCGCCATTTGCATGTTATTCCCGCCGTTTGTATAAAATCCGGGCGACCTGCCTACACTTCGCGGGTCGCCCTACAAATCTATTACCAGCATCATTTTATACCTGAAGGAGGCAGCTATGAAAACAATTGCCGTTCTCGGTGCCACAGGCTCAGTAGGAACGCAGGCGCTCGACGTGGCACGCTCACGTGGCTACCGTGTTGATTATATAAGTGCCAACCGCGCTACCAAGGATATGGAGGCGTTTGCGCGTGAATTCAAGCCTAAATACGTTGCCATGGCCGATGAGGAGTCGGCACGCGCTCTTAAATGTGCGCTTGCAGATACCGACGTCACCGTCCTCTCGGGTGAGGCGGGAGTCCTTGGGGGAATCTCTCTCTCCGATGCCTCCGTCGTAGTTAACTCCATAATAGGCGAGGCAGGTCTTAAGCCCACCCTTGCCGTTATCGATTCCGGCAAGCGCCTCGCACTTGCTAACAAGGAGTCGCTTGTCATAGCGGGCGATATCGTGATGGCGCGTGCGCGTGAGCGCGGTGTTGATATACTCCCCGTTGACAGTGAGCATTCCGCGATCTACCAGTCATTGAAATCCGGCAAGCAGTCCGAGATAAAGCGCATTCTCCTCACCGCATCCGGTGGCCCGTTCTTCGGTAAGAGCAGGGAGGAGCTTGCATCGGTTACCCTTGCTGACACACTTGCCCACCCTACCTGGAAAATGGGCAAAAAGATAACCGTCGACTCCGCAACCCTTATGAATAAGGGCTTTGAAATAATAGAGGCCGCACACCTCTTCGGCACACCTGCCGATAAAATACAGGTGCTCATCCACCGCGAAAGCATACTTCACTCCGCAGTGGAATATGTTGATAATACCGTAATCGGTGAGCTCTCCGTTCCGGATATGCGCATGTGCGTTCAGTACGCCGTCGATTATCCCGACAGATGCCCCACCTCATCTGACGAGCTCGATCTTTTCTCTGTTGGCGCACTCACGTTCCGTGCACCGGATACAGAGGCATTTCCGCTTCTCGCACTCGCAAAGCGCGCTATGACAGACGGTGGAGCAATGCCCGCCATAGTCAATGCCGCCGACGAGGTGGCAGTTGCCGCATTCCTTGAGGAGAAGCTTTCCTTCCTTGGCATATCAGAGGTTGTTATGAACACCTATGAGCGTATGTCCGGCAGAGGCGCGTCAAGTGTTGACGAGCTTGTTGCGGCAGACCGCGAGGCGAGGATAATAGCAAAAGACCTTATATTAACCGCGAAATAACAGGAGATATATTTTGACAACCGCAACCACGATAATAATAGCCGTACTTGTATTCGGCTTTCTCATATTTATACACGAGCTCGGTCACTTTGCGACTGCGCGTATGTTTAACGTAACGGTCAACGAGTTTTCTATCGGCATGGGCCCCCGCATTCTCACGCGCGTGTCCAAGAAGACCGGCATCCGCTACTCGCTTGCACTGTTGCCTATCGGTGGCTTTGTTGCCATGGCGGGTGAAAACGGTGAGGAGGATGAAAAGAATCCGATCGACGACCCCAACCGCTTTGACAAGAAGCCGGCATGGCAGAGATTTATAATAACAGCCGCAGGTGCAACAGTAAATATTGTGGCAGGCTTTCTCGCCATGATAATCGTCACCGCAATCACGATCATGCCCTCAACCACCATCGGCTCGTATGCCCTTGATGACGGCACCCTCCTCAAGGATAAGCTTGGCTACGAGGTCAGCGTTGCCGACTCCGACATTCGTGTCGGCGATGAAATCATTAAAATAGGCGATAAGCGTATCACTATATACGACGAGCTTACCTACGAAATAATGCGCTCGGGATACGAGCCCATCGATGTTACCGTTATAAGAGACGGCAAGGAGATGGTAATAGAGGATGTCGTATTTCCTACTGTTGAGTCACAGGGCCAGCTTTTTGGCACCATCGACTTCAGAGTAAAGCGCGCAGATAAGAACCTTGGCTCGGTGCTTTCCTATTCGTTCAGAAATTCCTGTCTTATCGTCCGTATGGTATGGGAGTCCCTTTACGATCTCATCACGGGCAGATACACTCTTGGTGCTGTGTCCGGCCCCGTTGGTATCTCGTCCGCAATCGGTGATGCCGCACAGGCAGGCTTTGCCTCGCTTCTCAGCATGGTAACTCTCATAAGCATCAACCTCGGTGTTATGAACCTGCTTCCCATTCCCGCGCTTGACGGTGGCAGACTTATCACGGTTCTCTTTGAGATGATCACTAAAAAGAGAGTTCCTCCCAAGGTCGAGGGTATTATAAATGCAGTCGGCCTTGCGCTCCTGCTCGGCCTTTCGCTTGTTGTTATGGTAAAGGACGTAATTCAACTCATAATTTGAGGTTAGACGTATGAAATACAACGATTTCAGAAGACAAACGAGAATGATCACCGTAGGCGGTGTGAATATCGGTGGCACCTCTCCTATAACCGTTCAGTCGATGACCAATACCGATACGCACGACGTAGCCGCAACCCTTAAGCAGATCAGGGCGCTTGAGGCTGCAGGATGTGATATAGTGCGCCTCGCGGTTCCGGATATCGATGCGGCGGCTACCTTTTCCGCGCTTAAAAGAGAGGGAGTTACGATCCCGCTCGTAGCGGACATCCACTTTGACTATAAAATAGCTCTTGCCGCTATCGAGGCAGGTGCTGACAAGATACGTATAAATCCCGGTAACATCGGCAGTCGCGATAAGACCGAGGCAGTCGTTAAGGCCTGTCGCGAGCGCGGACTTCCCATTCGTATAGGAGTCAACTCCGGCTCTGTCGAGAAATCGATACTTGAAAAGTACGGCTCTCCGACGGCAGAGGCGCTTGCAGAAAGCGCACTTTATCACGTGTCAATACTTGAGGACCTCGATTTTTACGATATCGCAGTGTCGGTAAAGGCATCCGACGTGCCTACAATGATAGCCGCGAACTCTATAATTGCCGAAAAATGCGCATACCCCATTCACCTCGGAGTTACCGAGGCAGGTGCGCGCCGTCGCGCAGTTGTAAAAAGCAGTATCGGTATAGGATCTCTTCTTTCCCGCGGTATCGGTGATACCGTCAGAGTTTCTCTTACCGAGGATCCTACCGAGGAAATATATGCCGCACGTGAAATCTTGCGTGCTCTCGATCTCGATGCGGAAAAGGGTATGGATATAGTTTCCTGTCCCACCTGCGGCAGAACGAAGATCGACCTCATACACCTTGTCGAGGAGTTTGAAAACCGCGCCAAGGCAGAGGGCATCGATAAAATGAACGTTAAAGTCGCTCTTATGGGCTGTGTTGTAAACGGGCCCGGTGAAGCGCGCGAGGCCGATATAGGAATCGCAGGTGGAAAGGGCGAGGGATTGCTCTTCAAAAAGGGCGAAATAATACGAAAAATAAAAGAAAATGAGCTTGTGGACGAGCTTATCAGGGAGATAAAGCTTTTAGACAAGTGAAAGGATAAAGATGGAAAAAGGATTTTTTGACGTATTTTCAAAATATAACCCCACCCCCGAGAAGCGTGCTATGCTTGAGCGGGGGCATAGTGCTATATTCAGATATGCAAAGGATCCTATGCGCGTAGAGGTACAGCTCACCTTTGATAAGCACGAGGACCCCGAGCTGATATATGAAATTGAGGACGAGTGCCGCGAGTTTTACGGTGCGGAGTCCTTCAAGATAATACCGCATTTTCCCTCATCTGAGTTCAATATTTCCCGCTTTGACGAGATAACTGCCGAGGCGGCTCTTTGCGGTGCTGTGACCAACGGCTTCTTCTCAAATGCAGAATATGATGACGACGGTGAAACGATTACCGCGTATCTTCCGTTCAGCCTTTTCGGTGTTGACTTTGTGAAAAATGCAGACACCGAGGCTATCCTCTCCCGTATACTCGAAAGCAGATACGGAATAAAGCGCAATATTAAAATATCCTCCGGTGATACCGCCACCGTTGAGCAGCACGCAAGCAAGCTCGCCGCCGACCGTGAAAGACGTATGGAGGAGGCGGAAAGACAAAGCCGTGAGAACTTCATCCGTGATCGTGAGCAGGCTGCCAAGGATAGAGAGGAGGCCGCACGTCAGAGCGATCCTCACTACGATTTCGATAAAAAATCAGGTATTTCAAGCGTTACCGGAACCTATGAAAAGGTTGGCGAAACCGAGTTTAAGGTAGGCGCTACTACATATAGCATAGCATCCTCCGACGTGGTATACGGTGAGGACTTTGACCTTTCCGGTCCCACACCCCTCTCCGATATAGAGGATGCACACGGCAACGCAACCTTCTTTGGTACGGTTTTCTCCGTCGAAACAAAGGAAACACGTACCGGTGATAAAACTACCGTTACCATAGGCATCTCCGATGGCGCAAGCGCTACCTATGCAAAAAAGTCGCTTACCGCAGAGGAGCTTGACTGGGTAAAGAAGTTTAAGTCCGGCGCACACGTTGCCATCTTCGGCCGTGTAATACGCGACAAGTTTGATAACGAGCCCTTTGTTTCATTCAAAGGCATCAAATCTCTTAAAAAGGTAGACCGCTTGGATACCGCACCCGAGAAGAGAGTAGAGCTTCACCTGCACTCAAACATGTCGCAGATGGACGCGCTCATCACTCCTGCCGAGATCATCAATACGGCTATCAAGTGGGGACATAAGGCTATTGCCGTCACCGACCACGGTAACGTACAGGCCTTCCCCGAGGTAATGCTTGCACTCGAAAAGTCCGGCAACACCGATCTTAAGGTGCTCTACGGCATCGAGGCATATTTCGTCAACGATACCGCAAGATGTATGTTCGGCTCGGTATATCCCTCCTTTGAAGACGAGATGGTAGTATTCGATATCGAGACCACCGGTCTTTCGAACCGAACCTGTAAGATAATTGAAATAGGCGCGGTAAAGATCAAAAACGGTGAGGTCATCGATGAGATGGACATATTTGTCGATCCCGAAATGCCCATTCCTGCCGAGATCACCGAGCTTACGTCAATCACCGACGATATGGTTGCGGGCGCACCTAAAGAGCGAGAGGCGGTTGAACAGTTCCTTGCCTTTGCAGGCGACCGTATGCTTATTGCTCATAATGCCAACTTTGACGTTGGATTTATCCGCGTAGCTGCAGAGCGACACGGACTCCCCTTTACCAACACGTTCCTTGATACAGTCGGACTTTCCAAGTTTGTAAACCCTGAGCTTAAAAATCATAAGCTTGATACCATAGCAAAGCATTACGCACTCGAGGACTTCCACCACCATAGAGCATCTGATGATGCACGCGTGCTTGCCGAGATATTCTTTGTTATGCAGTCGCGTATGCGCAGTGACGGTATCGGAACGTTTGAGGAAATGCTTGAGGCGATGAGTGAAAGCTCTGACCCATTAAAGCTTCGCCCCTACCATATGATAATATTTGCAAAGACACGTGACGGTCTTCGCAATCTTTATAAGCTTATATCCTTTAGCTATCTTAATTATTATAAGAGATTCCCGCGTATTCCCAAATCGGTGCTTGAGCAGTACAGAGAGGGACTTATAATCGGCTCCGCGTGTGAAGCAGGCGAGCTCTTCCGTGCAATTCTTGACGGACGAAGCACGCAGGAAATAGAGGATATTGCATCATTCTATGACTACCTCGAGGTGCAGCCCATCGCGAACAATCGTTTCCTTATAAGAGAGGGAAAGATTGCGGATGATGACGGTCTGCGCGCCCTCAACAGACAGATATACGAGCTAGGTAAAAAGCTTGGCAAGCCTGTTTGTGCTACTTGTGACGCGCATTTCCTTAATAAAGAGGATGAGATATACCGTAGCATACTTCTTGCCGGTATGAAGTTCTCGGATGCGGACGAGTCTACACCTATTTACTTGCGCACGACTGACGAGATGCTTGAGGAGTTCTCCTACCTTGGCGAGGACGTTGCGCGCGAGATAGTAATAGAGAATCCAAACAAGATCGCAGATATGTGCGATAAGATCCGTCCTATACCTGAGGGCCGTTTTGACCCCATTATGCCCGGTGCAAACGAGGAGCTTACCGAATCCTGCTGGAACCGTGCGCATGACTGGTATGGCGAGAAAATTCCGGAAATAGTAGAGAAGCGCCTTACAAAGGAGCTTGACTCTATCATTAAACACAACTTTGCCGGCCTCTATATGATATCGGTAAAGCTTGTTGCATATTCGGAGAGCCTTGGCTACCTTGTCGGCTCGCGTGGATCGGTTGGATCCTCGCTCGTTGCAACAATGTCCGGTATCTCTGAGGTTAACCCCCTCCCGCCCCATTACAGATGCCCCAAGTGTAAGTACTCAGAGTTCTTCACTGACGGATCTGTCGGCTCGGGCTTTGACCTGCCTGATAAGGCATGTCCTGTCTGCGGAGAGCCCCTTTTCCCCGACGGACAGGATATCCCCTTTGAAACCTTCCTCGGATTCAAGGGCGACAAATCACCCGATATAGACCTTAACTTCTCCGGTGACGTGCAGGGCAGGGTCCATAAATACACCGAGGAGCTCTTCGGTGAGGGACACGTGTTCCGTGCCGGAACCATTGGTACTCTTGCCGACAAGACCGCATGGGGATATATAAGCAAGTACCTCGAGGAGCGCAAGATAAAGATACCAAAGGCCGAAACCGCGCATATGGTCACAAAGCTTGTCGGTATCAAGCGTACCACAGGCCAGCACCCCGGAGGTATCATAGTTGTACCTAAGGAGTATGAGATCTATGATTTCACTCCCGTACAGCACCCGGCAGATGACCCTAACTCAGATATAATCACCACCCACTTCCAGTTCTCGTATCTTCACGATACGATACTGAAGCTTGACGAGCTTGGCCACGATATGCCGACCAAGTATAAAATGCTTGAGCGCTATACTAACACCAGTGTTCTTGACGTTAAGATGAACGACCGCTCGGTCTATGAGCTTTTTGCATCCACAGCTCCCCTCGGTATAACTCCCGCGGATATCGGTGGATGTCTGCTCGGCACGTACGGTATCCCCGAGATGGGTACAAGATTCATTCAGCAGGTTCTTCTTGATGCACAGCCCAAGACCTTTGCCGACCTTCTCCAGATCTCCGGTCTTACCCACGGCACCGACGTATGGCTCGGTAACGCGCAGGAGCTTATCAAACAGGGCAAGGCTACCATTTCTGAGGTTGTGGGAACGCGTGACGGTATCATGCTTTACCTCATCCAGAAGGGACTTGACGACTCCACCTCGTTCAAGATAATGGAGTCGGTAAGAAAGGGTAAGGGACTTACCCCCGACTGGGAAAAGATCATGATAGAGCACGGTGTACCCGATTGGTACATCTGGTCGTGTAAGAAGATCAAATACATGTTCCCCAAGGCACACGCGGCTGCATACGATATGTCGGCTATACGTCTTGGCTGGTACAAGATATACTACCCCATGGAGTTCTATGCCGCCTTCTTCACCGTTGCCCCCGCAGGCTTCGATGCGGAGATCGTCGGTGGCGGTTACCCGGGTGTAAATAATGCCATAAAGGACCTTGAGGAAAAGGAAAGCAAGCAGGAGGCATCTCAAAAGGATAAGGAACTGCTCGCCACCCTTTACCTCGTGCGCGAGGCACTTGCCAGAGGCGTACAGTTCCTTAACGTAGATCTTAAAAAGTCGGATGCAACGGCATTCCTGCCCGAAAACGGAAAGATAAGAATGCCCTTCAATTCACTCTCCGGTCTTGGTGACGGTGCCGCCGAAAAGATCATACGTGCCCGTGATAATTACAACATCTATTCAGTCGAGGAATTGCGCGAGCGTTCGGGTATTTCAAAGACCGTTATAGAGGTTTTAAGACGAAATCACGTGCTTGACGGACTTTCCGAAACGAACCAGTTCACACTCTTTTAATTTTACACGGGATACGTTGTATCTGCGAATTGTGTAAAACAAAGTTTACATTAGTTGACAAAAAGAAGCAAAAACAGTATTATCGCGCATTCCTTGTCGCCCTCCTTTGAGAGAAACAAAAACAGCGCAAGCGCGATGATAAGCAGCTCCTCGGTTCCGATCTTGAATTTTTCAAGGTGCAGGGCATTCTTCATCCCATCGGGTAATATCCTCCCGATGGGAAAGATCGAGGTGATTGCTTCGAATATCCCGCCGCTCCTGACACCCGCCATAGTTGCTTCAGCATCGTCATTCATGGACGGTGAGTCTGCAGTGTTCTCTTCGGTGAATGCACTGCCGCTGTAATCAAGCGGCACACTTATTTCCTTTTCCTTTGAAAAATAGTTACCGGTATACATCATTTCTCCCTCATCATATCGAGAATATCGGCAATCGTAACAAAGGACTCGACGGCCTTTCTGCGCTCGTCTGATATGTACGGCTTCAGTGCGCTTAAAAGATCCTGTCGCCGCTTCTTGTGTCGCATTTCCGGGTTGCTTATCTCAAGTGGCGCCTCTGTCCGTGCTGGCATAGGCTCAGGCTCCTTTGCGCCTGCCGGACTCTCAGTGCCGCTATCCTTTTCAACCAGTCCCTTTATTTCCTCTATAAGCTTTGGGTTTTCCATGATCAGGCTTACAACTCTTGAAATATCGGTGTCTGCCATATCTATCAACCCTTGCTTTTGTACTGGTTTATAAGACGCATTGCATCAATCGGGCTTATCTGCACGTCGCCCCGCATAAGTGAGCGCATTTTCTCAAGCTCCTGGTGTGTTGGTTGCTTATTGGATAGCTCGTATCCGTAATTTTTCGCCACCGCGCGTATTTGTTTCCATAACTCGGTGTCGTTCATTGTCGCCATTTTGGCAAGCATCTCGCGATTTATCTGCATAGCACAGTCTCCTTTTTTGTCTTTTGTATTCAATGTATGCAGATCGTAATTTTGTTGTGAAAGCAGGAGCACCTTAACTTGAAAATTCTAGTTTTTTCCGATTCTCACGGAACCACGTTTTTTATGCGCAAGGCACTCAATATGCATAGGGATGCCGAGGCGGTATTTTTCCTCGGTGACGGTGTCGAGGACGTCGATACGCTTGCATATATGTTTCCTGACATTTCATGGATAGTCGTGCGGGGAAATAACGACTATGCCGCATATTTCCGTGGTGCCGCGGTAGAAAAGCTTGAGTCGATCACTCTTTCGGGATTCAGGATAGTTGCAACCCACGGCCACCATTACAGTGCCAAGTACGGCACCGCTGCCTTAAAGCGCCTTGCGATAGAGCAGGGAGCTGATATAGTTCTCTTCGGTCATACCCACACTCCGCACGAGGAGTACGTTCCGGATGATGAGCATCCGTTCTATCTCTTCAATCCCGGCCCGGCCTCGGGATACACACCCTCGTACGGTATTGTAATGCTTGATAAAGCACCTCTCTTTTCTCATGGTCGGTTTGTTTGATTTTGATTTTTTCGGCACACGGGTGCCACCTATATACATTAATTCTTCAGAAAGGATACGGAAATGACACAACTTCGTGACACGATAGCCAAAAATATATGTGATCTTCGCACAGGTGCAGGAATGACACAGCTAGCCCTGGCAGAGGTGCTATCCTATTCGGATAAGGCTATCTCAAAATGGGAACGCGGCGAGTCCGTGCCCGATATATTTATGCTGAAGCGCATCGCAGATTATTTCGGTGTGAGTGTCGATTATCTTCTTGAGGATGAGCACACGCAAGGCACTGAACAAATGACAGAGCACACCGGTGCTACAACGCGCAATCGCCTGGTCGTTTCAATCTTGGCAACATCACTCGTCTGGCTTATCGCCACACTTGCCTTTGTCGGCATGCTTATCTTCTGTCCCGACATAGTGCTTCGTCCCTGGCTTATGTTCGTATATGCGATCCCCGTAAGCTCGATCGTCGCACTTGTCTTCAATTCGATCTGGGGCAGGTATAAGGTAAATTACCTGATCATATCCGTTCTGATCTGGTCGGTATTGCTTGCGGCATTTATGACTCTGTTAGTTATATTCGGCTTAAATACGTGGCCTATATTCCTCGTAGGGATCCCCGCTCAGGTGATAGTGATCATCTGGTCGTGCCTTACCGGAAAGACGAGGATCGGTAGATCTAAAAGAAAAAGGAAAGGCGGTGAATGAAAAATGATGGGACCGACAATGCGTCATGCCTCGAAGCGCCCTGAGCGTCCAAAGGGATTTAAGGCATTCTTCCCATATGCCTTCGGCCTTGTCAAGGGCTTACTCAGTCGTCTTTTTTACATAGTATCTCTGGTTTGGGAGACTGCACCGCTGCTCTTTATCGGTATGGTCGCTCTCTGTATCCTTGACGGTGTTCTTCCCGTCATTGGCTCCTATATAACCAAGGATCTTCTTAACGGCATACAGGGGCTTTTAGGCTCCACCACGTCGGGCAATGTCTACACCGATGTATTCGTTACCCTGCGCCCCGTGTTATTTCTTTTCCTGTTTTTGTTCATTCATCAGTTCATCACCAGGGTGCTCGCGCGCCTCAATGCAATGGTGAATGCCGTAGCCGGTGAGCTTGTTGTTAATCACATAAAGCTGAAAATAATAACCAAGGCAAAAACAGTTGATATGCGCTCGTTCGATATTCCCGAGTTTTACGAAAAGCTTGAGAATGCTAACCGTGAGGCGGGTATGCGCCCGATCAACATACTCAACGCAACCTTCAAGGTCATAAGCGCGATCATCAGCATTGTCTCCTACATTATCGTTCTTATCACCCTCAGCCCGATCGCTCCCGTCATCATTATAGTAGCGGCGGTTCCGGGCGCTGTTGTGAATTATTATTACCGTCGTCGCAATTTCCGTTACATGCGCATGCATTCCAAGGATCGTCGCGCGATGAACTACTACTCCGACCTTATGGTAAACAAGGACTACGTCAAGGAGATAAAGATCCTCGGCCTGTCCGACACCTTTATCGCTAAGTATAAAATCGTATTCAAAAAGTATTTCGCCGGACTGAAGAAGCTGGTTATCAACGAGACGATCTGGCGAATGGTAGTCAGTCTCCTTTTCACCGTTGCGACCTGTATGCTCTTCGGATACGTTGCATATGACGTTGTCTTTCGTGACGGACAGATCGGTGATTACTCACTCTATACTACCTCGCTTACATCGGTAGCAACCTATGTTACCACCCTCGTTACCGCCACCGCAACTATCTACGAGGGAACGCTCTTCATCGATAATATGATAGAGTTTATGAAGGAAAAGCGTACCGTTATCTCTACACTTGAAGAGCCCGCTATCCCTAAGCGCGGTGCTCCTCATACCATTGAATTCCGCAACGTTTCGTTCTCCTACCCCGGAACCGATAAAAAGGTCATAGACGGACTTAACCTTACACTTAACTCGGGTGAAAAGGTCGTTCTTGTCGGCCTTAACGGAGCGGGCAAAACCACACTCATCAAGCTTCTTACCCGTCTTTACGACGTCACCGAGGGTGAGATACTGCTTGACGGGCGTAACATTAAGGAATATTCTCCCGAGGAATATTACGACCTGTTCGGTATAATCTTCCAGGACTTTGGCAAGTATGCTGAAACGGCCGGTGAGAATATCCGCTATGGCGATATAGATCGTGACCACACCCCGGAGGCGGTAAAGGCCGCGGCATTATCCGGCAATGCAGATTCATTTATTTCAAGCCTCTCCGACGGATACGATACCCCCCTTACAAGAATGTTTGAGGAAAACGGTGTCGAGCTTTCCGGCGGCCAGTGGCAGAAGCTTTCGGTTGCCCGCGCGTTCTACAAAAAGTCAGACATACTTATCCTCGACGAGCCCACGTCCTCTCTGGATGCAATAGCCGAGGAGGAGATATTCAATCAGTTCTCCGAGCTTGCCAAGGGCAAGATAAGTGTCTTCGTTTCACACCGTCTTTCCAATGCCGTAACTGCCGGTAAGATCGTTGTTATCGGTGGCGGCCGACTTGTTGAAATGGGTACACACGAGGAGCTTATGGCCCACGGCGGCGAGTATTACAAGCTCTTCACCACTCAGGCACAGCATTATATTTCTGCCGAGCAATAAAACAAAAAAGCAGATACGTACGAAAAAAATCGGTACGTATCTGCTTTTTTTATGCTGCATTATCCTGGCCGGTGCTTTCCTTATAGAAGTGTGCGCCCATGATATCGTAATGTATCATGTCTGCCAGTGCTTTAAGATAATTCTTTGAAAATGGAGAGGTGAGCCCGGACTCGTGAAGATTCTGCTCCAGTGTAAGCGTATCGTCATCTCGGTCTACAAGCTCAAGATATGCCCTAAGTCCCGCTCCGTCATTGGCCAGCTCAACGTAATGGATCTCGAGTGAAACCGAAGCCGAAACGGTGTAAGACTGCACGTAGAACGGATAAAGCATGATGTGAGGAATAATAACGTGGTCGAGCGTGTCAAAGTAGTCGCTTGACATTCCCATATCCTCTGCCGCTCTTTTCATAGCGCTGACCAGCTCCTCCTCGGTGATCGAGTCGTAGGCGATGTCGTAGGCATAGTGCTCAAACAACGCATAAAAGCTCTGGAAGAGCAATACGTCAAAGGTGCTTGAAATCTGAGAGTAGAGCAGGAACTTGTATTCCTCCTCGGTAATATCATCTCTGATCTCGGTCAGGGTGAGATACTCGAGCGCCTGGCTTGAAACCTCGAGCAGATCCATTGAGGTAGATGCATCGTTATTGATATATGAGTCAACGAAGTGTCCAAACTCGTGCGCAAGCGTCATATAGTCCTCACAGCCACCGCCTGCCGACATGAAAATGTACGGAGCCTCGAAGCTGTCAAGATATGTGCAGAACGAGCCATCAAAACGATTTTCGCTTCCGCCGTCTATGTCATAAAGCCCGAATTGAAGCATGTAGGAATAAATGTCGTGAAGCTCGGCATCCATATCCTCATACGCGTAGTAAAGCGTGTTGATAAGGTCGATCCTGTCAACAAGTGGCATCTGATCAAGCTGGTCAAAATACGGCCACAAAACGTAGTAGCTGACGTTGTAATAAACCGGTATCACGTATTCTGATACGTCATTTATAAAGCTGAGCATCTGCTCCTTGGTGTAATCGTGGTATATCGTTTCGTATGCATAATCCGCATAGCTTGTATATCCAAGCTCGTTTGCGATCCTCTTTCTGACCTTGAAGAGGTCAACAAGCATCTCGCGGGATAGCTCGTTCACACGCGCCTGATAAATCTCTTCGCACTCCTCAAGCGCCAAAGAATAGGTGAGTGTGCCCTCGCCGTATGCCTCGATGAAGAAGGCAACGATGTTATCAAAGGTGTCGGTCATGCTCTTATAGGTTATGACCACGTTCGCGGTTGAAAGGGAAGAGTATCGGTTCTCGATCTCCGTCTCCTCCTCCATAAGCTTTACAAGCGCATCGGTATATATACCGCCCTCAGAGTACTCCTCGATAAGTCCGTCGCCAAAGTAGTCCTCCTCGAACCTTAATGCATGCTCAGACTGTGCCGCCGCAACGAACATTTTTTCAATCGTGCTGGTAAAGAGGGGGACAAAGCCCGAAATGTAGCTATACTCATCGCACCAGTAGGTGTCTCTCGTATCCTTTGACATAAGGATGTTTGAGTAGCTATACATGGTTCTGAACGTAAGATATCCGTCTTCCAGTGAAATTATTGCTCCGAGCTGGTCGTCGTACGGAATCTCATTCGCGGTTATGATGTCGGTTACTGACGAGAAATCGGATATAAGCTTTTCTGCATCAGGGCGCGCATATTCTATCTCGTCAAAGCGTACCGTCTTTTTGTCGTAGACCTTAAACTCGGGTACGATAACGCTTTTGTTGGTCTCGCCATCGTCGCCGCTCACTGACGGTGGGATACCATCGTCCGGGGTGTCACTGCCGCAGCCGGAGAGAGCAAGTGCTCCGCCAAATAGCATCGACAATACCAAAAGCAGGGAAATCAATCTATAATACATAAATTCTCCGTTTAATAACGTGCAAATGCACATTTTCGCAAGTATACATAATAATTATACTCAGATGGCGCCATAACATCAACAAATAATCTTTAAATATAATTTAAAGAGTTTGTGAATACGAAATGCCAAAAGTGGCCGAAAAGTGCCCGAAATAGCGGGAAAAGGCCTCTTGTTCACACAAAGTTAACAAATGACGTCTATAAACCTATTGAAAAATACACAAATTTAGTATACAATATATCGGAAGATAAAAAATGCCCCGAAAAGGGCTTGAAAAGGAATAGAAAATGTCAAAGCTGATATATGTCGACAATGCGGCAACAACCCCGGTAAGTCCCGAGGTTATAAGCGCTATGGCACCCGCCTTTGAAACGGTATGGGGTAACCCCTCCAGCCTTCATTCAAAGGGAAGGGAGGCAAAGGCGCTTCTTGACGATGCAAGATCACGCATCGCAAACGTGCTCGGATGTGAGGCCGGCGAAATTTACTTTACCTCCTGCGGTACCGAATCGGATAACTGGGCTATAAAGGGCGCAGCTATGCGAATGAAGGCCAAGGGCCGTACCCATATAGTCACCAGTGCGATAGAGCATCATGCAGTTCTGCATACCTGCGCCGCTCTTGAGCGCCAGGGCTTTACCGTTACCTACGTAGGTGTTGATGAGGACGGAGTTGTAAAGCTTGATGAGCTTCGTGCGGCAGTAACCGACAAGACCGCTCTTGTTGCAATAATGTATGCAAATAATGAGGTGGGTACAATCGAGCCCATCGCAGAAATAACCGAGATCGCGCACGAGCATGGCGCACTTATGTTCACCGATGCAGTTCAGGCGGTCGGTGCGGTCGATATCAACCTTGCTGAGCTTAAGGTAGATATGCTTGCACTCTCCGGTCATAAGCTTCATGCACCCAAGGGAATCGGTGCGCTCTTCATCCGTAAGGGCGTGGTTATCCCCAACCTTATTGACGGTGGCGGACAGGAAAGACGTCGCAGATCCGGTACCGAAAACCTCCCCTACATCGTAGGCCTTGCAAAGGCGCTTGAAATCGCCAAGGAAAAGCTTAATGACCTACCCCGTGTAACAAAAATGCGCGACAGACTTATCGAGGCGCTTGAGAAAATCCCCTACGCAAAGCTCAACGGTCACAGAACAAACAGACTCCCCGGAAACGTAAACGTCGGCTTCGAGTTCATTGAGGGCGAAAGCTTGCTTCTCTGGCTTGATATTTCGGGCATTTGTGCCTCTACCGGCTCGGCATGCTCGTCCGCCTCTCTTGAGGCATCACACGTCCTGCTTGCTATGGGCGTACCCCACGAAAAAGCACACGGGTCCCTCCGTCTTTCGATTTCTCACGATAATACCGATGAGGAAATCGACTATATTATCGAAACAGTTCCCGCAGTTGTAGAGCGCTTGCGTAACATGAGCCCTCTGTGGGAGGAAGTAGTTAAAAACAATAAATAATGCAAAGGAAAGTTTACAAAAATGCAGTATAGTGAAAAAGTAATGGATCATTTCACCAATCCCAGAAACGTTGGTGAGATCGAGGATGCAAACGGCGTCGGCATGGTAGGTAATGCGAAGTGCGGCGACATCATGAAGATGTATCTCAAAATAGATGAAAACGACGTTATAGTTGACTGCAAGTTCAAGACGTTCGGATGCGGTGCGGCAATCGCTACCTCGTCTATGGCAACCGAGCTCATAAAGGGCAAGACCATCGAGGAGGCACTTAAGCTTACCAACTCCGTTGTTGTTGAGGCACTTGAGGGACTTCCCCCTGTAAAGGTGCATTGCTCCGTTCTTGCCGAGGAGGCGGTTAAGACCGCTGTTGCCGATTACTACAACAGAATTGGCAGACCTGTCGATTTTGTGATCGAGCGCTCGCATCACGAGGAATAATGAGAATACTTATAGGAATGAGCGGCGGCGTCGACAGCACTTATGCGGCCTTCAGATTGAAGGAGCAGGGTCATACTGTTGAGGGCGCCGTCCTCATTATGCACGAATATACAGATATCACCGCGGCAAGGGCCGCTGCCGAGTCGGTGGGCATACCGCTTGTCGTTATTGATGCAAGAGATAGCTTCAATAAATGTGTTATACCTGATTTTACTGAGGAATATTCCCGCGCCCGTACCCCGAACCCCTGTATAGTTTGTAACAGTGACGTAAAGTTCAGGCTTTTGCACGATTACGCGGTGAAAAACAGCTTTGACGCGATTGCAACAGGCCATTATGCTAATATTATTAAGGTAGATACCGAGTCGGGTGTCCGCTATGCCGTTAAACGCGCTGATGATGGCAAAAAGGATCAGACATATATGCTCTGGCGCTTGCCACAGGACGTTCTTTCAAAGCTCATGCTTCCTCTTGGCGATATGACCAAGGAGCAGCTTCGCGCCGAGGCACGTGCGCACGGACTTTCTTCTGCGGACTCTCCTGATAGCCAGGAGATATGCTTTATCCCCGACGGCAATTATGCCGGATATATCGAGGATCGCATCGGCAAGTCAATGCCGGGCGATTTTGTGGACGAAGAGGGCAGGGTGATCGGCAAGCACGAGGGTATAATCAATTACACTGTCGGACAGCGCAAGGGCCTTGGAATATCGCTCGGTGCCCGCGCTTTTGTAAAGGAAATAGATCCCACGACCAATCGTGTTATTATATCTCTTGAGGCACCTATGTCCGGTACTGTAACCGTTTCAGGCATGGTGTTTTCGGGCATTTCAGAGCCGGATCCCGGTGAGGAAAAACGCCTTTTCGTTAAGCTCAGATATCAGGCTCCGCCAATAGATTGTACAGTTAAATTCTTGGGTCAGGGCAGGGCAAAGCTGGTGCTTTCCGAACCCGCAAGATCGCTTACTCCCGGCCAGTCGGCGGTGCTTTACGATGCCGATACTGTGGTCGCAGGCGGCTTTATAGATGGTGAATAACGCGCCAAACAGGGTGCAAAATGGATGAAACATGCCGTTTTGCACCCTGTTTTTGCTTTTTTACTAAAAAATCTGGTGTAGAAAAAAACATCGAGTTTTTGTATATTATGCACAAAATGTTTGTTAACCATTTTACAAGTGTCAAATTGCTTGAAATAGTGTTAAAAAAGTAACTCTAATTTACCATATGCAGCCAAAACGAGGAAAAACCAGATTTTTTGGGGCAAAAATGATGATTTTGAGTTACATATTTTCAAATCAATCAAAAAACATAAAACGTAATGTAAATAATACTTTACATTTTGGTGCGCGATGCCATAATTCTAATAAATTAGAGCCCTATCTAACGCTCGCCCGTATATAATTAGATGTATTGACTTTTGCCGTTTCGTGTGATATAATCGTTGCAAATAGGCATTTTTATATTATTATTGTATAACATGTGCTGAAAAAGAATATTTGGAGGAAAACAAATGAAAAAATCATTGTTACAGAAAGTCCTTTGTCTGATTCTTTCTGCGACAACGCTCTTCGGCGTGATTGCGATCACTGCTATGGCGGCTGATACCGACCGTGGCACTAACCGCGACACCGCTTCCTCACTTGAGGAGATGAAGCAGCTCGTAGGTGTATCGTCCTACGACGAGTATCTCGAAGAGCATGGCGCGGTGATCGCCAATCCCAATGCAGAAATCATCAAGGTCGACATCGTTAATAATCTCATTCCGGGTAGCAGCGCGCAGACGCCCGATGCTAGCCAGGACTGTGATATAGCGAAGGACAAGAATCCTGATTTGTGGCATAACTTCGGGGAAGAGAATGGCTCTTCTTCTGTTTACCTGCCCTCTTCCGGACAGTCCACCTGGACATTCACCCTTCCTGATAATGCATCTGGATACTACTACATCAAAATCGTGTATTACAGCTGTAACATCAGTGGCGACGATCAGAAGCCCGTAGGAAGCCCTAGCAGCATAAGCTCTATCGAGCGTAAGCTTCTTATAGACGGCGCGGTTCCCTTTGATGAGTCCAGTAACATTACCTTCGATAAGTCGTGGGAGTTCACCTACGTTAACGAAGAGGTTACCGAGACTGATGAAGAAGACTCCTATAACGTCAGCTACTATGATGATGCCGATGCAGGCTATCAGAAGGTGGTTACTACCGTTAAGGATGGCGTTAAGACTGTAAAGACCTACACCATCACTGAGGATATCAACGGTAACTCTATGCTTCCTAACGTACAGGCTATCCCTTCTTGGAATACCTACTACTGCCAGGACTCTACCGGTTACTATGATGGCTTCTTTACCTTCTATCTTCTCAACGGTTCTCACCAGATCACCCTTGAGGCAGAGCGCGAGCCTGTTATCATCAAGGCCATCGAGCTCATTCCTTATGGCTACGAGGGTGCTGAGGCAGATACCTCTACCGAGATTGACCTCCCCACTTACGATGAGGTTAAGAAGGAGTATGAGGACAAGGGCTATACCGCTGCAACCAACGGTAGCATCATCAACATCCAGGCTGAGTTCCCCGATCTCGTATCCGACTCCTCGGTTTACGCGACCAACGACAACTCTTCTTCCGCTACCTACCCCTCTCACCCCAATGCGCAGGTTTACAACGTAATAGGTGAGAACAGCTATAACACCGTAGGTCAGTGGGCTGCTTATAAGTTCACCGTAACCGAGACCGGTCTTTACAAGATCAGCATGCGTTACATGCAGAGTGCTCTTCAGGGTATGTACATCTGTCGTGCTATCAAGCTTGCCGGCGGTTCTTACGGTCTTGCAGACGGAACTCCCACCGCTCCCTTCGTTGAGGCATACAGTGCACAGTTCAACTACGACAAGAACTGGCAGTCCGACTACGTTGGTGACGGAAACATTGATGCCTTTGAGTTCTACTTCGAAAAGGGCGTAGAGTACACTCTTTACCTTGAGTGCTCTCTCGGTTCTCTTAAGAACCTTATCCAGAGAGTTGAGGCGGTTCTTAGCTCTGTAAACGAGAGCTATCTTACCATTCTTCAGCTTACCGGCTCTTCTCCTGACGAATACCGTGACTACCAGTTCTTCGCTATCATTCCTGAGGTTCTTGTAAACCTTATCAATCAGTCGAAGGAGCTTATGGACGTTCAGGCAGAGCTTATCGAGCTTTGCGGAACCAACGGTTCTCACGTAGCTACACTTGAAACTATCGCTATCCTTCTCAATAAAATGGGTCAGAATAACGGTGACGACGTTGCCGCTAATATGTCTAACCTTAAATCGTACCTCGGTACGCTCGGTACTTGGATCAACAACTCCAAGAAGGGAACTCTTATCGTAGATAGCATTTCTATCGTTCCCTCCGATACCAGCAGTGACGATCTCCCGAAGGCAAAGGCGGGATTCTTCAGCTCACTTTGGTTCGAAATCAGATCTTTCATATATTCTTTCATCATTGATTACGATGCGATGGGCTTGACCGTTGAGCCTGATGAAGACACCGTATCGGTTGACGTATGGCTTGCAACCGGTCGTGACCAGTCTAACATCTGGCGTACCATGGTTGACGCGAAGGAAGGCTTTACCGATCAGACGGGCTACGGTGTAAACCTTAAGCTCGTTACCGGTGGTACTCTTCTTCCCTCAATCCTTGCAGGTAAGGGCCCCGATATATATATGGGTCTTGGTTCATCTGACGTTATTAACTACGCTATTCGTGACGCGGTAATGAGTATTGGTAGCACCCATGACGACGTTCCCGCAGTAGAGGCGTTCCGTAACGATCCCACCAAGGCTGTGTTCAATACTGAAAGCTACATCTATTATGATGAAGAGACTGAAACCTATTCTTACACCAACGAACTTGATCCCAGCAAGGGTAAGCTCACATTCATTTCCGAAACCTTCGATAAGGTTCAGGGTGATAACTACGTAAGTGCCGCAACCGATACTCTCGAGCTTGGCGGTATCGTATACGGCGTTCCCTCCGAGATGAGCTTTGCTATGATGTTCTACCGCATGGACATCCTTGCCGATCTCGGTCAGGAGGTTCCTGAGACATGGTCTGACCTTCTCTCCATTCTTCCTACTCTTCAGGCTAACAACATGCAGGTTGGTGTAAGCTATATTGCAGCACTCGACTTCATGCTTTACCAGAAGGGCGGAAGCCTTTGGAAGTACGAGGATGACGCTGAGTACGCAGGTGCCAGAATCGACCTCGACTCCACCGTTGCGCTTGATACGTTCGCATTCGTTTGCCGTCTTTACACCGACTACTCGTTCCCCGTATCCTACGATGCACCTAACCGTTTCAGAACCGGTGAGATGCCCATCGTTGTAGGTGACTACGTTGGTACATACAACACTCTTACAGTTTATGCAACTGAGATTGAGGGCTTGTGGGAGTTCTGCCCGCTGCCCGGAAGTGAAACCGGTGAGTACGACGAGGATGGCAAGGAGATCATCAACTACAACTCTCTTGCCGGCGTAAGCGCTACCGTAATGCTTCACGGCTGTGATAACACCGCTGCTGCATGGGCATACCTCCAGTGGCAGACCTCTGCAAAGGTACAGGGTAACTACGGTAACAAGATGGTTGCTCTTATCGGTCCCTCTGCAAAGTACAATGCAGCTAACAAGAATGCAATCGACTACCTCTCATGGACTGCTAGCGAGCACGCAGCAATCAGAGACCAGATGGAGCACATGTCCTCCATCGTTAACTACCCCGGCTCTTATATTAAGGATAGATACATGAAGTTTGCTTTCCTTGAAACAGTAAATGACGGCGCTAACGCAGTTGAGGCTCTCAGCCAGTACATCGATGCGATGAACTCCGAGATCACTCGTAAGCGTCAGGAGTTTGGTCTAGCCGTTCTTCAGACCGGTGAGGAGTACATCCCTCCGGAGAAGAGAAACCCCACTAACTAAGGAATTACAGAAAGGAGAAATAAGTAATGTCACAAGAAAATACAGCGACAAAGCGTCCTGTAAAGCGTTCTGAAATGTCGAAGCTTCAGTGGACATGGAAGGAAATGAAAAAGAACAAGACAGCTTACTTTATGCTTGCCCCCTTCTTCCTCCTTTTCATAATTTTCACGGTTCTCCCTGTATTCCTTTCGATCATTCTTAGCTTTACAGACTTTAACATGCTCCAGATGCCCGGCTGGCAGGGCCTTGCAAACTATACGCGACTTTTCACGGAGGATGAAATATTCCTCCTCGCGTGCCAGAACACGCTTATCTTCGCAGCGGTTACCGGTCCCGTTTCTTACCTGCTTTCTCTTTTGATCGCGTGGTTCATCAACGAGCTTCCACCTAAGATCCGTGCCGTAGTAACCCTTGTCTTCTACGCTCCCTCCATTTCCGGTCAGGTTTACCTTATTTGGAAGACTCTGTTCTCCTCTGACTCTTATGGTTGGGCAAACGCAACTCTTATCGACCTTGGTATTATCAACACCCCGATCCTTTGGTTCGAGGATGCTAAGTACGTAATGGGTCTTTGTATCGTGGTTGCACTCTGGACCTCACTTGGTACGGCATTCCTGTCGTTCATCGCGGGCTTCCAGACCATCGACCGCTCGATGTACGAGGCAGCAGCCGTTGACGGAATTAAGAACCGTAGGGAGGAGCTTTGGTACATCACGCTTCCGACCATGCGTCCTCAGGTGATGTTCGGTGCCGTTCTTGCGATCACCAACTCCTTCGGCTTTGGTGGTGTCGTTACCGCGCTTTGCGGATTCCCCTCAGTCGATTATGCAGCACACACAATAATGCACCATCTTGATGACTATGGTGGAGCACGTTATGAGATCGGTTATGCTTCTGCAATAGCAGTTATCCTCTTCATAATCATGCTTTCTTCCAACATAATTATTAAGAAGGCACTTGCGAAGGTAGGTGAGTAATATGGCAAAACTGAAAAAGCTCAGAACACGCGGTCACCGCGTTGTCCTTAACCGTTCTGCCGGCGGTGATACCGGTATTACCTTCGTACTCATTCTCATGGGCGCGTTCATGTTCATCCCCATGTACTACGTTGTAATTCAGTCTCTTAAGCCTCTTGATGAGCTCTTCATGTTCCCCCCTAAGTTCTACGTTAAGAGCCCTACATTTGATAACTTCAGAGATCTTGTAACCCTTATGGGTGACTCGTGGGTACCCTTCTCAAGATACATATTCAATACTGTATTCATTACTCTTTGCGGTACTCTCGGTAACCTTATCTTCGCTTCGATGGCAGCTTACTCGCTTTCCAAGCTTAGATTCCCCGGAAGAAACATTATCTTCCAGATCATAGTTATGTCTCTTATGTTCCACTCTACTGTTAACCAGGTAACTCACTTCATCATTCTTTCTTCCTTCGGTTGGATCGATACTTATCTTTCTATCATAGTTCCTTCCTTGGCAGGTACGATGGGTCTTTACCTTATGAAGCAGTTCATGGAAACATCTGTTCCTGATACCGTTCTTGAGTCCGCGCGACTTGACGGTGCAAGCGAGTTCAGAATCTACCTGACCATC
Source organism: Eubacteriales bacterium (assembly GCA_045659365.1). GTDB lineage: Bacteria > Bacillota > Clostridia > Oscillospirales > CAG-272 > UBA1740. Next base: position 39,575 of record JAZOWT010000087.1, on the reverse strand, counting down.
GCGATGCCCATGGTTAAGCCCGCATGGATGACACTTATCATCGAGTGCTTCAAGGGCCTTTGGAACACAGGTGCATCTATTTACATCCACTCAGAGGAGCTTAAAACCTTCAACTACGCTATTCAGCAGATCGTTAACGGTGGTATCGCACGTTCGGGTGCCGGCGCTGCCGCAACGGTTATCATGATGATAGTTCCTATTCTCATCTTCGTCCTGAACCAGAGCCAGATAGTTGAAACGATGGGATCCTCGGGTATGAAGGACTAAAAAGGAGGAAATATGAAGAAAATAACCAAAATATTGATTATGGCACTCATAGCGGTTATGCTTTTCGGCACCGTTTACTCCTCCGCAGCAGAGCCCTATGATACCTACACCTACTCCATCGACGGTGAGGTAGTTCAGTCACCTCACGCATACTCGTCAGTTGACGACTTTGACTCGATCGATATGAACATATCCAAGCTTAGCTCGGTTGCAGGTCTTTCTGCTACTGCAAGTGATATCTTCTGCGACGATCAGGCAAACCTCTACATCGCCGACAAGGGTAATAACCGTATCGTTGTTCTCAATAAGTTCTACGAAGCAACCGCAATCATCGAGAGCTACGTTGACGAGAACGGCGTTGCGCAGACCTTTAACAGTCCCTCAGGTCTTTACGTTACCGACGCAAGCAAGACCTCCGATAACTCCAGCTACATCTACATCTGTGATACAGGTAATAAGCGTGTCGTAGTATTCGACCGCGAGTACAATTACATAAGAACTATCTATAAGCCCGACAGTGCTATACTTAGTGACGGTGCGTTCGACCCCACTGCGATCGCAGTTGATATTTACGGCCGAATCTTCATCGTATCTCCCTCCGCATACGAGGGTGTAATCGTTCTTACTCGTGACGGTGATTTCACCGGATTCATCGGTGCACAGCAGGTTTCCTACAGCCTTATCGACATCATCTGGGCTAAGTTCCAGTCTGCCGATAACCGTCTTACTCAGGAGCTTAAGCTTGCTACCCCCTACAATAACATCACAGTTGACGACGACGGATTCGTTTACGTCACTATGTATCCCCTTGATCCCGAGGAGCAGAAGAATCAGCTCTCCTCTATAAAGACCAAGAAGGCTACTTACTCTCCTGTTAAGAAGCTTAACTCTCAGGGTAAGGAGATCATGAACCGTAACGGCTTCTTTGATCCCGGTGGAGAAGTTGTTATTAACGTTGCTGATATTTCTCAGATCAAGGACGTTGCACTCGGTGCAGAGGGTACTTGGACTCTTCTTGACCAGTCCCGTTCCCGCTTCTTCACCTACGACCAGAACGGTAACCTCCTCTTCGCCTTTGGCGGTAAGGGTGACCAGCTTGGCCACGGTGCAACCTTCACTGCAATAACCTATCAGGTTGTTGACGGTACCTACCGCCTTGTTGCTCTTGATACTGCAAGCAGCGGCTCTAAGGTTACTGTTTATGACCCCACTGATTACTACTACTCACTTATCCATGCTCTCTCTAACGAGAACCAGCACGATTACATCTCGGCTCAGGATAGCTGGGAAAGAGTTCTTACCCTTAACAACAACCTCGACCTTGCTTATATCGGTATAGGTAAGGCGCTCTACAACCAGGGTAAATACGCTGACGCGATGGAATATCTCGAGAGCGCGTATGAAACCAAGGTTTGGTCTGATGCACATGCAGCAGCAAACAAGGACATCGTTTCCAAGTGGCTCCTGCCTATCATCATCCTTGCAATCGTGGCCCTCGTTCTTGTTGCAAAGTTCCTCGGATATGCAAAGAAGAAGAACAAGGCAACCGCCCTCAAGGTCGGCAAGAAGACCTATTGGGAAGAGCTTCTGTTCTCATTCCACCTTGTATTCCACCCCTTCGACGGCTTCTGGGATTTGAAGCACGAGAAGCGCGGCTCGGTAAAGGCAGCATCTACCATTATCGCAATCACTATCCTTGCATTCTTCTATCAGTCGATAGGTGAAGGCTACGCGTTTAACCCCAGAGGAGAAACGGTTAACATTCTCGCCGTAATCGCGGTTGTATGCTTGATCCTCTTCCTCTTCGTAGTATCTAACTGGTGTCTTACAACCCTCTTCGAGGGTGAAGGTAGCTTCAAGGATATCTACATCGCGGTTGGTTACTCCCTCGCACCCCTTCCGATCTTCCTTGTTGCATCCACCGTACTCACCAACTTCATGACCACGAGCTCCCAGTCGATGATCACCCTTATCACAACCATAGGTTATGTATGGGTTGGTATCCTTCTGTACTTCGGTACTCTCGTAACTCATGACTACTCACTTAAAAAGAACATCGTAACTATTTTCGGTACAATCGTTGCTATGCTTGTTATCGCGTTCATCGCAGTACTCTTCTTCAGCCTTGTTGCCAAGATGGTTACCTTCGTAATTTCGATTTTCACGGAAATCGGAAACAGAGTTTAAAGCAGGAGGTAAATAGAATGAAAATTAAAAGAATATTATCGACTGCTTTGGTGCTTGTATTGCTTTTCACGGCGGTTTCCGTTGTGATTCCCGCGACTGAGGCGGAGGCGGCTTACTCCCCCTCCACCTCCGTATCGGAGGCAACGATGACTCTCGACGAGATAAAGACATACATCTCAGATGTGTATCTTAAGTACAACTTCGACACTGCAGAGGAAATGCTCGCATACGAGCTTGAGGCTGGTTACCTTGACCACTCCACCAGCGTTGACGGACTTTACACCATATATGTAAACCGTTACACCGGTTTCCTCTACTACCGCAACAATTTTTCCGGCCAGATCCTCACCAGTAACCCGGTAAATCCCGCATACACCAACATTACCGGCAACCTCGCTGAGGAGATCATGAGCCAGATCAGCATCAAGATGTACGAGACCTCCGTTTCGTCTAACCAGTTCAACTACAACAGTGTTCACTGGGCATCTATGTACGGTCAGATCAGCGTAACCGAGATTGCAGGTGGCCTTCGTGTTAACTACACACTCGGTGATACCTCAACAAGATATCTTCTCCCCGGTATCATTACCGCTGAGGATTTCACCAACGACATCATTCTTCCCATGCTTGAGGCGCTCGGTGATAAGTTTGAGGAGGTTGAGCCTAATTCCGCATTTGATTTTGTAGGCAGTAGATATGACGATATCGAAAACAAGGGTTATATCGAGTTTACTAAGCTCCAGGGCTATATCACTGAGGTACAGACCTACACCAGCAATAAGCAGCTGTACGACAACTACATCAAACCCATAATGCTTCTTTCCAACGCATATTCGCTTAAGGATCCCGCAATGTACGCTGATGATCCGGAGACTCTTGCTACTATCAACAAGCAGTTTCCCATCACCGCAAACGGCACTGCAGTATACGTATTCGATATGACCGTTGATAACTCTATCAAGAAGCAGTATTCCAACTATATCAAGACTCTTTGTCCTGAATACGACATCATCGACATGTACGATGATGAGGAAGAGTGTGGATACGTCCACAGCGAGGAGCAGAAGCTCGTTCTCAGATGTGCTCTTGAGTACACCTTCAACGAGGATGGCTCTCTCAGTGTGCGTCTTCCCGCAAACTCCGTTTCTTTTGATGAAACGGTTTACACTCTCGAGAACATAACTCCCCTCCAGTATTTTGGTTGCGGTGATATGTCCGAGGACGGTTTCTTCTTCTTCCCCGATGGTAGCGGTACCGTTATCAGCTTCGACGACTTCTACAGTGAAGCAACCGGTAAGAAGATCAACCTCTCCCTTTACGCAGAAGTTTTCGGCCATGACTACTGCTACTCCACCATCACCGGTGCACACCGTCAGCAGATCACCATGCCCGTATACGGCCTCGTAACTCAGCTTAACACTAACCAGACCACTGCGGATATGCTTGCTGCATCAGGCTCCACCTCCGGTGCAAAGACCGAGACCGGTTACTTTGCGATCCTTGAGGAGGGTGCAACTCTTGCACAGCTTAACTTCTCGTCCGGTGGTTCCTCTCACAAGTTTGTTAACGTATTCGCATCCTATTCTCCCTATCCCTCCGACGAGTATGACCTTTCCAAGACTCTCTCGGTTGGTTCTCTCGGTACCTACACCATAGTTTCCGAGTCTAAGTACACCGGCTCTTACATAACCAGATACACCATGCTTGTTGATGACAACGTTGGTACGACTCTTTATGGCGCCGGCAACTACTACAACACTACCTATGCAGGTATGGCTTCCTACTACCGTAACTATCTTAAGGCCGATGGAACTCTCGGTGCGCTTGAGATTATGAGCGAGGGCAACATTCCTCTTTATCTCGAAACGTTCGGTACTATGAGCATACTCAAGAAGGTCCTTACTTTCCCTGTTGAAACTACCATTCCTCTTACCACCTTTGAAGACGTAGTAACTATGTACAACGAGCTTGCAAATGCTACCGAGCACGTGCAGAGCCTCATTGACGAGTGCTATGCTAACGTAGAGGCGGCAGAGGAGGAGTCCGATAAGGAGCTCTACCGCCGTCAGGCAGCAGAGTATGAGGATCTTCTCACCAAGATCAGTGACATCAAGAACATCAACTACCGTCTTACCGGCTTTGCTAACGACGGTATGTATTACACCTACCCCTCCAAGGTAAAGTGGGAGCGTAAGTGCGGTGGTAAAGATGGCTTTAGAGATCTTGTTGCAACCACCAACTCTGTATCTGCAGAGGAGGGTATCAACTTCTCTGTATATCCTGAATTCGACTTCATGTATATCACGAACACCTCGGCGTTCGACGGTATAAGAAAGGGAAATACCGCATCCCGAATGGTTGATAACCGTTACGCGTCCAAGCAGACGTACAACGCAGTGCTTCAGAAGTATGAAAACTTCTTCACTCTCGTTATCTCCTCCGATGCACTTGATTCTCTTTACTCCGACTTCCATGAAGACTACTCCAAGTACGATATCAAGAACCTCTCCGCATCTACCCTTGGCTCTGACATCAACTCCAACTTCGATAAGGATAACTCCATTAACCGTGACCAGGCAAGAGCAGACGTTATCGCGCTTCTTGACAGAATCGCCAACACCGACGGATACAGCCTTATGCTCGATGCCGGAAATATCTACACAGTTAAGTACGCTGAGCACATTCTCAACGTTGCTACTGACTCCAGCCATTTCCAGTTCTCGTCTTATGCAGTACCCTTCGTTGGTATGATCCTTCACGGCCACGTTAACTACGCTGGCAGCCCCATCAACTACAGCGGCTCTATCGACTACGAGATCCTTCGTTCTATCGAGAACGGTGCCTCACCTTACTTCATTCTTTGTTATCAGAATACCTCCTACATGAAGGAGGATGAGCTGCTCAACAAGTACTACGGTGTTAACTATGACGCATGGTATGCTGATATGCTCAAGACCTATCACGAGCTTAACACTCAGATCGGTTCTCTCCAGGATTACGAGATCGTAGATCACAAGACCGTAATCGTAGAGCGTAGCAGAGAAGAGGGTGAAAAGCGCTCCGACTACAATGCTCTTGAGAAAGAGTACCTCGAGTTCCTTGAGGCTGACATTGTTGCTAAGATCAATGCAACCTTCGCACAGCTTAAGGCAGAGGGCAAGTACGACGAGAGAGTAAGAGTAGTATTTGATATCGATGCTATCGTTAATCAGTTCAAGAACGATGCTGTAGGCAAGCAGTTCTCCGAGCAGGATCTTGAGTCCGTCTTTAACCAGGATTCTTTCACTACTAAGCTCGCAGTTCTTATTGAGTCCTACACCACTCAGTATCCCGGCTCCGAAACCGAGGCTCTCAATGTTGACGTTAACATCGGTGCTATGGATAACTATGCATCTAACTATTGCTTCTACACACTCTCCGATTGTCTTGAGGATGACAGCGTTTACACAACAACCGAGTACACTCTTGACAACGGCAAGGTAGCAATCGTTACCTACCAGAAGGGTGATAGTGTTGTTCGCTTCATTCTTAACTACAATATCTACACTGTAAATGTTCGTATTGACGGCCAGGTTTATACCCTTGGCAAGTACGAATATAAGAAAATTTAAGGATAAGGAGGAGTAAAAAATGGATAAGAAAATTTCTCTTAAGCTTCCTAGAAGAAGAAAATCGCTCGACGCTAGAAGAGCTCGCGCAGGCTACCTCTTCACTCTCCCCTTTATTCTCGGTATATTCCTTGTTTACCTTCCCATCCTTCTCGACTCGATCTGGTTCTCCTTTAACCGTGAGATCGACGGACCTATGGTAAACGGTATGCCCACCACCGTTATCGAGTTTGTTGGCCTTGAGTTCTACAAGGACGCATTCGATACTCCCGACTTCGTTACCGCACTTCTTGCCGGACTTCAGCAGCTCGTGCTTGAGGTTCCCGCGGTTATCATATTCTCTCTGTTTATTGCAGTTGTTCTTAACCAGAAGATGCTTGGTAGAGCAGCGTTCCGTGCGATCTTCTTCGTTCCCGTTATTATCGCAACCGGTATTATGGAAACGATCAACGCATCCGACGCTATGCAGAATATTATGTCCGGCGGTATCGATGACGGTTCCGGCTCCTCTGCAAACGATATCGTATCCGTAATGGATATTCAGGAGATGTTTGCCGAGCTGGGCTTCGGATCGGAAATTGTAACAAGCGTTGTAGGTCTGGTTAATGATATTTATAACATCATTAACTACTCCGGTGTACAGATGCTTATATTCCTTGCGGGTCTTCAGTCTATCTCTCCTGCAATTTACGAGGCTTGTACCATCGACGGTGCAACCGGTTGGGAAACCTTCTGGAAGATAACCTTCCCGATGATCTCTCCCATGATTCTTGTAAATGCCGCATATACGATTATAGACGCGTTCACCCGTGACACCAATACGGTTATGTCTTATATCGCTACGGTTAATGCCGAATCGTCTATTGCGATGTCCTGGATTTACTTCATAATAGTTGTACTGATAATTGTTGTCGTTGCAGCTGTGGCATCGTCGTTCATATTCTATCAGAGAAGAGATTAAGGAGGTGTCAACATGGATTCTAAAACTACAGTAACTAAAGAAACCAAAAATAAGATCCGCGTTGATTACGAAGGCAAGCTCTCTCTGCAGGAAAGAATGAAGCAGAAGCTTAAGGCTTCTAACACCTGGATCAAGGCTGTCATTAACCTGTTCCGTTTTATACTCATGCTTGGCGTTTCCTACGTAATCATTTTCCCCTTCGTAACTAAGATTGCCGGATCCTTCATGAGCAAGGAAGACGTTGTTGACGCAACCGTTGCAATTATCCCTAAGCATTTCACTATTGATATCTATAAGTACATGATAACAGAGAACAGATATTTCGAAGCGCTTCTTAACACCGCGCTCCTCTCCCTGTTCTGTGCTATTATTCAGACTCTTATCGCCTGCCTTATCGGTTACGGACTTGCAAAGTTCAAGTTCAAGGGTAATAAGATCTTGATGGCAGCCGTTGTCCTTACGATGGTAATTCCTCATAGAACAATGAGAATGTCACTTATTCAGCACTTCACCGACTTTGACTTCCTTAAGGTCAATGCTTGGAGCTACCGTGGAATTATGGATATCATCCTTGATGGCGCTCAGCTCGACTTGTCTAACACGTTCTGGCCGCTTATCATACTTTCCATCTTCGGTCTTGCCTTTAAGAACGGACTTTACATATACCTTATGCGTCAGTTCTTCAAGGGCGTTCCCGATGAGCTTGAGGAGTCCGCTTACGTTGACGGCTCGGGCACCTTCCGAACCTTCTTCTCGATCATCATTCCTCTTTCCGTACCTATGATGATCACGATCTTCCTCTTCTCCTTCTCCTGGCAGTGGACGGATAACTTCTACACTCAGATCTTCTTCATGATCAGTAGAAATAAGATGTATCTTATGCCCGACCTGCTCAGCAAGATCCCTCCCTCACTTACCTATGAAAACTTTGCAGGTAGATCGCTGTACGAGACAGCTATCCGTAATACCGCGGCAATAATGATCATATTCCCGCTTGTAATTATGTACCTGTTCTGTCAGAAGTACCTTGTACAGGGTATTGAGCGTTCCGGTCTTGTAGGATAAAAAAACATTTTTCAGTCGGAGCACTTCGGTGCTCCGACTTTTTTATTGACAAATTATCGATACAGTGATATAATCTATTTATATTAAAAGAAAGGATAAATCAAAGTAATATGTACAAAATGCTTCTTACTGCTGATGCAGGCACCACAGAGGTTGAAACAGTTGTACCCGACGTGTCAATAGACTGGTCAAAGCTTCTTAACAACGTTGTTAACTGGGTTCTTACCACCGGAATAAAGGTTATTATAGCTCTTATTGTGCTGTTCATTTCGTTTAAGATAATAAACGTTATCGCGAAAAGAATTCAGCGCAGCGGCGAGCTTCCCAAACGTGACAAAACGATAATGAAGACTCTTGCTTACCTTGTAAGGATAGGCGCAAAGAGTATTGTTCTCGTTTGTCTTATTGGCTACCTTGGTATTGATACCAGCGCCATCACCGCTCTTATCGCTTCCCTTGGTGTCTGCCTCGGTCTTGCTGTTAACGGCGCGGTTTCGAATATCGCCGGCGGACTTCTCATTATTATCACCAGACCCTTCAAGATCGATGACTACATCGAGGCGCAGGGATATAGCGGTACCGTCCAGGATATCCGTCTCACCAATACGAGAATATTCACTCCCGATAACAAGGTGGTTTATATCCCCAACGGTGCGCTTGCTAACGGCAATATTGTAAACTACTCCGAAAACGATCTTCGCCGTGTTGACTTCACCTTCTCGATCAGCTACAACAACGATTTTGAAAAGGCAAAGGCAATCATAAACGAGGTATTTGCTTCGCACGAGCTTACACTCAAGGATAAGGCTACAACCGTACGCGTATCCACACACAACTCAAGCTCGATCGACATTGCCGCAAGAGTCTGGGTAAATAGCGCTGATTATTGGACTGTGTACTTCGACGTTCTTGAAAGCGTTAAAGCAGAGTTCGATAAGAACGGTATCGAGATCCCCTACAACCAGCTCGACGTGCACGTCAAAAACGACTAAAACTCCAGTAAATACAAGAAAAAGCTCCATCACGGAGCTTTTTCTTTTGTTTTTTTATATTATCATCTTCTTTTTAAATGCTTTCTCATATCCACCGCACAGGCAAGCAGGATTATGAGTCCCTTGATGATATACAGCATATTCTGATCGACTGATAAAAAGTTGAGTCCTACAAATATGATCTGTAAAAGAAGCACACCGATCACAATGCCGCTTATCCGTCCCGTACCTCCAACGAATGATACGCCACCGATGACGCATGCCGCAATAGCATCGCTCTCGTAGTTAAGACCGGTGTAGGATGCGATCGATCCGATTCTCGCGCCCTCGATAAATCCGGTTATCGCGTACATAATTCCCGCAAGCATAAATACCAGAATTATTGTCTTGAATACGCTAACGCCCGAAACTCTCGCCGCATCCTCATTGGAACCGACCGCAAACATGTTCTTACCAAACGTTGTTTTGTTCCATATCACCCACATTATAGCGGTTATAATTATAGCATAAAGCACGTATCTCGGCACAGGGATCCCGCTCACTCTCAACAGCGGTCCACTTATGAAGCTCACGTAGGATTCGTCAAGACCTGACAGTGTCTGCCCGCCGTTGTCTCCGATCTGTAAATATAATAGGGTGGCACCGAAAATAACAAGCTGTGTCGAGAGCGTAACTATAAACGGATGCAGCTTGAACTTAGCAACGAAAAAACCGTTTATAACTCCAATCACCGCGCCAACCATCATCGCTATAAGCAAAACCAATGGGATAGGAAGTGTTGGAAGTGCGGGGAACATCTTGTGCGCATATCCCGTTGATTGCAATAGTGAAGCGGTTATGCAGGCCGTAAGCCCCACTGCACGTCCTGCCGATATATCGGTTCCGGAAAGAACAATTGCACCGCCTATTCCAAGCGCTATCGGCAGCTTGGCTGCAGTCAGCGATATTATATTTATAACAGAGGATACCGAAAGAAAGCGCGGACGTACTATGGCTATTGTGAAAATAGCGATAAGTATTATAATGACCATAGCATTGTCAAGCACAAATTCCGTAACTCTTTTGACCTTTGCGGCTTTATCGAGCTCGAGAAATTCGCGCATCTTACCCTTTGCTCGCCTCATCTTTTCCTTCATACCCTCCATAGGGCAGTTAAACAGTTTTTTCATATAGCCTCGTCTATGCAAATTTGGCCGCAAGTGCCATTATTTTTTCTTGTGTCGCCTCTTCGCGCGTGAGCTCTCCGGCCACGCGACCGCCCGACATTATGATTATCCTGTCACATATACCGAGTAGCTCCGGCATCTCCGAGGAAACCATAATGATCCCCTTGCCGCTTGAAGCCATCTCGATTATCAGCTTGTATATCTCGTACTTCGCCCCCACGTCAATGCCTCGTGTCGGCTCATCCAACATCATCACCGTCGGTTCTGTCAGAAGCCATCTGCCGATGATCACCTTTTGCTGATTTCCGCCCGATAGCGACTCTATCTTGGCTCTTTCACTCGGTGTGCGAATACCAAGTCTCGCGATGTTCTCGATCGTCGCTTTTTTCATCGCCTTTGATGAAAGAATAGGACCCGTGTTAAATCTTTTAAGGCTTGAAATCACTGTATTTTCGAGAATTGACAGTATAGGAAAGATGCCGTCGGCACGTCTTTCCTCGCTTACTAGGGCAAATCCGTTGGCTATCGCACCCCTTGGTGTCCGGTTTTCTATCCTCTTTCCATCAAGCGTGATCTCACACGAATCGACCCTTTTAAGTCCGAAAATGCTCTCCAAAACCTCAGTTCTTCCCGAGCCGTCAAGTCCGGCTATGCCGAGTATCTCACCTCTTTTAAGAGATAACTCAACGTTTTTTAGTCCCGAGCTCCTCGACGATAGACCGCGCACGTGCAGAAGTGCCTTACCGGGGCGGTTAGTCTTCTCCGGGTACCTGTCCTCAATCGTCCGTCCAACCATCAGACGTATTATTTCATCCATATCGATCTCGCACGACGGACGCGTTGCAATATGCCTGCCGTCGCGCATGACTGTTACTTCGTCGCTTATGCGCAGTATCTCGTCCATCTTGTGCGAAATGTATATGATGCCGCATCCGTCGCGCTTCAACAGCTCGATTATCTTAAATAAACGCTCTGCCTCGGGGCCCGTCAGTGAGGATGTCGGCTCGTCAAAAACGATCACCCTCGCGCGGTATGATACCGCCTTTGCTATTTCTATCATCTGCCGCTTTGACACCGACAGACTCTCCATTTTTGCGCGCGGATCAATATCGAGCCCCAATTCGTCGAATATTTTCTTTGTCTCATTGTATAGCCTTTTTTCGCTGGTAAAGGGGAGAAATGACATAATTTTTGGTATACGTCCTAAGAAAACGTTGTCCATTACGGATAAATCAAGCGCCTGATTGAGCTCCTGATGCACCATAGCAACCCCGTGTTCGAGTGCATCCCTCGTGCTTTGAAGCTCAACCTCCTCGTCGTTAAGCATTATCCTTCCCGAGTCCTTTTTGTATATTCCAAAAAGGCATTTCATTAGGGTAGACTTGCCTGCGCCGTTTTCTCCCATAAGCGCATGCACACTGCCGCGCCTGAGGGTGAGCCGGGCGCCATCAAGCGCGCGAACTCCGGAAAAGGACTTGCATATCCCCTCCATTTTCAAGAGAATATCGCTCACGGATTTTCCTCGCTCGTGTAGGTAGAGTAGGGGATATTTACTCTCCACTCGCCGACCTTGTTCTTCTCGTCAACTCCGTATAGTGCGTTCTTTCCGCTCTCCAGGTTAGTCACTATCCTCGTGATCGTTTCTGCCATGCCCTCGCCGTCCTGCTTTATCGTACCGGTCATTGCGCCCGAATTGATCTTGCTCACCGCGGCAGATGTTGCATCGATGCCGAACACGGGTATCGTGCGCCCCTTTCCGTTGTTATATCCGGCTTCCGTAAGCGCTGATATTGCTCCGAGCGCCATTTCATCATTGTTCGCGATTACAAGCTCGACCATATTACCGTTCTTCTCGTTGTATGCCGAGAGTATCGTTTTCATATAGTTGTTTGCCGCCGCGTTCGACCAGTTTCCGTTCTGGTCGACAAGGTATCCGTTCGTATTCGCCTTATCGTAAAAAACAAGTGATGGCTTTCCCGCCTCGCGCAGAATAGCATTCGCATTTTCCACCGCATATCGCGTTCTCGCCTCGGCTTCCGCGTTTCCTTGCTCACCCTTGAAAAGGCAGTAGGTTATTACGCCGTCACCGTTTATATCCAGACCCGTGTAATTTTTTGACACGTAATTTCCTATAAGATCGCCTTGCATTTTGCCCGCCAGCTCGTAATCCGTGCCAACAAATACACACTTGTCATAGCTCTTAACTATCTCCTCCTTGACCGAACGGTTGAAAAAGATCAGGGGTATATCCGCATCCTTTGCCTTTTTAACTATTGTTTTTGCCGCATCGTCAGATCCGGAATCGACAATATTGACAATAAGCATCGTCGCTCCCTTTGCTATCGCTGTATCTATCTGCTCGGTCTGTGTTGCCTGACTGCTGTTTGCATCGTAGTTGTGATAGCTCACACCGGCCTTGCCAAGCATTGTGTCCATAGCTCCGCGAACACCGGAAATGTAAGTGTCACTGAAGCTGTAATAAAAAACCGACACCTCACCCGTCTCGGTGCATCCACAGGATGTGATGGGAATAACCGTCATTATAAGCACTAATGCAAGAATTAATATTTTTTTCAAACAAATCACCGCCTTCTGATATCCATTGTTGAAGGTATTTTTCCATAAAAATCAATTCATATACCCAATTTGGCAATTTCTATTGCAAAAGCGTCGCGCTGGTGGTAAAATAGTAATGATATTTGTGAAAGGAGCGCCGCATATGATCAAAACCGAAATATATCTTCCGATAGGTTATACGACCGCGGATATCAAGGCCGCCGTGTGCGAGCGTCTTCCTGTTTCCTCTGATGAGCTTTCCGACCTCCGACTTCTTCGCACCTCGCTCGATCTTAGCGATAAGTCGAATATAAAGTACCGTGCCACCGTGGGAATATCGCTTTCCGAGGATCGTGAGGCAGGTCTTTTAAAAATGCGCAAGAAGGTCGCCTCGGTTCCCGATTACACGTTGACAGTTCCTGCGGCCGATTTTTCCATCAGACCCGTTGTTGTCGGCCTAGGTCCCGCAGGTCTTTTTGCCGCCTTGGTGCTAGCTGAGTCCGGCGCGTGTCCTATCGTCCTTGAGCGCGGTCTCCCGGTAGAGAAGAGAAGGGAAAAGGTCGACCTCTTTGCCCGTATGGGTGTGCTCGACACCGAGTGTAACGTTCAGTTCGGTGAGGGAGGTGCCGGCACCTACTCCGATGGCAAGCTTAAGGTCGGCAGTATGGATAAATATAAGATGAAGGTGCTTAATACCTTTGTCGATGCAGGCGCGAGCGAGGACATCCTTTATTCCTCCACCGCCCACCTCGGCACGGATAAGCTTTCCGACATAGTTGCCGCCATCCGTGAGCGGATTATATCCCTCGGCGGCGAGATCTCCTACTCATCAAGGCTTGTAGACGTAATAAGCGATAACGGTACTCTGAGTGCGGTAAAATATGAAAAGGAAGGGCAATTAATTACCCTCCCTGCAAGTGACGTTATTCTTGCAATTGGTCACAGTGCGCGCGATACGATAGCGAAAATTTATGACAACGGTGTAAAAATGGAGGCCAAGGGCTTCGGCATCGGTGTCAGGATCGAGCACCCGCGCGAGTATATGAACGACCTCGTGTACGGAAAGGGATACGACTCCCGCCTTGAGACCGCATCATATCATCTTGTTACTCACCTTGATAACGGCAGAAGTGTGTATAGCTTTTGCATGTGTCCCGGCGGCACTGTTGTCCCGGCAACCAGTGTCCTCGGCGGTGTTGTCACCAACGGTATGAGTGAGTATCTGCGCGATGGCAAAAATTCCAATGCCGCATTCCTTGTTTCAGTTACACCCGCTGATTTTCCAAATTCATCTCCCCTTGGCGGCTTCGCCCTCCAGGATGAAATAGAGAAGCGCACCTTCGTTGCCGGTGGCTCGAATTATCATGCCCCCGTCACCACAATGGGCGACTTCCTCGACTGCAAGGCGCCAACCTCCCTCGGCTCGGTCGAGCCAACGTATCCGGTAGGCACTACGCCTTGTGCCACTGAAAAATATCTTCCCGATTATATCACCGAGTCCTTGCGCGCGGCAATATACGACTTTGATGAATGGATGCCCGGCTTCCTTCTTCGCGATGCCGTCCTGACCGGTGCCGAAACCCGTTCCACCGCACCCGTGCGAATTTTACGTGATGAAAATTACGTATCTGTAAGCTTGAAGGGGCTCTACCCCACAGGTGAGGGAGCAGGATATTCCGGTGGTATCGTGTCATCTGCGACCGACGGTGTACGCGTAGCGCTCTCAATCGTAAAAAAATACAAAAAATAATGGCAAGCACACGTGTGCTTGCCACTTGCTTTTATACGTTATAATAGTTCTTGAACTCGGCCTGAAAGCTTCTGTTGTCGGTGAAGAGTATCGTGTCTATTCCGACCTCTCTTGCGCCCTCGAGGTTTTTTGCATTGTCATCGATCATCACGGTTTCCTCTGCCTTAGCACCTATTCTTTCAAGGCACTCGCGGAAGAACTCGGGATCCGGCTTTGCAAGGTGAATTTCGGCAGAGATGTACACCTCATCGAAAAGCTGATAAAGGTCGTTTTTCTCGAGTATCTCGCGCAGAAATCCGCTGAGCGCATTGGATAAAAGATACACGGGGTAAGACTTTTTAACCTCTTTGATGAAATTTACCATTTCCTCGTTGATGGTTACAAGCTCCATCCACTCGCGGCGCACCTGCTTTGCATCTACACCAACCTCTCTGCCGATATTTTCAAACATTTCCTCCTCGCTTATCGCTCCGAGGTCGCCCGGATTAACCAAGCGGTGCTTTGTTGCATCAGCGATACTGTCATCAAAATAACGTCTGAACCATACCGGAGAAAGCTCATATCCTATAACTCCGAAGAAATCAAAGAGAACTACCTTTTTCACTTTTGTATAACCTCTTTTCAATTATCATATATTCAGATTATAGCATAGTCCGATAAAGAATTCAATATATCTGGCAGATTGACAAATAAACTTTTTAATGGTAAAATAGAATTATAAAACAAAGGAGAAGCATATGAGAAAAATCAAAATTGTAACCGATTCCGCATCCGACGTTCTTTCTGTAGAGAATATCGCCTTTGAAAGTGCACCTCTTAAAATAGTCACCTCCGAAAAAATATATATCGATGATGCCACCCTCGACGTTGAGGGAATGGTAAACGACCTTGCCACATACAAGGGCAAGTCCTCGACCTCCTGTCCTAACCCGGATGATTATCTTCGCGCGTTCGGAGATGCCGACGAGGTCTTTTGTACCACTATTACCGGCTCTCTCTCCGGCAGCTACAATTCTGCCGTTCTTGCTAAAGGCACCTACGAGGCGGAGCATCCCGGTCGTCGTGTGTACGTCCTTAACTCGCTCTCCACCGGTCCCGAGATGGCGCTTTTCATCGAGCGAATGCGCGCTCTTATCCTTGAGGGCCGCTCATTTGATGAGATCACTGCCGCAGTCGACGAATATAGCCGCCACACAGGTCTTTTGTTCGTCCTTGAATCTATGCGCAATCTTGCCAACAACGGTCGTGTAAGTCCTGTTGTCGCTAAGCTTGCCGGCATACTCGGAATCCGTGTTATAGGTCGCGCAAGCGATAAGGGTGAGCTTGAGATGCTTTCCAAGCCCCGTGGCGAGCGTAATACACTCACCGGTGTAATCGAGCAGCTTCGTTCTCTTGGATATAAGGGTGGCGCTATCAGAATAGCTCACTGTGTAAACGAGCAGCTCGCTACCTCTCTTGCAAAAATGGTAACCGATACCTTTGGTGCTACCGACGTCAGCGTCTATCCCCTCCGTGGTCTTTGCTCATTCTATGCAGAGCGCGGCGGTCTTATCATAGGCTTTGAGAAGGCCTGATTTTGCCTCGTGAAAGGGAAGCATTTTGATGTCGATTAAAAAGTTAAGCTCTAATGATATCAGCACTATAATTTTTGCCTGTGCTATATTTGTGCTAGGAGTTTTGTTTTGTGGATTCGGTGCATGGGCGCTCAGCTACCTTCTCGGCGGATTTGTTATATTCATAGGTGTCCTGTTTGTCATCAACTCGATCGTGAGAACCCACCTCCTTCTTACCACTAACGGACTTGTTGGTGTAGTTCTCGGTGCGCTCGGCACCATGATCATCGTTCACAACCTCGCCGGACTTTTGCTCTCGTTTATCCCATGGATAATGATCTCGGTTGGCGCGCTTGTAATAGCCGATGCATTTCTTCGTTATTTCCTTTACAGAAGTATCGGTGGCAGAATGCTTGCTACCCAGATTTCCGTAGGCGCACTCATCTCTCTTGTAGGCTTTGGCGTCCTCTTTATTGAAAACTGGGCCGACTTTGCCGCACTGGTTTTCGGAGTACTGCTTGTTGTCTATGCACTGTACGTCATAATTTCAACACTCGTTAAAAGAAATTGAATAACAAAAGGGGCGACCGCGCTTTGCGGTGTCGCCCCTTATTTTTATCTATCGATAGAACTGTACATCTTGTAAAGATATGCTGCGCATTCGATCTTAGATAGCTCGTCAGTGCCACCGATGGTTTCACACTCACCGTCAAAAATCCCCATAGCGCACATCTCTGCCACCGCCGCCTCAGCCCAAACGGGCAGGGTATCACTGTCAGAAAACGTGGGGATAGATGCCCCCTCGCATGAGTCTACCAGCATCGCCATGACCATAGCCGCTTCATATCTCGTTATAGCCTTGTTAGGGTACAAAAAAAGACCCCCGTTTTCAAATTTTCCCTGCACGATGCCGTATTTTTGCGCAGTTGCGATATAGCTTTTCATAGGTGCAGGAATGTATTTGTCATCGTCAAAATAGGTCTCTGTAAGCGACTTGTCTGCCGATATGCCCGCACATTTCATTGCCATGGTTACAAACTCGGCAACACTCACCTTATCCTCCGGCATGAAATATACTCCGTCGCCGATAAGTCTGCCGTCAGCCGCCCCGATTGCAGTAAGCGCTATTGCCGCGTTGTAATCCTTGTGACCCTTGAGGTCCTCATACACAACCTCGCTCATTCTTTCCACCACGCTTATCGCTACCTTCTCGGGTTTTGAGAAGTTGCCCCATTCATCTCTGGCAACGAAGGTAAAGGAGACCTCTCCGGTGTAATCAGTGGGGGGCGTGTAAAGAAATTTACCGTTTTTCTTGTCTAAAACATTGAGAACCCCGGCCGTGGGATAGCTTATGACAAGGTATTCGATATCATCAGACTCAACGTCATCGGCGCGCATCGTACCGTAAATGCTTACCTCACGCTGTGTTACAAGCTCGCCGTCACTCTTTGCGGACACTGTCGGCGCGTAGTTGACCTTCTCGGTGAATTTCAATACGAAATCCACCTCTGCCCCCGAGGCATAGTCGTCGGTCTTAAACTTAAAGCGGCATTCACTTACCTCACGGCTTGCAGGAATAAATACGAGCGCCCCTATGTTCTTGCGCTTGATCACTGTTCCCACACCCACTCTGCGGCCTGCAAGCATCAGGGTACCCTGATTGCTCTCGGGTACCGCGGTGATCTCGATCTGGTCAAAGTCGGTAATGCAAAGCCCCTGCTTGAAATCAACGTCGGAGAATACGATCTTTTTTCCCGAAATAGCCGTCTTGATGATCTCGGTGCCCTCCGCCATCGCCGCAACACCGCTGCCAAAATCGGCAAAAGCACTCACTCCGCCGACCATAAGCGCCACGATAAGCATACTCGCTACAAGCATAGCCCTCTTAAAGCCCTTTTTCATTAATTATCTCCCATCCGCCGCCATAAGTGACGGCATTTCAAATTTTGGTGCATTTCTATTTTTTTCATCATCTGCCCGTTTTATACAGCCTGCCGCTCACATTTTCTTGTTGACAAAAATGCTTGCTTGTTGTATAATTGATTTTAATAGACATTATACACGCAGGTGCACGTATTATATGAAGAAAAAAATAATTATTGCCTCGGCTCTGGTGCTTCTTGTCGCCGCCGTTGCAATCATCTTGATACTTACCCTCGGTGGCAACACCACCCCGGAAAGAGAAATATACTATACCGCCGACTACAAATACACTCTGCTCGACGACGGTAGTGTAACCATCCTCGCTTACCTCGATGATGATACAGACGTATCCGTCCCGTCTGCCATAGGCGGTAATCCGGTAACTAAAATAGGCAAGGGCGCGTTCAGTAAGACCTCGGTCAAATCTGTTCGTCTCGGTGTCTTCGTTACCGAGATCGGTGACGGAGCATTCAGCGGATGCGCTTCGTTGACCTCGATCTCGTTTGGTGACTCGCTTGAGATAATAGGTTCAAATGCCTTTTCTACCTGCACCTTGCTTGAAAAGGTTGTCATCCCCGATACTGTCACGTCGATCGGCGCCGCTGCATTTTACGGAAGCGTCAAGCTCTCGGATGTGACGATCTCAAGCTCGGTTACCAATATAGGTGACGGCGCATTCTACGGCTGTGAGAAGATAACCAAAATCGCTCTTCCGTCCAGTTGCACCTCGATAGGCGGATCTGCCTTTGAGGGATGCTCAGCGCTTGCACAAATCACCGGTACAGAATCTCTTGTCAGCATTGGCGCGCGCGCCTTTGCAGGATGCTCCGCGCTTACCGACATCTCTCTTGGCTCCGGATTTTCATCCCTCGGCCAGTCGGCATTCCATTCCTGCAATGCCTTGGCCACAATATCCGTAGCCGATGGTAACGTCCGTTACTCAACTGACGGCGGCGCACTTGTCGATCTCGATTCGCACACAGTTGTTATAATGCCCGCCGCAACTCCCCTTACCTCATACACCGTTCCGGCTCACGTAACCTCGATCGAGGAGTACGCATTCCGTAACTGTCAGTCGCTCACCTCGGTCATACTTCCCGAGGGACTTAAGCGCATCGGTACGTATGCATTCTATTTTTGCGATAACCTGGCTACGGTCAATATCCCCGACAGTGTGGAATACATCGGCGGTCTTGCCTTTTCCGGCTCCGCTTATTATAAGAGCCTTACCGACGAGCTTGTAATCGTCGGTGACGGTATCCTCTTGAAATACAATCCCGTTCGCGACAACACTCAGTCTCCCGCACCGGTGGTCGCTACCGACTATGCCGAGCTCGTGTACCGCACGGTTACCGTCGGCGGGGTAGAGCAGCAGCGCCTTTACGGTGTCACCCTGACTCTTCCCGAGGGTATCAAAAGCATCTCATCTGCCTTTGCAAGCTGTGATGCGCTTATAAACGTTAAGCTTCCAAAGTCGCTTACTCGCATCGAGGACTACGGCTTTTGGCATGCAACCTACCTTACCACCGTTGATTTCTCCGATTCGTCGGTAGCCTATATAGGCGACAACGCGTTTGAAAACTGCCAGCGCCTTTCCGAAATTGATCTCCCCGGTACCCTTACCGAGGTTGGCGAAAAGGTGTTCCTTGACTGTTACTCGCTTACCTCAGTAAATATTCCGTCATCGCTCTCCACAATAGGAAGCTACATGTTCTCCGAGTGTACCGCATTGACCGACGTCAACATCACAAGCGGTGTCACCGCTATCGGAGATTATGCATTCAGCCTCACAAGAGCGCTTAAAGGCATCAACATTCCCGCATCGGTCAGATCAATAGGGAACTATGCCTTCATGGACTCCGGTCTTGAAAGTGTTACTGTCCCCGACACCGTTACACACCTTGGCGCGTATTCCTTTATGGTTTGTCGCTCTCTTGTATCCGTCAGTGTAGGTAGTGGAATTGCCGCGATCCCCGACGGTGCATTTATGGGCTCGATTCTTCTTTCGGATGTCGATCTTCACGGCTCCTATACCTCGATCGGCAGGGAAGCATTCTTTGACTGTAAGGCACTTACCTCTATAAGCCTGCCCGACAGTGTTACCGAGATATGTGACTCCGCGTTTGAGGCCTGCGCCGCGCTCACCTCTATCGGCTCTCCCACCGGCATTACCGTAATCGGTGACTATGCATTCTTCGCAAATCAGAAGCTCGAGAGCATAAGCTTAGGTAACGTTACCTCGATAGGCGCGCATGCATTCAACGGCTGTGCCGCACTCTCCGAAATTAAGCTTGATGATCTCACCGAGCTTGGTGACTATGCCTTCACCGCATGCACCTCGCTCACCTCAGTGAAAATACCCCAAACGCTCAATTACATCCCCGGCTATGCCTTTTATAACTGTAACGCGCTCGAGCGCGTTACCATGCACGATAACGTGTATGCAATCGGTGCATCGGCATTTACAAGCTGCATTGAAATTGAAAAGATCGAGATCCCCGAGCAGTGCGACTACATAGGCGCAGGCGCGTTTGCAAACGCGAGATCTCTCTCTGAGATAGAGTGGTCCGGTGTTCCTCTTTACATAGGCGACAGGGCATTTGCATACCTCACGTCTATTCATGTAATAGAGCTCCCCAACGGTGTTGAAGAGCTTGGAGAGGGAGTGTTCTTCGAGTCAACCTCCTTGGAAAGAGTCGTATTGCCGAATTCTATTACCGAAATGGGTGTTGAGGTCTTCCGCGGATGCACAAAGCTTGACCGCGTAACTCTTTCAACCTCCCTTGATAATATTCCTACCGCCACGTTCTATGGCTGTACCGCGCTTACCACGGTCGATATACCCACAGGAGTACGTACAATAGGCGAGAATGCCTTTTATGCCTGCACCTCCCTTACTAAGGTATACCTGCCGTTGACGTTGCATACCGTTTACGCGGACGCGTTTTACGGTTGTGTATCCGTAACCACAGTTAACTATGACGGCAACGAAACCCAGTTTTCGTATATCACCTTCCTTGCAGGAAACGGCGTGATAGTCTACGCTTATGAAAACGGAAAATAAGGAGGGCATATGGTTACAATAAAAATAGCAGGTATCCCAATAGGGATCGATGCAAGATTCGAATATACCGAGAAATACGTTTCCGAGTTTGTGTGTGATGAGCAGCCGCTCTTCACTGTATCCTCAACCGATGCCGACATTGAGTACGAATGCAAGATGTCCGGTGTCACACTTCCTGATCAATACGTCGAAAACGTAGTTATGTACCGCAAGATAGCCGAGCGCCTGTCTGAGTTTTCCGCACTTGTTTTTCACGGTGCGATACTTGAATATGACGGTCGCGCATATGCCGTGACCGCCCATAGCGGAGTCGGTAAAACAACACATACCCGCCTTTGGCTCTCCGAGTTCGGAGACAAGGTGAAAATACTCAACGGAGATAAGCCGATCTTCAGAATAATAGACGGTGTACCCTATGCCTGCTCAACTCCCTGGAGAGGGAAGGAGGGCTATGGCTATAATGCTATGCTCCCCATTGGCGGTATTGCCTTTCTCTCAAGAGGCATAACAAACAGATCGCGCAAGGCGACACCCGATCAGGTTTCCATGCGCCTTATGAACCAGATATACATTTCAAAGACCAGCGGCCTTTCGATAGCTCGCTCAATGCGAATTGCTGACGAAATACTTTCGACGGTACCTCTGTATGAGCTTGAGTGCAATATGGATCCCGAGGCTGCGCGCGTTGCGTACAGTGCCTTCGTAGAGGGCAAAACCACAGAGTAACTACGGGCTATGGCTCGAAGCATAACCTTTGCATAGTCGTCATCCGGCGACGGAATGGAGTTTTAAATGAACAACGAAGTGAAAAGCGCAAAGAAGCGATCCGAAATTAAGTTTTCATTGCTTTTGGACGTTTTAAAGAAATTTGTCATTGTGATCGCGATCATAACCGTGCTCGTGGGTGCTCTGGCAGGCGCGTACGTTAAGCTATTTACACGTACCAGATACTCTGCAAGCGCCAGATTTAACGTCATAAACGTTCTTCCCGATAAGGAATACATCGACGTAACGATGCTCACCGCGGCCGAGGCTATTGCCGACAACTGTGTTGACATAATCCGTGAGGATTGCGTGATAGCAGAGGCGGTTGATCAGCATAGACTCGATAAGGCTCTCGGCGTTGACAGATCTACCGCTATCAGCAAGGTCGCCTCTATGGTAAGCGCAGGCAAGCCCTCTGCCGACTCGGCTATATTTACCGTTACCGTAACCTCATATGACATTCAGCAGACCTACGACGTTATTACCGCGGTTCAGTCGGTTCTTCCCGGTGTTGTAGAGGATATGTACACGCTTACCGAAAGCAGTAAAATATCCACAACGATTAAGCCCCTTGCAAAAACCGAGAGCATAGATGACGTGCGCGAGGTTCGTAGCTCCGCAGTTAAGTATGCCCTTGTCGGTATGGCGGCTGCATTCGTTGTGAGCTATGTCGTAGCATTCCTCGTTTACATAAACGATACCAAGGTTTATGATGACTCAACTATAAAATCCCGCTTCACCTCACCCGTTATAGGTATTATTCCCGAATGGGGATCGGGTGAGAACGGCAAGAAGTCCTCACGTAAGAAGCATGGCAGGATAGACCTCGGCCGCAACCGTGATTATACCGGCAAGCTACTTTGCAAGGATACCCCCTTTGCAGTCTCCGAGGCATTCAACACTCTGCGTACCAACCTTTGCTATTCGACCGCGGCAGAGAAGTGTCCCGTGTTCGCGGTCACCTCTGACTTCTCCGGTGCCGGCAAGAGTGTTATTTCATCCAACGTCGCACTCTCCCTTTCCTTACTTGGTAAGCGCACCCTTCTTCTTGACTGTGACCTGCGCCGTCCCGAGATTGTAAGAATCTTTGCCGCTGATGCAAAGTTCGGTGTATCTGAAATTCTCAGTGGTAACGTTGCCTCCGAGGACGATGTTATATACAAGTACAATAAAAACCTTGATATAATTTTCTCCGGCTGCATTCCTCCCAATCCCTCCGAGCTTCTCGGTAGCGAGAAGATGAAGGAGCTCATAGCAAGTGCAAAGGAAAAGTACGATTTCATCATAATCGATACTCCTCCCGCATTCGAGGTTTCGGATATCGGTGTTATTTCCCAGGTTCTTACCGGTACGGTAATGGTTGCCAGAAGCAACTACTCCGACGTTGATGCTATTGATACGTCCGAGGAGCTTATCAAGGGTGTAAACGGCCGTATTGTCGGCTATGTTGTAAACGGTGTGGATCTCAAGTCCGGATCTGCATATTATTATGCTAAAAAGGGTAAGTACAGCTCTCGCGCGTACTACACTCCCTACCGCACTGACAAAACAGTGTAAGCTTAAGTCAATGCCCGAGATAATAACGGACGAAGCCCGCTTTCAGACAGCAAGAGCCGACGTCCTCTCCGAGAGCGTCGCTTGGGAGGGGATAGGCACTCTTTCAGAGCGATCGCTTCACAAAATTCTGAAATTGTATATCGAGCCCGATACAACCAGGCACGAGGTAGCCTATATGGGCTCGATTGTCGACGTAAAGTGCGACGAAAGAATATACGAGGTGCAGACTAAGGCCTACGAAAGGCTTGTTCCGAAGCTTCGCCGCATTCTCCCCTCCGTGCCCGTCACCGTTGTTTGTCCCCTCGCCACCGAAAAGTATACGCGTTGGCTCGATCATACAACAGGTGAGATGTCAGAGCGCAGGAAAAGTCCGAAGCACGAAAACGTCTATGATGCCTTTCGCATGCTCTTCGGCATACGCGAGATCATTACACATCCAAACCTCACCGTACGTCTTGTACATATGCAGGTAGAGGATTTCCGAGCGCTTGACGGATGGGATAAGACGCGTAAGCGCGGCTCCAACCGTATCGAGCGGATACCGACTCGTATAATACGCGAGGAGGAGCTCTTTTCGACTGACGATTACGTATCTCAGCTTCCGCCCGCACTCCCTATGCAGTTTACTGCATCTGAGCTTTCAAAGGCAATAAAGCGCACGTCACGTTATACGTTTTACGTACTTAAGCTGCTTGTTGCCGTCGGTGCTGTATGCGAGATAGGTAAGCGCGGCAGAGCAACTCTTTACGCTAAAGCCGAAATATAAAATAAGAGCAGACACAATTCCGTGTCTGCTCTTATTTTATGCTTATATCCATTTTTTCTCCCGTTACCGGGTGGTTAAATACAATTCTCGATGACACAAGGGAATAGCTCTCTCCCTCGATCCTTCTGCCGTAAAGGAAATCTGCATACAGAGGTGCGCCTATATGTGCCATGTGTACGCGTATCTGATGTGTGCGGCCGGTGTGTAGCCTTACGTCACAAACAGCACGTCCGTCGTCGAGAACCTCTCTTATCGCGTATTCGGTAACCGCTCTCTTTCCGTCCTCACGTACCACGCGCTTTATACTGTCCGGGGCCTCTCGCTCTATCGGTGCATCGATAATTCCGCTAAGACTGTCGGGCGCGCACTCGAGAAGTGCTGTATAGTATTTTTCAAATCCGCTGCGCTTCATATCCTCCGACAGTCGCCCTGCCGCGTACTGATGCTTGGCTATCACTACTATACCTGATGTGTCGCGGTCAAGTCGGTTCACCGCCCTGAACACCACTTTGTCACCTAGGTATGCCATTACCACGTTTCCGAGTGTTACAAGGTGATTTCCTCGCGATGGGTGTACCGGCATGTTTGTAGGCTTGTTGACAACGAGTATGTGATCGTCCTCATATAGAACGTCTAAGTCGCCCTCGATCGGCTTGATATTCTCGCTGTTTTCTTTAGGCAGGCAGATCTCCACCTCGTCGCCGGTGTGTACGATCCTGCGCATTGTCACGACCTCGCCGCATACTCGCACACCGCCGTACTTCACCTTTGAGAGAAGAGTAGTGGAAAGTCCGACGCGCCCCTTTAAAAATTCCTTTATCAGCCGTCCGTCGTACCTCTCGTCAACTTCTGTTATAATACGGTCGCCACCGTCAGAAAACGTCATATCCACCGCGCTCTGTGTTGCTCGGAGACGTTCCGAACTCATAAGGAGGCAGAAGAATGCTGGTTGTAATAACGTCCTCGCACTCTACTACCACGATCTCAATAGCGGGAGCCTCGTAATTCTTTCTTATCATATTTTCATACTCCTGATAAATACATATTTAATGGAGATATTATACTACAAAAAAACCGTCAAGTCAATAAAAAAATACAATCTAGGTAGGAATTTATAATATGAACCTGCTTATAAACGGATTTCTTGGATATATGGGGCGCGAGTTGGTGGCTCTTTGCACTCAGGGGTATCGCGGCGCAAAATTACTGATCGGTGTCGACCGGTGTGCTGTTGCGGGCGATAATGTATATCCGTCCTGCTCTATGATCGATTCTGCATGTGGTGTGGACTGCATAGTGGATTTTTCTAATCACGCCGCAGTAGGTGAGGTTCTGGAGCTTGCTGCAAGGCTTAAAATACCTACGGTAATAGCCACCACCGGCCATACCGAAGAGGAGCTTGCCCTGATCCGTCACTACGCAAGCCACATTCCTGTATTCCACTCTGCAAACATGGCGCTCGGTGTCGCTCTTCTGGTGGAGCTTGCAAGGACGGCGGCACTCGCTATGCCCGATGCCGAGATCGAAATAGTAGAGAAGCACCATAACAGAAAGGTCGATGCCCCAAGCGGCACCGCTCTGATGGTTGCAGACGCGCTTCGCGATATACGTCCGGAGGCATATGTAAAAAGTGCAAGGTGCGGCCTTTCTCCACGTGCCGCGCACGAAATAGGAATTCACTCGATCAGGATCGGAAGCTCGGTCGGAGAGCACGAGGTAATGATAGCAACCGCCAATCAGACGATAACCCTTAAGCACGAGGCACATAACAGGACTCTTTTTGCCGAGGGGGCGATCGTTGCTGCAGAGTTTATAATCGGGTGTCCGGCCGGACTTTACGGTATGAAAAATCTTATAAGCGGTGATATATAGCAGGAGGGCATTCAGGTTGAAAATAGGAATATACGGATACGGAAACCTCGGTCGCGGAGTCGAGTGCGCCACGTCTCTCAGTAGCGATGCCGAGCTGGTTGGCATCTTCACTCGCCGCCCTCCGGGTGAGGTGGTATCACTGAGCGGAGCCTCGGTTTATCCTGCCTCCTCCGTCCTGGATTTCAAGGATGATATTGAGGTCCTCGTCATATGTGGCGGCAGTGCCACCGACCTCCCCGTGATGACGCCATATCTCGCACGACACTTTAACGTAGTCGATAGCTTTGATGCTCACAATAAAATCCCTGAGCATTTTGAAGCAGTCGATGATGCCGCTAAAATTGGCGGCAAGGTTGCCGTCATAAGTGCCGGCTGGGACCCCGGATTGTTTTCAATAATTCGCGCATATTTCTCTGCCTTTTTACCGGACGGAAACAGCTATACCTTCTGGGGCAGCGGAGTCAGTCAGGGGCACTCTGATGCCATACGGCACATTCCCGGTGTGATCGATGCGCGGCAGTATACTATCCCCTACGATGATGCTATCAGAATGGCAAGGGTGGGAGCCGTGTCGCATTTTTCTGCAAATGATATGCACTATAGAGAGTGCTATGTTGTCGCTGAGGATAGTGCCGATACCGATGAAATAGAGCGAGAGATAAGGTCCATGCCCGGCTATTTTGCAGGTTACGACACTGCGGTTCATTTTATAACGTTAGATGAGCTTCGGCGGTATCATTATGCTATGCCCCACGGCGGTCACGTAATAAGAAACGGCAGGACAGGGCAGGGTGGCGAGCACATCCATACGGCAGAGCTTTCGCTAAGCCTTGACTCCAACCCGGAGTTTACCGGCAGTGTCATGGTCAGTGTTGCCCGCGCAGCTCATAAAATGTCACACAGAGGTGAGATTGGATGTAAAACGCTGCTTGATATCCCACCTGCCGACTATTTGCCAAACGCAAAAATTGAGGCACGTAAGCGTTTCCTTTGAACAAAAATAAAGGACGAAAGCGATATGCTTTCGTCCTTTTGTATTTTATGCCGCTTTCTTTGCAGCAACATTTTTCTTTACTGCCATTACCGCGTAGTAAATGCCGTAAACCATAAGCGAAACGCAGAAGATCGAGCCGATAACAACAACAGGCATCAACTGTGCGGGGATGAAGTCGAATGAGCTTCCGGTAAGGAAGAACCAGTCGTAGTGCTTCTCGGGGTTTATGTAAAGTGCATTACCGAGGGAAGCCCACAGTGCCACACAGCCAAGCGCCACAAGTGTGCGCCAGCTTCTCTTGATAGAGGGGATAACCTTCTTTGTAGCGATCATGTTGAATCCCCAGGAGAATACAAGACCGTGATAGATAAATGTCTGAAGAATCTTGTAGCAGATGGGAGAAATATCTCCAACCGCACCGTTGGGATAACAGATGTACATAAGCGGACCGACTATTGCCATAATAGTAACAGGCTCTCTTATAGCCTTCATAAGCTTCTCACAGCACTTGTTGAACTGTACAAAGTTGATAAGAGGGCAAAGGAGCGTGCAAATATGGAAGGGGAGCTTATCTATGTTCATCTCGCCCTGTACGGCGGCATCGCCGTGCATAAGGGGCTGAATAAAGAAATCAGACAGGTAAAGGAATGCGGTCGCGAATGCGATAATGCTGAGCACACGATTCTGAACCGTTTCATCCTTTTTGGAAAGATAAATTCCGAGCAGGATGGTAAGGCCGATTATTACTACGGCATAGAGTATATGAAAGGGCGAAAATACGTCGATGTTTAAGGGCTTGTCATCACTAAAAAGCCAAATTGCAAATTCTCTCATCAGTTAGATCTCCTTTTAAGCTTTGAATACCAACGTTCAGGTGCAGGAAGTGCTATGAATTCATATATAACCGTTCCGACGAATGCAACAAGCACGCCGAGGATACCCATCGTCAGGGTGTTGAGCCAGGGCATATCAGGGAAGGGGAGCTCCTGTAAATACATAGAGTTGCATGCCTCACGGCCGAATACGGTGTAAAGAGTGTTTATGATCGTGCCGTCTATAACGAAGAAGGAAAGACCTGCAATAACACTGATCACGTTTGTAACTCTGATCTTGACGATTCCCGACACGAGCAGGTAAATACAACCGAGCAGCATAGTAGAGTGTGAAAGCATACCCTTAAGCACGTCGTAGTCTGCAAGAGTGGGATTGTTACCAAAGTTTGTGTTGATTATAATACCGATGCTTCCGCATACCGTTCCACCCCAGAAGGTGAACTCGGATAAAAGCTTGTATATGCGCGACTCCTTGTTTTTGATATACGCGCAAGCCATAAGAAACCACATGCAAACGTTGCAAGGGTGGATAGGCAAAAGCTGTGACTCCTCGATAGCCTTGTCACCGGTAGCAAAAAAGTTTACCCAAAGTGAGCTGTAGTGAATGATCACGGTAACAACCGCCATAAGCTTCAGGGCCAGTGTCTTATTGTCATCATCCTTTACTTTTACATAAAGAAATACTAAAATACCAGCGCTGATTATCGCGGAAATGAGCATATACAGGATATGCGTGGTACCAAACATAGCATCCTCCGTGTTAAAAACAATGTCGAGAGTATTATAACACGTGCGCGCGTATACTTCAAGCACAAAGCATCAAATAATATCTTAACTATTATTAACCAAGGATAAAAGTGAAAAAGCCCCCACCCGTGTCGCGTTTTTGACACTGAGTGAGGGCTTCTTTATATGTTTTTAAGCAGCAACGGGCTGAACAAGAACGAACTGAGCTACGCAGAATGCCGCATAAAGCGCAAGCAGTGCGATGCCCTGAACTCTTGAGAGCTTTCCGCGAATGATTGTAGGAATGCACATCAGAAGCATTACGGCAAACATAAGGGGGATCTCAAGAACAAGGGATGCGTTCTGGCCGAAGAGCTGAGCAGCTACGGGAACATCAAAGGGGCTGATAGCTACGGACACACCGGATACAAGCACGAGGTTGAAAAGGTTTGCACCGATGATGTTACCAAGAGAAAGCGAGCCGTGACCCTTGATAAGGGAGGTTACAGCGGTAACAAGCTCAGGAAGAGATGTACCAAGTGCTACAATTGTAAGTGCGATAACAGTCTGGGGAACACCAAGCTCGTTTGCAATGAACGTTGCGTTATCTACAAGCAGGTCTGCACCTACTGCGATAACTGCCGCACCGATAACGAGCATAAGAATCTCACGTACAACAGAAGTTCTCTTACCTCTTACCTGCGCCCAGATCTCCTTGCCGAGGGGGAGCTTCTCAAGTGTCTGCTCTTCTTCATCCTCGTGAGACTCTTCGTCAGGATTCTTTTTCATACGAAGAACGGTAAGAACCATGTAAACAACGAATGTGCAAAGAAGAACGATACCAACCCATCTGTAGAACCTGCCAAGAGTGTAGGACACGATTGCATAGAACGCTGCCGCACCGAAGAAGAATGCTACGGGAAGGATAAGGCTCTTTCTGTCAGCCTTTGCAGGCTTGATTGCGATAGTGATTGCCGCGATAAGAGATGTATTACAAATGATAGATCCGATCGCATTACCGTATGCCATCGCACCGTTTCCTGCCATAGCACCGCTTGCGGATACCATTACCTCGGGAAGAGTAGTACCGATAGAAACGACGGTCGCACCGATCAGTATCTCGGGAAGCTTGAAGCGTCTTGCAAGACCGGTAGCACCGTCAACGAACCAGTCGCCGCCCTTAATAAGGAGCAAAAGGCCGATTATCAAAAGAATGATTGCCTGAAACATTTCCATTTACCTCTTTAGTTTTTACTCATTATATTTTTTAAATATTATTTTTGCTATTACTTAACGGTTTCGAGCTTTATAGTGTTTGTGTTTCCGGGACGTCCGTTTATCTGACCTCCGGTAAGAACCACCGTGTCACCCTTAGAAAGCTTCATAATTTTCTTCGCCTGGATCATCGCGTGGTAGTAAACGACCTCTGCCGAGTTGAATTCCTCGACAAGCGCAGGTGTCACACCCCAGCTCATGTTCAGCTTTCTCCATGCGCGCACAGAGGTAGTCATACCGATTATGTCTGCCGGCGCACGGAAGCGGCTTACCATTCTTGCAGTCTGGCCGCTAAGCGAGCTTACTACGATGCACTTTGCATTTACGTCGATCGCCATAGCGCAGGTCGCGTGTGAAACCGCGTCAAGAATGTTTCTGATGCGGAAATCCGTAGACTTGAACCAGTTCTTGTAGTCTATTCCGCGCTCGGTAAACTCCGCGATCTCGGCCATGTTCTTGACCGCCTCAACAGGATACTTACCGGCCGCAGTCTCACCCGAGAGCATTACTGCGCTCGAGCCGTCGTATACCGCGTTCGCAACGTCGGAGATCTCCGCTCTTGTAGGACGGGGATTGTGTATCATCGACTCAAGCATCTCGGTCGCGGTGATAACTCTCTTACCAAGCAGTCTGCACTTTTTGATAAGGTGCTTCTGTACGGTAGGAACCTCCATAAAGGGGATCTCAACACCGAGGTCACCTCTCGCAACCATGATACCGTCAGCCACGTTGCATATCTCGTCGATGTTGTCAACGCCCGCGCGGTTCTCTATCTTTGCAATAATGTCTATATCCTTACCGCCGTTAGCGTCAAGGAAATCTCTCATAGATCTTATGTCATCCTCGCAAGATACGAACGATGCCGCAACAAAGTCGACCTCGTTTTCAATGCCGAAAAGCAGATCTGACTTGTCCTGCTCAGAAAGGAAATCCTGGTGCAGGTGCTTGTTGGGAAAGTTCATGCTCTTTCTGTCGGAAAGCTCGCCGCCGGTAGTTACCGTGCACTTTATATCGCTTCCGACTATCTCGTCTACTGCAAAAATAACAAGACCGTTGTTAAGAAGTATCGTATCTCCGGCTACAAGCTCCTCGGTAAGTCGCTTATAGGAAACCGAAACTCTATTCTCGTCGCCGATTATATCTTCTGTGGTAAAGGTGAACTTGTCTCCGTCAGCAAGAGCGATCTTGCCGCTTGCAAACGTACCTATTCTGTATTCGGGTCCCTTTGTGTCAAGCATAATCGGAATCGGGAGACCCAGCTTTTCTCTGACTCTCTTAACGAGATCGATCTTAGCCTTGTGCTGCTCGTGAGTTCCGTGTGAGAAGTTAAGGCGCGCAACGTTCATTCCCGCCAGGCACATTTCGGTCAGTGTCTTTTCGTTCTCCGATGCCGGACCAATTGTACATATAATTTTAGTTTTACGCATAGTGTATTCCTTCCGCCTCCCGGTAGAGGGAGATGGCGATATTGACCCAAAAAGACACCCGCGCTCATATGATGGCACGGGTATCCTGGGAAATTATTCAGTGGTATAGTTGTCGAAGTAGCCCTGAATCCAAACGATAGGAGTGCCCTTGTCACCTGAGCCGGAGGTGAGGTCGCAAAGAGAACCTATAAGGTCGGTAAGTCTGCGGGGAGTAGTGCCCTCAGATGCCATCTGACCGAAAAGGTCTGAGTCCTTCTTAACGATCTCCGCCTTGATAGCCTCCTTAAGCTCATCACCGGAGAGGGAAGCGAAGTCGTTGTCTGCAAGGTACTTGAGCTTAAGCTCGTTGGGTGTACCCTCAAGACCTGCGGTATAAGCGGGGGAAACGACCGGGTCTGCAAGCTCCCAGATCTTTCCTACGGGATCCTTGAACGCACCGTCGCCGTAAACCATAACCTCAACAGTCTTGCCGGTTGCCTCGTAGATCTTCTTCTGAATATCGTCAACGATGGGCTGGCAGTCACGGGGGAAGAGCTTAATGGTGTCCTCGGTAGCCTTGTTGGAACCAAGAAGACCGTAATCAGCATTGTATCCACTGCCGTTAACAGGCTTATTGAGGATCTCGTCAAGTCCGTAAACGATCTCTGCGCCTGCCGCACGGAGAAGTCGCTTGGTACGGGCTCTGGTGTGTATGTCACAGTTTATAACATTCTTTGTGTATGCAAGAATAGCTCTGGGGTCGTTTGCGAAGATTATCTCAGCCTCCGCACCCATCTCGCGAATAAGCTGCTCGTAGTACTCAACGTAGTCAACACCGGTAAATCTGTGCTTCTCGTAGCCGAAAAGCTCTCGGTATTTTTCAAGTGTAAGCACGTCCTTGTAAGGGTCAACACCCTTCTCATCAAGTGCATCAAGGCTTATGAGATGGTTTCCAACCTCGTCAGAGGGATATGAAAGAGCAAGAACTATTTTCTTTGCACCCTTTGCAATTCCGCGAAGGCAGATAGCAAAGCGGTTACGGCTAAGTATGGGGAAGATAACTCCAACGGTTTCTCCGCCGAACTTCGCCTTTACGTCATTGGCAATGTCGTGTATGCTTGCGTAGTTACCCTGCGCGCGTGCTACGATTGCCTCGGTCATAGCTATTATATCACGGTTTCGGATCTCGATTCCGTCATCCTTTGCCGCATCAAGTATAGAGTTGGTTACGATTTCTACGATATCGTCGCCCTGTCTGATTATAGGTGCACGAACACCGCGCGATACAGTACCGACCATACGACTCATTTGAAAATCACTCCTTTTAAAGTCCGATAATTCGGGAATAAAATTTTGTCACCGTACTAGTATAGCAGAAAAAAGCCCGCTTGTAAAGTATTTTGCGCAAAAAAATCGCTATTTTTTTCAAAAAAATGCTCGCGGAAGATCTTGGATTTATACTTTAATTATTTTCCCAAATTCTATTGAAATAATCGCTGAAAAGTGCTATTATAAATACAATATACTTATATTAACCTGGATAAAAATCCGATGTGCTTGAAGTCCGCAAAACATTTGGAGAAAGCAACATGAAAAAATATACAAGATCCGAAATTCTTGAAATACTGAAACTAACCGACAAGGGCGAGATACTCTCATATGCCAAAGACCGCGAGCGCGTGTTGGCAAATCCTATTCTGAGTGATCGTCTTGCCGATATCGTGCGCGAGGCAGAGAAGCTTGACGGTGTGATCACACCAACTCTACCATTCTCTACCTTCAAACGCTTTGAATTAGATGGAGATCGTTATGAATATGAAGCGGACTATTTCGTTCGCAGACGCAAATTAGAGGCATTCGCCATTCGCGCCTGGCTCTATGAGCGCGAGTCGGATATTTCAGCTCTCGAGGATATAATCTGGGCGGTTCTTGATGAATATACGTGGGCATTACCTGCACACCTCTGGGGTGACGGTCTTAAGCGACTCCAGAGTGACGGCTATATGGTAGATCTCTTCGCCGCCGAAACGGCAGAAACTCTTTCCGAGATACTCGTTCTTATCGGTGATAAGCTTCAACCTATAGTAGTAGAGCGCACTCGCCGTTCAATACGCGAAAGAATAATTGACCGCATGGGCGAGAGATTTCGTTGGATGAATTGGAGCAACAACTGGGTTGCCGTATGCGGTGGCTGTGTCGGTATTACCGCTATGTACGAGTGCGATGGCGAGGAGCTGTCCTCGATCCTTTGTACCGTTCTCGACTCTCTTCACGGATATCTCGGTGGCTTTTCCGACGACGGCACCTGCCTTGAGGGTTTGGCATATTGGCGCTACGGCTTTGGCTACTTCCTGTCGTTTGCCGAATTGCTTTACCGACGTACTCAAGGAAAAATCAACCTCTTTTCTGACGAAAAAGTGCATAAGATCGCATCCTTTGTACAAAAGTGCATATTCCCGGGTGGCAGATGCGTCAGCTTCTCCGACGGACATACGAGGTCCACGATCTCACTCTTCGCAACCGCAAAGCTTACTGAGATCTATCCCGATATAAATATACCGAGCCGCGACACCGTAACGGTGCGATATCCCGAGGACGTTGACGGCAGATTTGCTCTTGAGCTTCGTAATCTCATCTGGGCACCCGATACCCTCTCCACAGACGGTACCTGCTTTGCAACTCATATCCTCAAGGATGCTGAGTGGTACGTGTCCACTGCCGCAAACGGCACCTCGCTTGCCGCTAAAGCAGGGCATAACGGTGAGCCGCACAACCACAACGACGTCGGTAGCTTCGAGATATATAAAAACGGCGAGGAGCTGTTGTCCGATCTCGGATGCGGCAAGTACGATAAGGATTATTTCCTGGATGAAACGAGATATAAGGTTCTTTGCAACGCATCCTACGGTCACAGTCTGCCGATAATCAACGGCTCTTATCAGTGCCCGGGTAAGGAATTTTCCGCAAGTGATGTAAGCATCGACCCCACCGGTATTAAAATGGATATCTCTCGTGCTTACGCTATTCCTTCGCTTGAGAGCCTCGTGCGTGACATTCGCTTTGATGCCAAAGTCGGCGCGGCAACGCTTACCGATACTTATTCCTTTAACGAGTGTCCCGACACGGTGACTGAAAGGTTCATAACTTACTCATTCCCGAAATTTGGAGAGGGTAAGGTTGAGATACAGTCAGGTAAGGAGACTCTCACCGTCGTATACCCCGACTCCGTTACCCCCGGTGTCACTCAGCTTGACCACTGTAATCACTCGGGCGAATGGGTAAGGGTCTACGCAATTGATTTTACTCTTACAAAGCCGGATAAGAATTTTGTGTTAAAATTTGAAATGAGGTAAAAGATGACTTCCAAGGAAAGATTTATTGAAATATACAACAAGTACATAAAAAGAGAGGGAGCGGCAAAGCTGCTTGATTACCTCCTCAATTCTGACTTCTTCACCGCACCCGCCAGCGCGCGTTTTCATTCCTCGTATGAGGGTGGGCTCGTTGACCACTCGGTAAACGTGTATGACTGTCTTAACAGCTATCTGAAATCTCCGCGCACCGTTGATATAATCGGTACACAATACAGTGACGAAAGCATCGCGATCGTATCACTGCTTCATGACCTCTGTAAGATCGACGTTTACAAAAAGGGATTCCGTAACGTTAAGGACGAGAAGGGAACGTGGCAGAGAGTTGATACCTTTGAGTACGACGATAAGCTCCCGTACGGTCACGGAGAAAAGAGTGTTTATATAATCTCCGGTTATATGCGCCTTACTCGTGAGGAAGCGTTTGCGATCCGTTACCATATGGGCTACTCTTCTACCGAGGATCCCCGCAACGTTTCCGCCGCATTTGAGATGTTTCCCCTTGCTTTCGCTCTATCAACCGCAGATAGCGAAGCAACTTATTTTGTTGAAACAAAGGACAAAAATACCAAATAATTTTACACGGGTCCCGTGTTTTGTGAAAAAATCAATTTAAGGAGCTTGAAAATGGCAAAAAAGTATGATTCCCTTGGTGTTATGATCGACCTCTCCAGAAACGGAGTAATGACTCTTCCGTCCCTTAAAGCATTCCTCACCACCATCTCCAAAATGGGCTACAACACTGTATTCCTCTATATGGAGGATACCTATGAGGTAGAGGGTGAACCCTACTTCGGATATATGCGCGCACGTTATTCAATAGAGGAAATGAAGGAAATTGACGAGTTTTGTACCTCTATCGGAATGGAGGCTATCCCCTGTATACAGACCCTCGCGCATATGAAAACTTTCTTTAAGTGGGCGCAGGTTCCCGTAGATTGTAACGATATTCTCCTCGTTGATGATGAGCGCACCTACCAGCTCATCTCCAATATGTTCAAAACCCTTAAGAAGTGCTTTAAGACTAACCGCATTCACATCGGTATGGACGAGGCGCACATGCTCGGTAAGGGTAGATACTGCGACATTCACGGCTATAAGCCCACCGGCGAGATCATCAAGGAGCATCTTGCCAAGGTCTGCGAGATAGCAAAGGAGTATGACTACACTCTTCTTCTTTGGTCCGATATGTTCTTCCGTTCGTGGAACGACGGTAGATATTACGGTGTTGATGCTACCACGGTGCCTGCTGACGTCGTTGAGGCAGTTCCGGAAAACGTAGCTCCCGTATATTGGGATTATTATAGCCGAACCGCTGATAGATATGATACGATGATCAAACTGCACAAGCAGTTCAAGGGCGAAACGTGGTTCGCGGGCGGCGCTTGGTGTTGGGTTGGCTTCGCTCCCCTCAATCAGTTCTCGATCAAGACTATGCGTGAGGGACTTGCCGCTTGCCGTCAGAACAAGGTCAAAAACATATTTATGACTATGTGGGGTGACGACGGTATGGAATGCTCCCACTTCTCACAGCTTCCCGCACTTATGTATATTGCCGAATGTGCCAAGGGCAACACCGATGAGGAAAAGATCAAGGCTAAATTCAAGCGCATTGTAGGTGTCGACTATGATGACTTTATGAAGACCGATCTTCCCAATTACGTCACCGATACCCCCGCGGCAGATTACTCCGCTCCCTCAAAAACTATGCTTTATTCCGATCCTTTCCTCGGATTCTTTGATTACACCGTCACCGACGGTGTAGGTCAGATATATACAAAGCATGCTGAGTCTCTTTCCGCTGTTGCTAAAAAGACCAGAAAGTATGGTTACGTATTCAACACCCTTGCCGCACTCTGCCGTATAATGGAGATCAAGTACGAGCTTGGCACCAAGACTCGCGCTGCATATAAAGCAGGAGACAAGGCAGCACTGTCCGCTC
The DNA here is from genome assembly GCA_045659365.1 of Eubacteriales bacterium. Taxonomy (GTDB): domain Bacteria; phylum Bacillota; class Clostridia; order Oscillospirales; family CAG-272; genus UBA1740. Next base: position 2,976 of record JAZOWT010000087.1, on the reverse strand, counting down.
TTATTGCCGACTACACCGAGGTAGAGAAGCGCGTTCGCGCATTCCATACCGCTTTTGAAAAGCAGTGGCATATCGACAATAAGCCCTGCGGATTTGAGGTTCATGACGCACGTCTTGGCGGTCTTGCACAGCGCATCGCATCCTGTAAGAAACGCCTCCAGGCTTACGTAAACGGTGACCTTGACAGGATTGAGGAGCTCGAGGCTGAAATACTTCCTCTCACCTTCACAAACAGAAAGAAGGGCGAGCCGGTCCTCGACCATTGCTACGGCCGAGTCGTTACCGCAAACGTTCTTACTCATTCTATGTAAAATGTAATAAAATAAAGAAAAATGCAAAAATAGAAGCGCGCATATCTTACTGCAATTCCTATTTTTCATTTCTTCTTTAATAAAAACAAGGCATCCACCAAACGGCGGATGCCTTGTTTTTGTTTTTATCTTACTTGCCTACTTTCTCATATCTCTCACGAGCAACGTAAGAGGTGTGAAGAGCGTGGTGAGCTGCATGACAGCCGTAACCACCCTTGAAGTAGTTGTCGTAAACCTCTTTGATGATGGGGTTGAGGTGAGACTTTCTCATCTCCATTGCCTCATCCTGGTCGTAGAGAGCCTTTGCTCTTACAGCCTTGAGATCAACGGTATCACGTACGTACTGAGGCTGAGTGGGCTGACCGCCGCCGTTTACACAGCCACCGGGACATCCCATGATCTCAACGAAGGTCCAGTCTGCCTCGCCCTTTGCGATCTTGTCCATAACAAGCTTCGCATTAGCCGCGCCGGATGCAACCGCAACCTTGATCTCGGTACCTGCGATGTTGTAGGTAGCCTCCTTAAGACCCTCGGTACCACGAACCTCGGAGAATACGAGCTCCTTGTTGTCCTTACCGGTGATAACGTCGTTAGCGGTACGAAGTGCCGCCTCCATAACACCGCCGGTAGCACCGAAGATAACTGCCGCACCGGTGTCAACACCGAGTGTGGGATCGAAGTCCTCGTCGGGAAGTGCGGTGAACTTGATACCTGCACGCTGGATCATTCTTGCAAGCTCACGGGTGGTGAGTGCAACGTCAACGTCAACGATACCTTCACCTGCCGCGCTCATATCATCTCTCTGAACTTCAAACTTCTTTGCAGTACAGGGCATGATCGAAACTACGAAGATGTCCTTGGGGTCATAGCCCATCTTATCAGCCCAATAGGTCTTGATAAGCGCGCCGCCCATCTGCTGGGGAGACTTGCAGGAAGAAAGGTGAGAAATAAGCTCGGGGTAGTAGTACTCGCAGAACTTAACCCATCCGGGTGAGCAGGAGGTGATCATAGGAAGAGTGCCGCCACACTTAACACGTTCAAGAAGCTCGGTAGCCTCTTCAACGATAGTGAAGTCTGCAGCGGTGTTGGTGTCAAATACCTTCTCAAAGCCAAGACGTCTGAGTGCAGCAACCATCTTGCCCTCAACGTTGGTGCCGATAGGCATATCGAAGCACTCACCGAGAGTTGCTCTGATAGAAGGAGCGGTCTGAACTACAACGTGCTTGCCGGAAGCAAGAGCATCCCATACCTTATCGGTATCGTCGCGCTCAACGAGTGCGCCGGTGGGACATACTGCAGTACACTGACCGCAGGAGATACAGGGAGTATCACCGAGAGGCATATTGAATGCCTGTCCGATGCAGGTGTCGATACCGCGGTTGTTAGCACCGATTACCGAAACTACCTGCTCGTCGCAAACTGCTACACATCTGCGGCAAAGGATACACTTGTTGTTATCTCTTACAAGGTGGGGGGTAGAGTAGTCAAGCTCGTATACGGGCTTGAATCCCTCGAATGCCTTAGAATCTACGCCGTACTCAAGGCAGAGCTTCTGAAGCTCGCAGTTGGTGGAACGAACGCAGGAAAGACAGTTCATATCGTGGGTGGAAAGAATAAGCTCAAGAGTGGTCTTGCGAGCCGCTCTTACCTTAGGAGAGTTGGTGCTGATCTCCATACCCTCGGTTACGGGGTATACACAAGCGGTAACAAGACCGCGGGCGCCGGTAGCCTCAACAACACAGATACGGCAAGCACCGATCTCGTTCTTTTCCTTCATATAGCAGAGGGTGGGTATCTCCACACCTGCTGCGCGGGCTGCCTCAAGAATGGTCGAGCCCTTGGGTACGCTTACAGCAATACCGTTAACTTTAACATTTAACATTTCCATTTCGCGTACTCCTTTCATTAGTGCTTGGATATAGCACCGAACTTACAGCCTGCAATACAAGCACCGCACTTGATACACTTATCGGTATTGATAGTGTAGGAGGGAAGCTTGTGGCCGGGGGCTACGTAGTCGGTCTTAACAATAGTGTCAACAGGGCAGTTCTTAGCACACTTACCGCAGCCGATACACTTATCCTGATCGATAACGAAGGAGAGAAGACGCTTACATACGCCTGCAGGACACTTCTTGTCCACAACGTGAGCAACGTATTCATCTCTGAAGAACTTAAGGGTTGCAAGAACAGGGTTGGGAGCAGTCTGTCCAAGACCGCAAAGGGAGTTAGCCTTGATGTAGTAGCAAAGCTCCTCGAGCTTGTCGATATCCTCAAGAGTGCCCTTGCCGGCAGTGATCTTCTCAAGCATCTCAAGAAGTCTTCTGGTACCAACACGGCAGGGAGTACACTTACCGCAGGACTCGTCAACGGTGAACTCAAGGAAGAACTTAGCCATATCGACCATACAGTTATCCTCGTCCATTACGATAAGACCGCCGGATCCCATCATACAGCCAAGTGCGGTAAGGTTGTCGTAATCAACCTCGGTGTTGATAAGGCTTGCGGGGATACAACCGCCGGAAGGACCACCGGCCTGTGCAGCCTTGAACTTCTTGCCGTTGGGAATACCGCCGCCGATTTCGTTGATGATGGTGTCAAGAGTAACACCCATAGGAATCTCAACAAGACCGGTGTGCTGGATCTTACCGCCAAGTGCGAATACC
>JAZOWT010000086.1:0-45552 GCA_045659365.1 Eubacteriales bacterium | reverse complement strand
TACCGAGACTGAAACCGACCTCTTCGGTGAGCAGGCAGTTCTTTGCGGTGGTGTATGCGCACTTATGCAGGCAGGCTTCGAAACTCTTGTTGAGGCTGGCTACGACCCCAGAAATGCATACTTTGAGTGTATCCACGAGATGAAGCTTATCGTTGACCTTATCTACCAGAGCGGCTTCGAGGGTATGAGATATTCTATCTCCAACACCGCAGAGTACGGTGACTATATCACCGGTCCCAAGATCATCACCGAGGAAACCAAGAAGTCTATGAAGAAGATCCTCTCCGACATTCAGGACGGTACCTTTGCAAAGGATTTCCTTCTCGATATGTCCGATGCAGGCGCTCAGGTTCACTTCAATGCTATGAGAAAGATCGCATCCGAGCATCCCTCCGAGGTAGTTGGTAACGAGATCAGAAAGCTTTACAGCTGGGCTGACGAGGAGAAGTTTATCAACAACTGATTTTGACACAAATGCTTGTCAGTTGAAAGGATTTTGTTATGGTAAAAGACAAAATAATCGATGGGGCGCACAACGCCCCCCATCGCTCCCTTTATAATGCACTTGGCTTGACCAAGGAGGAGCTTGACCGTCCTCTTATCGGTATCGTAAGCTCCTACAACGAGATCGTTCCCGGTCATATGAATCTTGACAAGATCACCGAGGCGGTAAGAGTAGGTGTTGCAATGGCCGGCGGTACCCCTATCGTATTTCCCGCAATAGCCGTTTGTGACGGTATTGCTATGGGCCACGTAGGTATGAAGTATTCGCTCGTAACACGTGATCTTATTGCCGATTCCACCGAGGCTATGGTTATGGCACACGGCTTTGACGGACTTGTTATGATCCCTAACTGTGACAAGAACGTTCCCGGCCTCCTCATGGCGGCGGCAAGACTTAATATCCCCACCGTTTTTGTAAGCGGCGGCCCTATGCTCGCCGGTAGAGTAGGCGGAAAAAAGACCAGCCTTTCAAGTATGTTTGAGGCGGTCGGCTCATACAAGGCGGGCGCGATCGATGATTGCAAGCTCTGTGAGTATGAGGAAAAGACATGTCCCTCCTGTGGCTCCTGCTCTGGAATGTATACCGCTAACTCCATGAACTGCCTTACCGAGGTCCTTGGTATGGGTCTTGGCGGTAACGGAACTATTCCTGCGGCATATTCCGCAAGAATACAGCTTGCAAAGCATGCCGGTATGCAGGTAATGGAGCTTGTGAGAAAGAATATCCGCCCCAGAGATATCATGACCGAGGCGGCTATCAAGAATGCTATTACCGCGGATATGGCGCTTGGCTGTTCTACCAACAGTATGCTTCATCTTCCTGCAATTGCAAATGAGTGCGGAGTTGAATTTTCGCTTGATGAGGTTAACCGCATAAGTGAAAAGACCCCCAACCTCTGCCACCTTGCACCCGCAGGACCTACATATATGGAGGATCTCAATGAGGCGGGCGGTGTTTATGCCGTTCTTGCCGAGATCGATAAGCTTGGTCTCCTTGATACCTCTGTTATGACCTGCACAGGTAAGACTTTAAAAGAAAATATCGCATCCGCGTGCAATAAGGACACGTCTGTAATAAGAACAGTCGACAATCCTTACAGTAAGACCGGCGGTATCGCCGTGCTTCGCGGAAATCTCGCTCCTGACGGCTGCGTTGTAAAGCGCAGTGCCGTAGCACCCGAAATGCTCGTTCACGAGGGCCCTGCAAAGGTATACGAGAGCGAGGAAGAGGCTATTGCTGCAATTTACGACGGCAAAATAGAGAAGGGTGACGTTGTGGTTATTCGTTACGAAGGACCTGCCGGCGGCCCTGGTATGCGTGAGATGCTTTCTCCTACCTCCGCAATCGCAGGTATGGGACTTGATAAGGACGTTGCTCTTATCACTGACGGCCGTTTCTCCGGTGCAACTCGCGGTGCTTCTATAGGCCACGTTTCGCCTGAGGCGGTAAGTAGCGGTCCTATCGCATATGTTAAGGACGGCGATATTATCTCTATCAATATACCTGAATATTCTATTGAGCTTAAGGTTTCCGATGAGGAGCTTGCAAGCCGTAAGGCAGAAATGCCCATCAAGAGAAAAGAGAATATTACAGGCTATCTCAAGCGCTATTCCGCTATGGTAAGCTCTGCGGACAAGGGCGCAATAATCAACAAATAATTCCGAAAGGATTTGGACTCTTATAATGGCAATGACAATGACCCAGAAAATACTCGCGCACCACGCGGGGCTTGAGAGCGTCAGTGCAGGACAGCTTGTCCTTGTAAACGTTGATCGCGTTCTCGGTAATGATATCACCTCTCCCGTGGCTATCCGTGAGTATGAGCGCATAGGAGCAAAAGAGGTTTACGATAAAGAAAAGGTTACCATGGTAATGGACCATTTTGCGCCTAATAAGGATATTAAGGCAGCAGTACAGTGTAAAATGTGCCGTGATTTCTGCGAAAAAGAGGAAATCGTGCACTTCTACGACGTCGGCAGAATGGGTATCGAGCACGCGCTACTTCCCGAAAAGGGTCTTGTTATTCCCGGTGACGTTGTCATAGGTGCAGATTCTCATACCTGCACCTACGGCGCGCTCGGTGCATTCTCCACGGGTGTCGGCTCTACCGATATGGCCTGCGGTATGGCAACCGGAAAGGCTTGGTTCAAGGTTCCTTCCGCTATAAAGTTTGTTCTTAAAGGCAAGCTTAACAAGTATATCTCCGGAAAGGATGTAATACTTCACATCATCGGAATGATAGGTGTTGACGGCGCACTCTATAAGTCAATGGAGTTCGTCGGTGAGGGTGTTGCATCGCTTACCGTATTTGATCGCCTTACGATCGCTAATATGGCTATCGAGGCAGGCGCAAAGAATGGTATTTTTGAGGTCGACGAGCAGACCGTGGCATACGTCAAGGAGCGCTCCGACCGTGAAATGATGATCTTCAAGGCAGACGATGATGCAGAATATGACGAGGTTTACGAAATAGACCTCTCCACGATCAAGTCTACCGTATCATTCCCGCATCTGCCCGAAAACACAAGAACCTTTGATCAGATCGGTGACGTTAAGATCGATCAGGTCGTTATCGGATCTTGTACAAACGGACATTATAAGGATCTTGCCGAGGCGGCAGAGATCCTCAAGGGTAAAAAGGTTGCGAAGAACGTTCGCGCTATAATAATTCCCGCAACACAGGATATCTACCTCAAGGCTATGGAAAACGGCCTGCTTAAGATATTCATCGAAGCAGGTTGCGTTGTTTCCACACCCACCTGCGGTCCTTGTCTTGGTGGATATATGGGCATACTCGCAGCAGGCGAGCGTGCAGTCGCAACAACTAACAGAAACTTCGTTGGCCGAATGGGTGACGTTACGTCCGAGGTTTACCTCGCAAGCCCCGCAGTAGCTGCGGCCAGCGCGATAGCAGGTAAGATCGCAGATCCTGCAAAAATATAACAGGGGAGGATGACGTATATGAACTTTAATGGCAAAGCAATTAAATACGGTGATAACGTAGACACCGACGTAATTATCCCCGCAAGATATCTTAACACCATAAACAAGAAGGAGCTTGCTTCTCACTGTATGGAGGATATCGACAAGAACTTCGTAAATAAGGTTGCCCCGGGCGATATTATGGTTGCCGGCTCGAACTTCGGATGCGGCTCCTCGCGTGAGCACGCACCCATCGCGATTAAGGAAAGCGGCATATCTCTCGTTATAGCTAAAAGCTTTGCGAGAATATTCTATCGCAACTCCATAAACATCGGTTTGGCTATACTTGAATGCCCCGAGGCATCAGAAAATATAAAAGACGGAGATAAAATTGAGGCAGACCTTGATAACGGTGTTATATACAACCGTACAACCGGCGAAAGCTTCAAGACAAATCCGTTCCCGGAATTCATACAGAAGATAATTGCCAATGGCGGACTCATCGAATCAATTCGCAATGGCGAGATAAAGTAAGGATAAGTAAAATGAATTTTAATATAGCACTTCTTAAGGGTGACGGCATAGGTCCCGAAATCGTTGATAGCGCCACAAAGGTGCTCGAAGCGGTTGGCGCAAAGTACGGTCATACCTTCAATTTCACAGCGTACGATATAGGCGGTGCATCCATTGATAAGAACGGTATTCCGCTTCCCGAGGAAACTGTAAAGGGGTGTCTTGCATCCGACAGTGTTCTTCTCGGTGCGGTAGGCGGCCCCAAGTGGGATACGCTTCCCGGAAACCTCAGACCTGAAAAGGCGCTCCTCGGTATTCGTGCAGCGATGAACCTTTTCACCAATCTTCGTCCCGCAAAGCTTTATCCCGCACTTAAGGGCGAGTGTCCCTTGCGTGAGGATCTCGTAGCACAGGGCTTTGACATTATGATCGTGCGCGAGCTTACAGGCGGTATTTATTTTGGCGAGCGCGGTATGCGTGAGGGTAAATACGGTGAGGAGGCCTACGATACCGAAAGCTATAGCCGTATGGAGATCGAGCGCATCGCACGTGTGGCATTCGAAACTGCAAGAAAGAGAAATAAGAAGCTTGTCAGCATTGATAAGGCAAACGTTCTTGAAACCTCCCGCCTTTGGAGAAAGATAGTTCACGAGATAGCGGCAGAGTATCCCGACGTTGAGTGCTCTGATATGCTTGTCGACAACGCAGCTATGCAGCTTGTAAGAAACCCTGCACAGTTCGACGTTATCGTTACCTCGAATATGTTTGGCGATATTCTTTCGGATGAGGCATCTCAGATCACCGGATCTATCGGTATGCTTCCGTCTGCATCACTTAACGAAACCACTCGCGGACTTTACGAGCCTATCCACGGCTCTGCGCCCGACATCGCAGGGCAGAATAAGGCGAACCCCATAGCAACCATACTCTCTGCCGCAATGATGCTTCTTTATTCCTTTGGTCTTTCAAAGGAAAGCGATGCAATAATTAATGCGGTTGACCAGGTTCTTGAGGCCGGTTACCGTACTGCCGATCTTGCACACGGTGTGAATGCACTTTCCACCACCGAAATAACTGAAAAAATAATAGAGCGTATTTAACGATGTCATATATAAGAGAATTGTACCTGCGACTTTGTATGTCGAGTGTGTTCCGCTCCGTCATCTCAAAGCCTCTGTTTGCAAGTTTTGCAAGCTATGCCAAGAGTACTGTCGCAGATGAAAAAATAAAGGCTTACGCAGCCTTTGTATCCGAAATATACTCTGCGGGCGGCACACTTACCGACCTCGTTTTCAGAATTGTTTCGGAGGATGAAAACGTATATATTAAATCCCGTGCTCACGACAAGAAAATCGATCCTGTTATTGAGCAGGCCGTTAAGAGCGAGCTTGAGGTATTCTCCGAGTTTGCCGCACTTACACCTGATATTTTTGCGGACGATATGGGTATTTCCTTTGTTTCTCCCTTTTCTTCAAGAAAAATGGACTTCTGTAAGGAATACGAGGCGAGAATTTCCGAGGTTCATAAGTACGGCTACGGCATCTTCTCCTCGTTCTGCATGTTCCGTCTTGCAGATGATAAGACGATCGAGCCTATCGTAAGCGCAGACAAGAGCTCGGTAGACGATTTCGTCGGCTACGAGCACGAGCGCGAGCTCGTTATTCAGAATACAGTAGCATTTATCGAGGGACGTCCTGCGGCAAACACGCTTCTTTGCGGTGATGCCGGTACAGGTAAGTCATCAACCGTCAAGGCTGTGGCAAATATGTTCTTTGATAAGGGCATAAGACTTATCGAGCTTCGCAAGGATCAGCTTGCTTATCTCCCTTACGTTATGGGTAAGGTCAGCGAGAACCCCCTGAAGTTTATTATCTTCATCGATGACCTTGCGTTTAACAAGAGTGACGATAACTTCAGTATGCTCAAGGCGGCTCTTGAGGGCAGTGCCTCCGCAAAGGCAGATAATGCAGTAATTTATGCAACCTCTAACCGCAGACACATAATCAAGGAGAACTTCAGCGACCGCGAGGGTAATGACGTTCACGTGAACGACACTCTCCAGGAAACTCTTTCGCTCTCCGAGAGATTCGGCCTTGTAGTACTGTTCTCCAAGCCCAATAAGCAGCTCTATCTTGATATAGTTCACGAGCTTGCAATCAGAAATAAAATCGAAATGGATGTAAATGAACTCAATATAAAGGCCGAGGCCTTTGCGCTTCGCCGCGGAAACCGCTCCGCAAGATGTGCCGAGCAGTTTATAGCGAGTTTGATGTGATAAAATATGCTTACACTTGATAATGTTTACCGCGCCAATTACGTTCTTCGCGACGTAGTAAGAAAAACCGACGTAATATATGCTCCTAAGCTTAACCCCGGAGTTGAGCTTTACCTCAAGACCGAAAATCTTCAGATAACCGGTTCCTTCAAGGTAAGAGGTGCGTATTACAAGATGTCCCGCCTTACCGATGAGGAAAAGGCAAGGGGTGTCGTTGCTTGCTCTGCGGGCAACCACGCGCAGGGCGTTGCACTTGCCGCCAGTAAAAACGGAATTAAATCCGTAATCTGTCTGCCCGACGGAGCGCCCATATCTAAGATAGAGGCAACAAAGAGCTATGGCGCTGAGGTATGCCTTGTAAACGGTGTCTACGACGATGCATACAAGAAGGCGCTCTCGCTCCGCGACGAGCAGGGATATACCTTTATTCATCCCTTTGATGATGAGGACGTTATAGCAGGACAGGGAACTATCGCGCTTGAGCTTATCGAGCAGCTTTCCGACGTTGATGCGGTAATCGTACCCATCGGTGGCGGTGGACTTATCTCGGGTATTGCATTCACCTTAAAGTCTGTCAACCCCTCTATCAAGGTGTACGGTGTACAGGCTGCCGGTGCTCCCTCGATGTACAATGCCATAAACAACAATAAGATCGAAACCCTTACCGGTGTTTCTACTATTGCAGACGGAATTGCAGTAAAGCGCCCGGGCGATCTCACCTATGAGATATGCTCTAAGTACGTTGATAAGATCGTTACTGTAAGTGATGATGAGATCGCGGCAGCAATTCTTGCACTTATGGAGCGACATAAGCTCGTTACCGAGGGTGCAGGTGCCGCGGCAGTTGCTGCTGTAATGTTCGGCAAGCTTGATCTTCAGGGCAAGAAGGTTGTGTCAGTTCTTTCCGGCGGTAACATTGACGTTACCATTCTTTCAAGAGTTATCAAGCGCGGTCTTCTCATGTCAGGGAGAAGCTGTCAGCTTATGGTTGAGCTTGTTGATAAGCCCGGCCAGCTTAAGGACGTATCCCGTATTATTGCCGATCTTGGCGGTAACGTTACCTCCGTTCATCACGAGAGAGCTAACGAGGGCTCCGACGTTAACGGATGCTATCTGAGAATCGTTCTTGAAACCAGAAATTACGACCATATCCACGAAATTGAAACGGCGCTTAAAGATGCCGGCTTCAAGCTTTTGTAAGGAGGGATAATCATGTCAACTAAAATATCTACAAATAAAGCTCCTGCCGCAATAGGCCCCTATTCTCAGGCAGTAATTACCGGAGGACTTGTATATACCTCGGGACAGATTCCGATCGTTCCCGAAAGCGGATGCATTGAGGCAACCGACATTACCGCACAGACCGAGCAGGTTATGAAGAATCTCGGCGCGGTGCTTGAGGCGGCCGGAACTTCCTTTGAAAAGGCGGTTAAAACCACATGCTTCCTCGCCGACATCTCGCATTTTGCGGCATTCAACGAGGTTTATGCAAAATATTTTACCGAAAAGCCTGCAAGAAGCTGCGTCGCAGTTAAGGATCTTCCCAAGGGCGCACTTGTTGAGGTCGAGGTAATCGCAGAGGTCTGATTTACCGAAAGGAAGTAAGCTATGTATAACGAAAATATACTTAAAAGTGATGAAAGAGCAGTGCTTTCCCTGCGCTCCATCTATAAGAGCTACGGATATCTGCCCTTTAAGATGAGTAAGTTTGAGGAGTATGACTTCTATGCACGCAATAAGGATTTCCTTATCGGTGACAGAGTTATTACCTTCAACGACGTAAACGGCAGGCTTCTTGCTCTGAAGCCCGACGTTACACTCTCCATAATTAAAAATACAACTGATGAGCCTCTTGTAAAGCAAAAGGTGTTCTACAACGAGAACGTGTACCGCGTTTCCGCCCGTACACATCAGTTTAAGGAAATAATGCAGACAGGCCTTGAGTGTATTGGTGATATCGATATTACCGATACCTTTGAGGTTGTTTACCTTGCCGCAAAGAGCCTTGATGCAGTATCGCACGAGTTCGTGCTTGATATCTCAAATATGGCTATCCTCTCCGCGTTCCTGGATGAGATCAGCGATGACAAGGCATTCAGAAAAGAGATAACCAAGCTTATCTCCGAGAAGAACACACACGAGGCACTCGAGCTTTGTAATGCAAACGGTATAGCACCCGACAAGGCGGCTATGATATCCGAAGTATGCTCCCTTTACGGAGATATGAATAAGGTTATCGATAAGCTCTCCGCACTCGCTAATACCGAGGCTCAGAAAACCGCTATCGCAGAGCTTAACGAGCTTTGCAATATTCTTTCCGCCACCGAGTATGCCGATAGAATAAGAATAGACTTCTCGGTAGTAAACGATATGAGATACTACGACGGTATCGTTTTCAAGGGATTCTTGAACGGTATCAGTGAGGCGGTCCTCTCCGGTGGCGCATATGCTCCTCTTATGAAGCGTATGAACAGACGTAGCAAGGCAATCGGATTTGCGCTCTACCTTGATGCACTCGAGGAGCTTGAAACCTCATCGCCTGCATACGACGTTGACGTTTTGCTTGTTTACGGAGATAAAACCAAGGCAGAAACCGTTATAGAAGCAAAAACCAAGGTTGTATCCGAGGGTAAAACAGTATATGCCGCAAAAGCGATACCTAAAAAAATAAGATTTAATGAGATCGTGCATCTTGAAAAGGAGGCGGCAGAGATATGATTAACGTAGCACTTCCCAAGGGCCGTCTTGGTGAAAAGGTATATGCGATGTTTGAGGCGGCAGGATATGAATGCCCCTCGATAAAGGAAAATAGCAGAAAGCTTATTTTTGAAAATCCCGAGCGCGGTATCCGTTACTTCTGGGTCAAGCCCTCCGACGTATCGATATACGTTGAAAGAGGTGCGGCAGACATCGGTGTAGCAGGCAAGGATATTTTGCTTGAGTACGCGCCCGATGTATACGAGCTTCTGGACTTGAACCTTGGTAAATGCAGAATGGCAGTTGCCGCTAAAAAGGATTTTCATGATGATAATCAGAAAACCCTTAAGGTAGCAACAAAGTTTGCTAACATTGCCGGATCCTATTACGCGTCGATCTGCCGTGATATAGATATCATCAAGCTTAACGGATCGATAGAGATCGCTCCCATTCTGGGACTCTCCGACGTTATAGTCGATATCGTAGAGACCGGCACAACTCTTAAGGAAAACGATCTTGAGGTCATAGAAACGATAGTTCCTATCAGCGCGCGCCTTATCGTCAACAAGGCTAGCTTCAAGTTTAAAACACAGGAAATCGAGAAAATTGCGCAAAGCATAAGAGCACAGGTGAACACCAATGATTAAGATCTATAAGTATGGCGAGGTCTCTAATAGTGAGATATTCGCCAGAGATAATATCTCCCCCGACGTGGAGGGAATAGTTAGTGGCATCATCGCTAACGTAATCGAAAATAAGGATGCCGCACTTTTCGAGTATACCGAAAGATTTGATAAGGCAAAGCTTTCTGCACTCGAGGTAACGGCAGAGGAGATCGAGGAGGCATTTTCCAAAACCGATCCCGAGTTTGTAAAAATCATCGAGGAGGCGGCAGAGAATATCCGCGGCTTCCATAAGCGCCAGGTAAGAAACAGCTTTATCATAAGCGAGAAGGACGGTGTTGTAACCGGACAAAAGGTCATGCCCATCGAAAAGGTAGGTCTTTACGTTCCCGGTGGCACTGCCGCTTATCCCTCGACAGTTCTGATGGATTCCATTCCCGCAAAGATCGCAGGATGTAAGGAAATCGTTATGGTAACCCCTCCGTCCGCTGACGGAAAGGTAAATCCCGTAATTCTCGCTGCGGCAAAGATAGCCGGTGTGGATAGAATATTCAAGATCGGTGGCGCACAGGCGGTTGCAGCTCTTGCATACGGTACCGAGTCCGTTCCCAAGGTCGACAAGATAGTCGGCCCGGGTAACGCGTTTGTAGCAGAGGCTAAAAAGCAGGTGTTCGGCAAGGTGTCGATCGATATGATCGCAGGCCCCTCCGAGATACTTGTTGTTGCCGATACCACAGCAGATCCTCGCTTTGTTGCGGCCGACCTGCTTTCTCAGGCAGAGCATGACAGAATGGCAAGCGCCGTGCTTGTTACCGATAGCTATGACTTTGCACTTAAGGTCAGCGAGGAGCTCGAGCGTCAGATTCCCGAGCTTGACAGAGCCGAGATCGCAAGATGCTCCATCGATAACAACGGCAAGATAATCGTTGCCGAGGGCAATCTTATGCTTGCTATCGATATAGCAAACGAGATCGCTCCCGAGCACCTTGAGCTTTGCGTTGATAATCCATTTGATTATCTCGACAAGGTTCAGCATGCCGGATCGATATTCATGGGCAAGTATTGTCCCGAGGCACTCGGTGACTATTTCGCAGGACCTAACCACACGCTTCCCACAAGCGGCACTGCGAGATTCTCGTCTCCCTTGAGTGTTGATGATTTTGTAAAGAAGACTCAGTTTACTTATTACACCGAGCAAGCGCTCGAAAGAGTAGCGGATAAGGTTTCTTACTTTGCTAAAAAGGAAGGCCTTGGCGCACATGCAAGAAGTGCAACGATCCGCTTTGAGGATAAGAAATGAGTAGATTTTTCAGTAGTAAATACGCGACTCTTGAGGCATACGTTCCGGGTGAGCAGCCTAAGGATATGAAGTATATAAAGCTCAATACCAATGAGTCTCCCTTTCCTCCGTCGGCCGGTGTTGCCGAGGCGATCAAGGATCAGATCGGAAGCCTTCAGCTTTACTCGGATCCCGAATGCACTCCGCTGGTTGAAGCTTCTGCCTCGCTTTTTGGTATAAAAACCAATCAAATATTGATGACGAATGGCTCTGATGAAATTCTGAATTTTGCTTTTATGGCATTTTCAGACAAGGATCATCCTATCGTTTTTCCCGATATAACCTATGGATTTTACTCGGTATTTGCCGAGCTTAACGGCATCCCATATACCGAGATCCCTCTTAAGGAAGATCTCACGATCGATCCGAATGATTACATCGGAATAAACAAAAATATAGTTATCGCAAACCCCAATGCTCCTACCGGCATCGCCCTGACTCTTGACGAGATCGAGGCAATAGTAAAGAGCAACCCCGACAACGTTGTCGTTATTGACGAGGCATACGTTGACTTCGGTGCCGAGAGTGCGATAAAGCTTGTCGATAAGTATGACAACCTTCTTGTAACCGGTACTTTCTCAAAGTCCCGCTCTATGGCCGGTGCCAGACTCGGCTTCGGAATAGGATGCAGTGAGCTTATATGCGATCTTAACACGATCAAGTATTCCACTAACCCCTATAACGTTAACCGTATGACTATGGCGGCAGGCCATGCAGCTATACTCGATAACGACTATTATATGGCTAATTGCCGTACCATTTGCGAGAACAGGGAATGGACAAGTGAAAGACTTGCCTCCCTTGGCTTCTCGCTTACCGATTCCAAAACAAACTTTATTTTTGCCAAGTCCGACAAAATATCGGGCGAGGCGCTTTATAAGGAGCTTAAGGCTCGCGGAATACTCGTGCGCCACTTCTCGAAGGAGCGCATAAAGGAGTATAACCGAATTACCGTCGGCACTCGCGACCAGATGGTGGCGCTTGTCGATGCTATTGAAAACATTTTGAAGGAGCTATAAAATGAGATCATCGGAAATCAAGCGTAAAACAGGCGAAACCGATATTTCCCTCAAGCTTTGTCTTGACGGATCCGGAGAATCGAATATCAATACAGGATGTGGCTTTCTTGATCACATGCTGACTCTTTTCTCCAAGCACTCTCACTTTGATCTTTCGGTTGAGTGCGTTGGTGATACCCGCGTGGACTATCACCACACCGTAGAGGATATCGGAATCTGTCTTGGTCAGGCTTTTCTTGAAGCTCTCGGTGATAAAAAGGGAATTGTGCGCTATGCAGACAAAACCATTCCCATGGATGAATCTCTTATCCTTGTAGCAGTTGATATTTCCGGCAGGGGCTACCTCGGATATTCTCTTGATATCCCCTCGTACAGAGTTGGTGATTTTGATACCGAGCTTTGCGAGGAGTTCATGCAGGCATTTGTTCGTGAGGCTAAAATCACCATGCACGTGCGCAAGCTCGCAGGCGAGAACTCTCACCACATAATCGAGGGCGCGTTCAAGGCTATGGCAAGAGCTTTGTCTGCTGCTGCAAAGATCGACGTAGAATTTGCTAACGAGGTTCCGTCCACAAAGGGAGTTATCTGATGATTGCAGTTGTAGATTACGGAGTGGGAAATCTTTTTTCCCTCTGCTGCTCGCTTGAGGCTATCGGTGCTGAAAGTGTAGTCACCTCCGATCCTGACGTGATCAGATGCTCTGACAGAATTATTCTGCCGGGCGTAGGTGCCTTTGGTGACGCGGCCGCCAAGCTTCGTTCTACCGGCCTTGATAAGGTCGTGATCGAAGAGGCAACGGCAGGCAAGCCGGTGTTTGGTATCTGCCTTGGAATGCAGCTTCTCTTTGAGCGTAGCTATGAATATGGCGAATACGAGGGCCTCTCCTTGCTTAAGGGCAGTGTAGTACCGATGCAGGGCCGCATCCCCGCGGATCTTAAAATACCTCACATCGGCTGGAATGCACTGCATATAGAAAAGAAGCACCCCTTACTTAAATACGTAAACGAGGGTGACCACGTATACTTCGTTCACTCCTATTATGCTGTCGATTGCGATGATAGTCTCATCACTACAGCAGAGTACGGTGCGACAATTACAGCGGGTGTGGCAAAGGGAAACGTTGCAGGCATGCAGTTCCACCCGGAAAAAAGCGGTGACGTCGGTCTTTCGATACTTAAGGCATTTGTAGAGTGGGAGGTAGAAAAATGAATATATTTCCCGCAATAGACCTTTACGATAAAAAGGCAGTGCGTCTTTATAAGGGCGATTATTCGCAAATGACCGTCTATTCTGATAATCCTGTGTCGGTTGCACTTGATTTCAAGCGCCTTGGCGCAGAGTACATCCACGTTGTAGACCTTGAGGGAGCCAAGGACGGCACCACCCCCAACCTCTCGGTCGTCGAGGAGATAGTCAAGGCTACCGGACTTTTCGTAGAGATCGGTGGCGGTATTCGTAGCATGCAGGTTCTTGATGCTTATTTTGGTGCCGGTGTTTCTCGCGCTATACTCGGTACCGCAGCAGTAAAGGATGAGGAATTCCTAAGGGCAGCCGTTCGGAAGTACGGTGATAAGATAGCTGTAGGCGCTGACGTTAAGGACGGCTATATAGCCATCAAGGGCTGGCTCGAAAGCTCGCAGTATACGATCGATGCCTTCTTTGAAAAAATGCAGGGAATTGGTGTAAAAACCATTATATGTACCGACATATCAAAGGATGGAGCGATGCGCGGAACTAACCTTGAGCTTTATTCTGAGCTTTCTAAGAGATATTCGGTTGATATAATTGCATCAGGCGGTGTATCAACGATCGATGATATTCACGCGCTGCGTAAAATGAATATTTACGGTGCCATTATCGGACGCGCTTATTATATAGGCGCAATAGACCTTAAAAAAGCGATCGAGGTGTCGGTATGATAACTAAAAGAATTATTCCTTGCCTTGACGTTAAGAACGGAAGAGTTGTAAAAGGAGTTAACTTCCTCGGTGTTTCGGATGTTTCCTCCCCCGTCGAGCTTGCGCAGTTCTATTCTGATGCAGGCGCCGACGAGCTCGTTTTTTACGATATAACCGCCTCCAGTGAGGGGCGCGCGCTTTTCACCGACATACTCACTGAAACTGCCAGGAGGGTGTTTATTCCGCTCACAGTAGGCGGAGGAATCAATACCCTTGATGATTTTGACCGCGTGCTCAAATGCGGCGCTGATAAGGTCAGCGTTAATTCAGGCGCAATTAAAAATCCGACACTGATAAAGGAAGCTGCAGAAAGATACGGCAATCAGTGTGTTGTTATTTCTGTGGACGTTAAAAGGGTTGACGGTGTGTACACAGTCTTCTCGAAGGGCGGCCGTGAAAATACCGGCATGGAGGCCATCGGTTGGATAAAGCGGTGTGTAGATATGGGCGCCGGTGAGGTGGTAGTCAACTCGATAGACACCGACGGTGTGAAGCAGGGCTTTGATATAGAGCTATTAAAGGCTGTTTGTGAGGCTGTAAACGTCCCTGTGATCGCTTCTGGCGGTGCAGGGTGCATAAATGACTTCATAAAGCTTTTCAAGGAAATTCCCGATATAGATGCCGGCCTTGCGGCATCGGTGTTCCACTTCAAGGAAATCGAGATAAAGGATCTCAAACAAAAACTTAAGGAAAGCGGTGTTACCGTAAGGATTTGATATGATAAACATCAGTGAACTTAAATTTGACAAGAACGGACTTATTCCCGCGGTCGTGGTTGACTCCATTACCAAGGATGTCCTCACAGTCGCGTACATGAATGAGGAGAGCCTCAAGATCTCGATAGAGAAGGGGCTTACCTGCTTTTACAGTCGCTCAAGAAACGAGCTTTGGCTTAAGGGCGAAACCAGTGGCAACTATCAGCACATCGTTTCTATAACTGCAGATTGCGATAAGGATGCGCTCGTTGTCGTTGTAGAAAAGGACGGCCCTGCATGTCACCTTGGCACAAACTCCTGCTTCACAAATCCCGTATATCACTCCGAGGAGCTTTCCCAGTTCACGCTTGAGGGACTGTATGCTCTCCTTGAGGGAAGAAAGAAGGATAGACCCGAGGGATCGTACACCACCTATCTTTTTGAAAAGGGAATTGATAAGATTCTTAAAAAGGTTGGCGAGGAGTGCACTGAGGTTATCATCGCCGGTAAGGCAGATGACAAAAATGAAACCGTGTACGAGATTGCAGACCTTGCATATCATGTTATGGTCCTCATGACTCAGATGGGCATTACAGTTGAGGATGTACATCGCGAGCTTGCTTCCAGACACGTGATCGACCATAAGGTTAAGCAGGAAAAAATGACAAAGTAAAACGAAAAAAACAAGAGAGCCATCGGTGGATATTTACTGCCGGGCTCTCTTTTTTTGGCTTGTGATCTGATGTATGATGCGAGGGGAGGGAACAGCTCCGAAAAACGTCATATGCACGCAAAAACATAAAAATACACAAAATCGGTACGCCCTCATTCAAGTGTTATTTATTGTGGAAAACCTGGAGCGGAGGGGGGGTGAATGTGGAAAACTCGGGGCTCTCGCAAAATTTTGTGGAAAACTTGTAACATAAAAACTATACAATTCCGTTATAAAAGTACACAAAAGCGCAAAAATGTTTCGCTATAACAAAAAACGGTGTATTGATAACAACAAAAATGAGCAAAAGAAAAAATATAAAACGGACATATCAACAAAAATGACGATAACGGAAAAATGTAATTCGCGGTTTTGCGTTATGCTTTAACAAAACTATGTATCGAGCTACTCTCTACACTCAATCTACGGACGTCATCACGATTCAAGCAACACGCACCTCGCTTCGTTATCCGTTGAAATTCATAACCCCAAAAACACCCCTGACCTTTAGTCGATCGCATCGCCATTTAATCAATGACCGCATCAAAAAAAGCGAGGTGCTTGCCTCGTGTTGATCTGCCTGAGTAGTCTATATCCGGTAGCAAAAAACAAAAATCCCCTCGCAAAAACGAGGGGATTTCTTTTTAACCTTATCAAGCCGTTGGATGATCCAAAGCTCTATGGCTTATGTATAAATTATCTCTTAGTCTTCTTAATGCACTTGAAGAGATCGTCGTAAGAACCAAATGTGTCTGTCTCGGGCTGAGAAGCGGGAATGGTCTTTACGATGGTAGGCTGAGGCTTGTATGCGGGAGTCTCAGCAACAGGCTCCTCAACTGCGGGCGCGATCTTCTCGATGTCGATCTCCTGGGGAGCGGTCTCAACAGCGGGAGCGGGAGTCTCCTCGCGTACAGGTGCAGAGGGCTTTGCGTTCTCGCGCTTCATGTGATCAAAGCCGGTTGCGATGATGGTAACGCGCATTTCATCCTCAAGAGTGGGATCGAATGCAGCACCCCAAATGATGTTAGCATCGGGATGAGCCTCCTCGTAGATCATGCGAGAAGCGGTCTCGATCTCATCAAGCTGGATATCCTCGGAAGCGGTAATGCTTACAAGAACGCCCATAGCACCGGATATGCTGGTCCCAAGAAGGGGAGATGAGATAGCCGCCATAGCCGCGATCTGAGCCTTGTCCTCACCCTTTGCTGAGCCCATACCCATGTGAGCATAGCCTGCATTCTTCATGATGGTGGTAACGTCAGCGAAGTCGAGGTTGATGAATCCGGGAACGTTTATGAGATTGGATACCGACTGTACACCGCGGCGGAGAACGTCGTGTGCGATCTCGAACGCGTTTGCAAGGGTGATATGGTTGTCCTCAACCTGCTTAAGACGCTCGTTGGGGATGATGATAAGCGAGTCAACAAACTTTGAGAGCTCGGCAATTCCGGCCTCTGCCTGCTTGCTTCTGCGAAGACCCTCGAATGCGAAGGGCTTGGTAACGATACCTACGGTAAGAATACCGAGGTCGCGTGCTGCCTTTGCGATAACGGGAGCTGCACCGGTACCGGTACCGCCACCCATACCTGCGGTAACGAATACCATATCTGCGCCCTCAAGAGCAGCCTTAACTGCCTCGATGGACTCTTCGGCACTGCGCTTACCAACCTCGGGGTTAGAGCCTGCGCCCTTACCTCTGGTGATCTTATCACCGATGATAAGCTTCTTGGTAGCGCAAGAGGAATCACGCGCCTGGTTGTCCGTGTTTATTGCGATAAACTCAACGCCACGGATATTGGTTGATATCATACGGTTAACAGCGTTGTTTCCGCCGCCGCCTACACCGATAACTTTTATATTAACACCACAATCGTATACGGGTTCAAAATCGAATTCCATTTATATATCCTCCAGTCGGTAAAATCGAAAAAATCTTATATATATATTATATATTTTATTTTATTAGATTTCAAGACCTTTTCCGCGCGTGCGAAAAATTTCACATATTTTATAAAAATATAAAATATAATCAAAGGCAGAAAAAATCTGCCCCGCAGTCAAATCGACATAAAACGGGGCAGAATGTTATTTTTTCAAAATTTTCTTCAACTGCTCGTAAGTCAGCTCTCGACTGTTCTCGGTTGAGAATTCCTTCAGTCGCTGGCGCATCCGTGCGCGTAGGCTCGGATTGTTTTCAAGATATCTCACAGCATCGGTAAGTGTGCGGTCGTTGAGCTCGGATTCCTCGATCATAAGCGCGGCTCCGCGGTCAACAAAAAGCTTTCCGTTTCTGTATTGGTGATTATCTGTGACGTTCGGTGAGGGGATCAATATCGGCAGTGCTCCCGCGCTGGCAAGCTCCGAAAGTGTCATGGCACCGCATCTGCAAATTACTATATCCGCCGCCCTCATGTATGTGGCCATATCCTCGATAAATGGGTATATTATGCACCCGCATTTTCCGGCGGCGAGTGAAGGGTACGCGCTCTTTATCGCGTCGTAATACTTCTTGCCGGTCGCATGTACGTGCCGCACTCGGTTGACACGCATGCAGTAGTTCTGCATGAGCGCGATAGCATGTTTGTTCAGTATCTCGGCACCTCCGCTCCCTCCAAACGACAGTATCATAAGCTCGGAGTGAGATATGCCAAGTCGCCGCCGTGCGCCCTCACGAGTTTCATGTATAAGTCCGGAGAGTATCGGGTTGCCGACTATCGCTACGTTGTCCGTGTGCTTTAATTCCTTTTCGCTTCCGGGAAAGTTTAATAGCACCTTTGTGCACCTTGGCGCGAGCATTCTTGTGGTGAGTCCGGGCACGACGTTCGACTCGTGAAGCACCGTGGGGATTTTCAGCATCTGAGCGGCTTTGAGCACCGGCCAGCAAGCGTATCCGCCTGTGCCTATTACAACGTCAGGTGCAAACTCCTTTATGATTTTAGAAGCCGTCACCAGTGATCTTGCGGCGCGAAATGCATTCGTTACGTTCTTCGGGGTGAGCCTCCTTGAAAAACCGGAAATGGCGAGGGTCTTAAGCGCAAAGCCTCGTTGCTTTATTATGGCGTTCTCGTCACCGCCCTCGCGACCGATAAAAAGTATCTCTGACTCCTTCTCGTGGCTCAGTATGACCTCTGCTATTGATAACCCCGGGGTTATGTGTCCGGTTGTTCCACCTCCGGCGATGATTGCTCTCATATGCAGCCGTGCTCCTTACTTAGTGATTTTTGAATACCGCGATATTGATAACAGGATGCCCATTTCAAAGAAGAGCATTATGAGTGACGACCCACCGTAGCTGAAAAACGGCAGGGAAATTCCGGTGTTCGGAATGCTATTTGTGACCACCGCAACGTTGAGCAGAACCTGTATAGCCATCTTTGCGCTTATACCGAATGCCACAAGTCGGGAAAATACGTCCTCACACCTCAAGGCAACGATACATCCGCGAACGACGAGAAAAGTAAACATACCGAGTACTGCCAGCGCACCTATCAGGCCAAGCTCCTCGCATAGTATAGAGAATATCATATCGTTTGCCGGCTCTGAAACGTAGCAGTGCTTCATAACACTCTTACCGAAGCCCACACCGAAAATTCCGCCGGAGCCGATAGCCATAAGTCCTTGAAGCGTCTGCCAACCGCCTGTCAGTCGGTATGCCTCGGGATCGCGCCAGACCATGATGCGCTCCTTTGTGTAGTCGGTAAAAACCGCAAGGCAGGTAATTCCCGCGCCGCCCAGCGCACCGAATCCGGCTATGTACTTGAGATTGGCTCCTGATGCGACGATCATACATAATCCGATAGCACTGAGGATGATTATGCAGGAAAGATGCTTTTGCAGCATTACGAGAATTATCGGCACCAGCATGATCGCTATCGGTATAAGTGTGCCGAATTTGAAAATTTCTCCCCGCTTTTTCGATAGCGCCCTGGTCTCGAATTTCGAGAAGTAAAGCGCCATCATCATTATCAGAGTGAGCTTAGCCATCTCGGACGGCTGTATGGTTACAGGGCCTATCGATATCCACCTTTTTGCCCCGTTCCCAACAAATCCGACCACCAGAACAAGCAATAGGAGTAACAGGACTGCAACGTAGAAAAACGCAGTCGCGCTTTTGTATTTTTTAGGTGAAATTCTCGATGCAACGTGCATTACACAGCCACCGACACATAGCCATATAAGCTGCCTCTTTATAAAGTAAAAGGCGTCGTTATATCTTGCATAAGAATAAGAAGAACTGGCGCTAAATATCATAATTGTGCCGAAAAACGCGAGCAGAATGATAATTATAAAGAGTGATAGGTCTGGAGCCGGCAAGCGCTTGCGCATAATATCTCTTATATTATTCTTCATGGCAGATAGAAAATATACGCCGGAATTGAAAAAAGAAATGTGAGTATCATAGCGATTATACATATCCTGTTTTCGCTGTATCCACATTGCTCAAGATGGTGATGAAAGGGGGCCATACGGAATATTCTGCGCCCGAACGTCTTGTACCAAAACACCTGCAATATTACCGAGCACCCCTCTAAAACATACACTCCGGCTATGAAAATTATGAGTATCGGATTGCCAAGCGTGAATCCGCAGCACGCGATCAAGGAGCCGAAATAGAGCGATCCTGTATCTCCCATAAATATCTTTGCGGGATGAAGATTGAATATAAGAAAGCCGACTGCCGCACCCATAATTGCAGATGAAATGGCGCTTGCCTCGGTGTTGAGTGCCGCAGAAATGTAGAGCAGTGAAACACCGGTCGAAAATGCTACCGATGATGCTAATCCGTCTATTCCGTCGGTGAGGTTGGCACAGTTTATTATGCCAAGGAGAATAACCACCGCAATCGGGTAATAGAAAAACCCGAGATCCAGCTCACCAAAGGCAAAATGTATTTCCGTCTCCTCGCCAAGCAGATAGCCCCTGGCAATCAGAAAAAACACTGCTAGCACGAATTGAAAGCCGAGCTTTCCGAGTGGAGTAAGTCCCTTGTTCTCTTTGCGATGTAGCTTTTTCATATCGTCGATTATACCTACGCAAGCATTGAGGGCGGCATATACCTGGCAAATTATTATGGATATGACCGCATCGGTGCTACCGCCAAAAAGCAGTACTGCGGCGCAGACTATCAGTGATATCGACACCGAGATCAGAAAGGCAACACCGCCCATAGTCGGAGTTCCGCTTTTTTTGGCATGCCACCTTGGTCCGCCCTCATATATCGGCTGTTGTGCTCTTTGCGAAAGAAGAGGTATCATCCTGCGCTCGATTCCAAACGTAACCAGTGCCGATATAAAAAATATAGCAATATAAAGAGGAAAATAGGTATCCAGCATGTTCTTATTCCTTTAAATAATCGTACAATCTTTCGGCATGTATAGCATGAGAGGCCTTGACTAAAAGAATCTCGCCATCATACGAGTCCTCTATCTGCTTAGCAGTCGGTTGAAGATCATCGATGCTTTGGTTGATGAAAATATTACTCCGCGGCATTCCTGCTTCTGAGGCTCCACGGGCAATCTCATTTGAAAAATTGCCAAACAAATATAGCTTGCGCATCCCACACTCAACCGCCGCTATTCCTACCTTGCGGTGAAGCTCGTCGCTGAACTCGCCAAGCTCAAGCATGTCGCCAAGCACCGCACTCACGCCGCATGCATTCTCGTGTGCTAAGGCTCCCATAACCGCCATTACCGCCTCAGGAGATGAGCTGTAGGTATCGTCATATATCTTATATCGGCCTATATTGAAGCGCCGTTGTCTGAAATTCGCTTGACTTACGGAGCTTAGCGCATCATGTATATCACAGACATTGGCACCCAGGACGTCTGCTACTGAAAGCGCAAATGCCAGCGAGGTAAGTAAATGTGTTCCGGTGAGTGCAATACGCTCCTTTTCCAAGGCTATGTTAATTCCATAAAAGCTAAAAGTGGTGTATTCGTGATCGGTGCCGTTGATAAAAAGGGAATAGTCGCCCTTATCCGAGTTGACCGAAACAGTGCAAAAACTACCGTTATTAAGCAATGGCTCGCCGTACGGAATGATCAGATTGCCAGTGCTTAGTCCGTCACGGATCTCAAGCTTTGCCGAGGCTATGGCCTCCTTGCTGCCAAGATTTCCGATGTGTGCAGAGCCAACGTTCGTTATAACTGCAACGTCCGGCTCGACGGCACGTGAAAGTCGGGCGATCTCTCCCTTGTGATTCATTCCCATCTCGACCACAAATAGGCTTGTGTCCCGGCCTGCCGAGAGTACGGTATGCAATAAGCCTAATGAATTGTTGAAATTCCCGAAGCTTGAATGCACCTTATATGAGCCAGATAATATTCTTGCGGTAAGCTCCTTTGTGGTTGTCTTTCCGACACTGCCGGTGATTGCTACCGTATGCTCCAGATTTGCAAGCCTTGTGCGGTATAAATGCGCAAGCCTTAGGATCGCATCCTCGGTATTGAGGGTAAGTATGCTTGCAAAACTGCGCCCAAGCACGTGTCCTCCTCTTGCCTTTGCCTCTCTGCAAAAGCGTTTTCTGTCGTTTTCATCACTACCTAATGCTATAAATAGGTCTCCATTCGATACCTCTCGCGAGTCGGTGCAGATGCAATTTACCATCGCATCAGTACTAAATAGCCGACCGTTTACACCGGATGCAATCTCAGAGAGCGAAAGAGGGATATCAAGCTTTATTTTCATGCTTTCGTCCGCACCGAGCGGCGCTTTACAAGTGCCTGTCGGATTATATCTCTTTCATCGTAATCGTGATATCCGCCGGCATCTATGTTGTACCGTTCGTGTCCCTTTCCAAGTACCAGGACTATATCAGAATCGTTGGCATTCATAATAGCGCTTGTCACTGCGCTTTTACGCGATGTTATGACTCTCCGCTTTTCCGGTGACTCAAATCCCTCGAGGATATCTGATATTATCGCGCTTTCACTTTCAGTGCGTGGATTATCCTGCGTAACTATGACAAGGTCGGATAGCCGCTCGGCAACCGCCGCCATTTTCGGGCGTTTGCTTTTATCCCGGTCGCCGCCGCACCCGAATACCGTTATAAGGCGTTGGCTCATTCTTTTAGCTGAATTTACGGTTTTAAGCACGTTTTCAAAGGCCTTTTCGGTGTGTGCATAATCGATTATGACGATAACGTCATCGTGGATCACCTCAAGCCGTCCGTCTATGCCGTCCATACCGTTTATTGCTTCCTTTGCTATATAAGGGCGCACACCGAATGATATCGCGCACCTCAGTGCAAGCATGGAATTATAGACGTTGTAATATCCCGCGGGCTTAAGCTTTACCTTGAATATAAGACTTGCCTCACGGTATATGTAGCTGCTTCCGTCAAGATCGTACATTATAAGATCGCGCGCCATTGCATCAGCATCCCAAAGAATACCTATGCCGGTAGTCCGACAGACCTCCAAGCATTCCTTCATAGCGCGTGCAGAGTATTCGTCATCGGCATTGAAGATTCCGTTCTCGCTTTGTGCAAACAACGATAGCTTGGTCTGATAGTAGCTTTCCATGTCGCCGTGAAAATCAAGATGCTCAGCGGATAGGTTGGTGAATACCGAATGCGAAAAGGGAATTGGTGCCACCCTTCCGAGGGCAAGTGCGTGGCTTGATACCTCCATTACAATGACGTCGCACCCCTCACCTTGCATATTCGCTATGCTTTCATATAAAAGTGCCGGATCGGGCGTTGTCATAGAATACATCCTGTCACTGAGGCATCGTCCCATCATCTCTATTCTTCCCGTACCGATAAAGCCGCTCTTATATCCCGCATGCTTCATGATTTCATATATCATCGTGGCGGTGGTCGTCTTTCCGTTGGTGCCGGTCACTCCAATAAACCTCGTAGCACTGTAATCTATCTTGAAGTAGTTGGAGTATAAGAATGCCAATGTCCGCCGTGCATCACTCACACGTATGATCGGTATATCAGAAAAAATCCTTCGATCCTTATCACACACAATTGCACATGGGTGTCGGGTAATTATATAGTCTATTATTGCATCAGTGTTAAAATTTATACCCTTAAGAAGCACAAAAAGTGTGCTTGATTCAATATTATTCTTGTCGCTGCTGATCCGGTCAAAGCTGATACCACTGATATCGGTATCGCACTCGTACTCGATTCCGTTTAATGCTTCTGTTATATACATTTCTAAAACCCTCGTTAATCTTCATAATCTGTAACCATTGCCGTCAGCTCGATAATGCTTCCTCTTTTGACAACGGCACCAAGCGGAAGTGACTGTGCCACCACCTTACCCCCGTCTATGCTTCCCGAAAGCCTTACGTTGAGCCCTATATCGTAGCATTTTTTTACCGCCTCGGAAATTTCCATTCCGACAAGAGAAGGGATACTGATGTATTCGTTCTCATCCACTGTGTAAAGTATGACGGTTGAAGAGGCATGAGAAATCGTATCATGGTGGGTGGGGGATTGCGATAGCACAAGATCGCCATCTCCGACAACCTCGTATTTTACTCCGAGCTTATCTAGTGACTCAGTGGCCGACGATACGGTCATTCCTACAACGTTCGGTACTGTCACTTCATCACTTTCCTTGCTTGACTCGAAGCCGAGATAGGGAAGAATCTGCGTAAGTAGTGCAGAAACGTAGGGGGCCGCCACAACGCTTCCGTATTTTACGCTTCCTTGCGGCTCATCAACAACGATTATTGTTGCAATACCACCCTCCTCGCTTATGTTGTAAGCCACAGTTGATGCTATTCGCAGGTATGAGTTTCCGTTCTCATCGAGCACGTCAAATTTCTCGGACGTTCCTGTCTTGGCTGCAATTACGTATCCGTCGACACGTGCATTTTTTGCACCTCCGTCACCACTTACTCCGTCGGCAAGTATTTGGTTGACTGCTTTTGCCACATCCTCTGAGATGACTCTTTTCTTTACCTCTGTGTCGCGCTCGAATATAACCTTGCCATCGTCAATTATTTGTTTTACCACGTAAGGTGTCACAAGCTCGCCGCCGTTCGCAACGGTGCATATAGCGGTAAGATGATTTATAACGCTTACCTTGAACCTTTGACCGAACGAGATCGTTGCAAGCTCGGTGGAGCCAATAGCCTCCTTGTCATGAAAAATCGATGTCGCCTCGCTTGGAAGGTCTATGCCGGTTCTTTGGAGATATCCAAATGATTCTACGTAAGAATAAAAGCTTTCCGCACCAACTCTTTCGGCTATTTGCATCATTGTTGGGTTGCAGGACATCTGTAATCCGTATGCCAAAGAAAAGCCGTTTCCATGTCCGCCAACCTTGTGACATTTGATCCTCCAACCGCCAACGGTGTGGTATCCGTGACAGCTAAATGTATCCTTGGTGCTTACTGCTCCAAGCTCAAGTGCGGTTGAAACTGTGACTATTTTGAATGTAGATCCTGGCTCGTAAATTTCACTAATTGCTTTGTTTGACCACATAATTTCGAGCAGTTCTTTCTTGTACTGTTTGTACTCGTCGCTGCCTGGCTCGTAGCCCGATGCTGTGAGCTTGGCGCTTGACAGTTCATCCAGCGTGTACGGATCGTTAGCATCGAACGGAGATGAGGTTGCCATAGCAAGGATCGCTCCGGTATTTACATCCATTACAACACCGGTTGCACGGTTGGTAACTCCATGCGATTTCACTACCTGTGCGAGCTGCCCCTCCAGCACCTTTTGTACGTAGCTGTCGATCGTTGTGACAAGGCTGTATCCGTCGGTCGCCGGTGTGTAGCTTGAATATTCTGTAGATAGCGCGTTTCCGTTTGCATCCTTTGCATACTGATAGCTTCCGTCGGTACCGGCAAGATATGAGTCATAGTAATACTCCAGTCCGTAAAGCCCTTGACCGTCACTACCGGTAAAGCCCAACAGATGAGAGGCAAGGGTACCGCCCGGATAAAGCCTGGACGTCTGTGCCTCGGTAAATATAAGGCTCTCCAATGAGTTGTTGATGGTGAAGCTTAAAACACGCTCGAACTCTTCCTTTGTTGCCTCCTTTTTGATCGTTACGTCAAGCACGTTTGATCCTTCGATTTTTTTAAGTATAGACGCGTGATCGAGAGATAAAATATCCGCAAGCCCATAGGCAACTATTTTTGCGTAGTCCTTTCCGCTCTCGCGCGATGCTTTTTTAATATCCCTCGTGGATATAAACACCCTCCACACCGTACTGGATGTTGCAAGCACCTGCATATTTGTGTCGTATATAGCCCCTCTTTCTGCACGCAGGGATGAGCTTGTTGTTATTTGATCATACACCTTATCGGTGTAGTACGAATTCAGGTTTACCTGCAGCTTCACCAGATTAGATATAAGAAATATCAGGAAAAGAAAAAAGGCGGTAAGAACAATATGCACTCTCTTTCTTGTTTTTACAATCGTTCCTCTGCCTTCAATATTGCTTCTTTTCATTTTCCCCTCGCAAAAACAAAAAAATATAGCGACGACTCGTGTGAGCCATCGCTATATTGTATTTGTAATATATTAAATTTATTACAATTTAGTTGTTTTCAGCGGGAGTCTCGTATATCTCGCACTCGGATACGTCCTCACCGGAGTCAACAGTGGAGGGAACGTTGCCGGTTCCGTTGGTGGTGAAGATACCGAAGGAGAATATAAGAGCGCATGCAACAACTGCAGAAAGAGCTGCAGCCATAGAGGTGCGGAAGGGAAATGCACGCATGGTCTTGTCCTTTACAGGAGCCTTCTTAACGGTAAGCTTCTCGTTAACGTAGGAGAAGATAGCGGACACAGAATGGGTATCAAGCACGTTGCTTCTTACAGCAGGGAGGTTTGATTCCGCGGTGTTCTTTACGTCTGCCTTCATTGACATATATTCGCCAAGCGTGTATTCATTGTTTTCGCTGATGACGGTGAAGTGTTTTTTCATATTGTTATAGAGTGTTTCGTAAGCGCTTGTAGATGTCATTTTTGTTTCTCCTTTATATTTTTTCCGCAATTCTCAGCTTAGCGCTTCGTGAACGCGGATTTTCCTCTAGTTCTTGATCCGACGGAAGTATCGGCTTCTTAGAAATCTCTTTTAAGGTGGCCTTGTTGCCACATACACAAACAGGGAAGTCACGGGGGCAGGTGCATCCGTTTGCAAGATCTCTCATTCCTATTTTTACAAGTCTGTCCTCGAGTGAATGGAAGGAGATGATTGCGATACGTCCTCCGGGAACAAGTCCGTTTGCTGCCGCACTTATAAGCGGCTTAATCGCATCAAGCTCGCCGTTGACCTCAATTCTGATGGCCTGGAAGCTTCTTTTTGCGGGGTGCGGACCGTCAGCTCTTTTTGCTGCAGGAATTGCTGATTTAATAATGTCTGAAAGCTCTACGGTAGTGGTGATAGGCTTTTCAGCTCGTCTTTTGCATATTGCGGAAGCGATTCTGGCAGAGAACTTTTCTTCGCCGTACTCATAAAGGATTCTTCTGAGTGCATCCTCCGAGTATTCGTTTACAACCTCGTATGCCGAAAGCGGGGAATCGGTGTCCATTCTCATATCAAGTCTTGCATCCTGCATATAGCTGAATCCGCGCTCAGCGGTGTCAAACTGGTGTGAGGAGCAACCGAGATCGGCAAGAACACCACCAAGGTTGTCTATCTTCATTTCTCTTATAACTTCGCCGAGGCTGGAGAAATTATCGTTTACAAAGGTTACTCTGTCAAGGTATCCCTCAAGTCGCTTTGTAGCCGCCGCAATTGCATTCTTGTCACGGTCAAAGCATATAAGACGTGAGTTAGGACCCATGCGCTTTGCTATTTCAAGGGAGTGACCGCCGCCACCGGCAGTGCAGTCTATGTAGGTGTACCCATCTCTGATATTCAACGCTTCAATACATTCATAAAGCAGCACCGATACGTGTGAGAACTGGATATCCATCATAGCTTCCTTTCATTATTATATATATTAGAGTCCGTACTGGCGCATTATCTCGCGCATCTTGTCGTAGTTGCGATTCTGCTCGCGCTCGTTCCAAAGCTCCTCGGCCCAGATTCTGATCTGCTTACCGGTGCCGACAAATACGATGCTCTTGTTTATCTTCGCATGTCGCATAAGTCTGTCATCGATAATGATACGGCCGCTGGCATCGGGAGTGCACTTCTGTGCTGCACCAAGGATGAAATCCTGGAACTCCTCTGCATCAGCCTCAGGAAGCTTCGAGATCTTGTCAACGTATGCTTCCCAGTCCTCAGCAGTGTATATGGAGAGGTAAGCGTCGAACTTTCTCGTTATGTAGAATTCTTCGCCAAGATCATCACGGAACTTAGACGGGATGAACACACGCTTCTTCGCATCCATCGAATGTGAGTATGAACCAACGAAAGACATCGACTTTACCTCCTTTTTGATGTTAAAATTGGGAAAATGGTACCAAATTGCCCCACTTCGCTCCACTTTGATACTATTATAATACACTTTTAGTAAAAAATCAATAGTTTTTGCGAAAAAAGTTAAATTTTTTATAAAAAAATATAAATTTTATAAAGGTATTCCATTTTCGACTGTTTTATGCTAAAATTGTATTAGGAAAACGAAAGGACGCTTATATCCGTGTCAATATTTTCAAAGATTTTTTCAAGGAGCAAGGATCCGTCCAGCTATGCGTTCAGACTTGAGCGCGCAAGGGAATTGCACGGCCAGGCAGTTAAGTACGTAACCGAGCACAGAGATGGAAACGAGGACGTTATAGGTCGTGGCGGAGCGCTCGCGCTTCATGGTGATGAGTTTATAGTTGACTCCTCAGGAGACCGCTTGTTTGTATGCAACGTGCGAGACCTCGAGGCCTCAAGGCTTATGAGCGGTGACGGAGTGGTCATCAAGGGCCCAAACCTGCTTGAGGGCGGCAAGCCCAGAACTATAACCGTACACT
Organism: Eubacteriales bacterium; assembly: GCA_045659365.1. Classification (GTDB taxonomy): domain Bacteria; phylum Bacillota; class Clostridia; order Oscillospirales; family CAG-272; genus UBA1740. Next base: position 17,411 of record JAZOWT010000086.1, on the reverse strand, counting down.
TCGTATACTACAGAAAATAAGGATTTAGAGATGAATAAATACAACGTATCTGCCGTTATCCTTGCCGCAGGGAGCGGAACAAGGATGAATGCGGAAACAACAAAGCAGCAGCTTCTGGTAGCAGGAAAAACAGTTCTTCGCCGCTCCTTGGAGTCGTTTGAGGCCTGTCGGGAGATCACAAGCATCGTAGTGGTTACACGCGACGGTGAAGAGATGTTCGCACAGGAACAGGCTAAAGGAATCAGCAAGGTATGTAGCATTGTAATTGGTGGAAAAACGAGAGCAGAGTCTGCTAAGATCGGATTTGAGGCGATCCCGACAAATACCGATATAGTTGCAATTCACGATGCGGCGCGTTGCCTTATAACCCCTGACGGCATATCCTCTGTTATCACTGATGCCATGATCCATGGCGCGGCAACTGCTTCGATGAGAGTAACCGATACCGTCAAGCTTGTGGATGCCCGGGGATTCGTTTCGGACACGCCGGATCGCAATTTTGTAATGCTTGCCACAACACCGCAGGTATTTAAGGCCGACATATACAAAACAGCACTTGCCACAGCAAACGTATCGGACTTAGCTATCACGGACGACAACATGCTTGTTGAACGCGCCGGATATAAGGTTTTTTGCACCGATACCGGCAAGGAAAATATAAAGATCACCCAGGCGGGTGATATAGAGTATGCCGAGTTCATTTTGAGGAGGAGAGAGAATTGAGCGGGTTCAGAATAGGTCACGGATATGACGTACATAAGCTTGTTGAGGGTAGACCTCTTATACTTGGAGGTGTAGATATACCTCATACGCTTGGTCTTCTTGGTCATTCGGATGCAGATGTGCTTGTCCATGCGGTTATGGATGCTCTGATCGGTGCTATGGGACTCGGTGATATCGGTAAGCATTTTCCTGACAGCGACAATGCATATCTCGATATATCCAGCCTTAAGCTGCTTTCACGTGTTCGCGAGCTTCTTTCGGAAAACGGCTACACAATATCGAACATAGATGCAACAGTAATTGTACAAAAGCCGAAGCTCGCTCCACATATTGAAAAAATGCGCGAAAATATAGCCGAAACACTCGGAATATCTGCCACAATGGTAAATGTAAAGGCAACAACTGAGGAGCGCCTCGGATTTACAGGTCGCGAGGAGGGAATTTCTTCACACGCGGTGGCCCTTATCGAAAAAATATAAGACGCCCCGCAAATTGCAGGGCGCCAATCAAATGGCAGGGAAGCACGGCGCCATTTCACGGTACGTCCTTAGCTTTAACAGTCTACACCGACAAGCCCTGCCTGATATTTTAAAGAGGCTTCAAAGCCTCTGTATCATACTATGCCAAAGGAATCTTAACGTTACATATCAGCTTGCTGACAGAGTGACAGAACGGAGTTAAAATGATCAAAATTTCACCCTCTATACTCGCTTGCGACTTTACAAAGCTTGGCGAGGAGATTGAAAGCATACGTCTTGCCGGTGCGGAAATGGCACACCTTGACGTTATGGACGGTATATTTGTTACCAATATTTCTTTCGGTTTGCCCGTCATTGAGTCTATAAGAAAAAGCACGTCGATGTTTCTTGACGTGCATCTTATGATTACGAAGCCTGAGAGATATATCGAGCGCTTTATAGATGCCGGCGCAGACCTTGTTACGTTCCACGTTGAGGCAACCGACTGTCCTGATAAGTGCATTGAAATGATAAAATCGAAGGGCAAAAAGGCGGCGATTTCAGTCAAGCCCAACACACCCGTCGAGGAGATTTACCACTATCTCGACAGATGCGATATGATCCTCGTTATGACTGTTGAGCCCGGATATGGTGGACAGGCGCTCATACCGGAATGTCTTGAAAAAGTAAAAAAACTTAAGGCAGAAATAGATAAGCGCGGACTTGACGTTGATATCCAGGTTGATGGAGGTATTAACGAAAGAAACGCGGCGGATGCAAGAAATGCGGGTGCAAACGTTCTTGTTGCAGGTAGCGCGGTCTTCAAGTATGAGGATAGAAAATCTGCTGTTGATAAGCTGAGATAAGCATAAAAAAAGAGTCATCGACCCTTGCGGTCGATGACTCTTTTTTGTTAATCTATGATTCCTTCCTGCCCGGCGATCTGTCCTTGTGCTGCTGCGGCAAAGGGAATTCCGAGATGGTCGTATGCAAGCTTTGTTACACATCTTCCTCGAGGTGTTCTTGCAAGGAATCCGATCTGCATAAGATAAGGCTCGTACACGTCCTCGATCGTGATTGCTTCCTCACCGATAGTAGCCGCGAGGGTATCGAGACCGACAGGGCCGCCACCGTAGAACTTTATGATTGCCTCAAGCATTCTGCGGTCGATGTTGTCGAGTCCGAGCTCGTCGATCTCAAGTGCATCAAGTGCATATTTTGCGATACTGTCGGTTATGGTTCCGTCACCCTTGACAAGCGCGAAATCACGTATTCTCTTGAGAAGTCGGTTTGCAATTCGGGGAGTACCTCTTGATCTCGATGCGATGCTGTATGCACCGTCGTCGGTTATTGCGATATCAAGGATACCGGCAGATCTCTTGACGATAAGCGCAAGCTCGTCGGGGGTGTAAAGCTCAAGCTTCAGAAGAACTCCGAAGCGGTCGCGCAAAGGGGTGGTTAGCTGACCGGCACGTGTAGTAGCGCCGATAAGAGTGAATCTCGGAATGGGCAGACGTATTGAGCGCGCGCTGGGGCCCTTACCGATGATAATATCGAGGGAATAGTCCTCCATAGCAGGGTAAAGTATCTCCTCAACCGAGCGTGAGAGACGGTGGATTTCGTCTATAAAAAGCACGTCACCGTCGGTAAGGTTGGTGAGTATTGCGGCAAGGTCACCCGGCTTTTCAATCGCAGGGCCGGAGGTGGTACGTATTTTCACACCCATTTCGTTTGCAATAATGGTGGAAAGTGTAGTTTTACCAAGACCGGGAGGGCCATAGAGAAGCACGTGGTCAAGCGACTCGCCGCGAAGCTTTGCACTCTCTATGTAGACCTTAAGGTTTTCCTTGGCCTTTTTCTGACCCACGTATTCCTCGAGTGTCTTCGGACGCAGTGAGTTTTCTACCTCTGCGTCCTGGTTTGAGTCATATTCATTTGATACGATCCGGTTTTCAAAGTCGAATTCGTTTACTTCTTCCATCATAGGCGGTAATGTCCTCCGTTATCTAGAAAGCTTCTTGAGTGCCGCACGAATAAGCTCGCCGACGTCGGTCTTGGGATCAAGGCCGGAAAGCGCACCTGCAACCGAGTTTTTGTCGTATCCAAGCACCATAAGTGCCTCGGTAGCCTCGGTAAGGTTTCCGCTCATAGGCATTAAGACCTGCGTACGACCCGCGCTCTTTGCGACCGTTGCCGCACCCATATCGATAGCAAGCTTGTCCTTAAGCTCGAGGATGATCCTGGCCGCAGTCTTTGCTCCGATTCCTGAGGCCTTTGATATAGCCTTTGTATCCTCGGTGCATACCGCGAGCGCAAAATTGTCAGGAGTCATTATCGAAAGTATGCTCATAGCCGCCTTGGGACCTACACCGCTTACAGTGATAAGCTTGTTGAAGCACTCGCGCTCCTCATTACTCTCGAAGCCGAAAAGCTCAACTCCGTCCTCTCTTACTGCAAGGTATGTAAAAAGCTTCACCTTCTGGCCGAGCTTTTCGCGTAAAAGCTCACAGGTTATAAGGCTGGTCGTCAGCTTGTAGCCAACACCGCCGCAATCTATAACGCAGATGCCTGCATCATTTATTTCAAGTGTTCCGTAAAGGTAATAAAACATTTAGATCTCCTCGTTCTTGGTGCTTGATATGACTTTTTTTGTCGATTTTTCGACCTTTTCGCGCGCCAGCATAAGATCGCGCCCACACCCAATGCAAATCAACCTGATGTCGCTTCCGGAGCGCATAACCTTAAAGGTATCAGATCCGCAGGGATGCTTCTTTTTCATAACAAGCTGATCGCCAATCGAAAACTGAATAATAGCCATAAGCACCTCTCACAAATTATCTCTACCATTATACCACATTTAAAGCGAAAAGTAAAGCAAATAAGTAAATATTTTCGGCGCTTTACTTTTAAATATTTATTGACATAGGCACGGCAAAAAAGTATAATATACTCGTAAACGAATGGAAGGGAGTATTGCTATGGGTATTTTTGACGGCATCTTGATATGCTCCGATTGGGACGGAACTCTTTGTATGGGCAATGCTATACCGGAGAAAAATATTGAAGCAATTAGATATTTTCAGCAAAACGGTGGTGCATTTACCGTTTGTAGCGGCCGTTATTATCCGTATATTGAGGCATTTTCCGACAGGATAAAGCCTAACACCTACCTGATCTCCCTGAACGGTGCGTACGTTATTCACCCGGAAACACGGCACTGTCTTTACGAGGGTGTGATCTCGGATTTTATATTTGATTTTGCAGACGAATTCTCGAAGACTGACGGACTTTTTTACGGAATGACCGTTTATATTGCCGGATGCGAGAGCGGTATTTCCTTGACACCTGCCGAATATTCGGAAAAGCGCGCCGATCTTTTAAACAAGGGCGTGTATAAGATTATTTTTGTGACCGATACCCCCGAAAAAGCAGTGTATATACGGGATACGGTCAACGAAAGAGGTGGCGACGAGCTGATTTCGGTACGAAGCTGGAGCACCGGAGTTGAGATTCTTGGTAAAAACAATACCAAGGGACATGCCGCACGTAAGGTCGCCGATGCAATAGGCGCGCGGCTTCTTGTTGCCGTTGGTGATTACGAAAACGATATCTCGATGATCGAGGCCGCAGATATAGGTTACGCGGTTGAAAATGCAACCGAGGATCTTAAGCAGCTGGCAGACCGGATAACAGTCAACGTCAGCGACGGTGCCGTTGCCGAGGTCATTTACGAGCTTGAAAGAGAGCTACGCGCGTAAGGGCGCACAAATATTTGCGCGTGTTTATTGACTCCACCGCCAATTTGTGGTATAATAACATGATACAACCAAAATCAGGATGAATTTCTTAAGAGGATTATGATAATTTTAGGTATTGACCCTGGGCTGGCAATAGTTGGCTGGGGTGTTATTGAGAGTGTGCGCGGAAATATCCGCCCTATAGCATTCGGTGCGATCACTACACCGGCGCATACGGATATAGAGGCAAGGCTTCTTATGATCCAAAACGATATGGAAGCGCTGATAAATAAATACAAGCCTGACGAGATGGCTATAGAGGAGCTTTTCTTCAACACGAATATAACGACAGGTATTGCCGTTGCCGAGGCGCGCGGAGTAATTTTGTGCACGGCGCATAAGCTCGGAGTTAAGATAAGCGAGTATACGCCTCTTCAGGTAAAGCAGGCCGTTGTCGGATACGGAAAGGCAGAGAAGAAGCAGGTTATCGCGATGGTAACCTCACTCTTGAAGCTTCCTAAACCCCCGAAACCCGATGATACCGCCGATGCGGTTGCAATTGCGATATGCCATGCCAACTGTGCAGGCTCGGCTATTGGAAAATACTATAATCAAAGAAAGTAAGTGTGATATGTGGATTGCAGATAAGTGGCAGGATTATACGATAATAGATACCTCGAGCGGAGAGAAGCTGGAAAAATGGGGAAAATACTCACTCATCCGTCCCGACCCTCAGGTGATCTGGAAAACCGATAAGAAGGATCCGCTTTGGAGAAACGCAGATGCAAGCTATCGCCGTTCAAGCTCGGGCGGTGGTAAGTGGAGCGATAACAAGCTCCCTGAAATGTGGAATATTAAGTATGGTGATCTGACGTTCCAGATCAAGCCTATGGGATTTAAGCATACAGGTCTTTTTCCGGAGCAGGCGGCAAACTGGGATTGGTTCAGAGATCTGATCGTAAAGGCCAATAGACCTATCAGTGTGCTTAACCTCTTCGCTTATACCGGTGGCGCTACAGTTGCTGCAGCAAAGGCCGGAGCATCTGTTTGTCACGTTGATGCATCAAAAGGAATGGTTGCTGCGGCAAAGGAAAATGCGGCACTCTCCGGTCTTACGGATGCACCGATCAGATACATCGTTGATGACTGTAAAAAATTCATAGAACGCGAGATAAGACGCGGCAGAAAGTATGATGCGATAATCATGGATCCCCCCTCGTACGGCCGTGGACCGACAGGAGAGGTCTGGAAGATAGAGGAAAATATCGATGATTTCGTAGCCCTTGCGGCCAATGTCCTCTCGGACGAGCCCCTCTTCTTCCTGCTCAATTCATATACTACCGGACTTTCCGCATCTACTATGAAATACATAACCGACACTCGTCTTCTCGGCACAAGAGACGGATACAGTGTAGCCGATGAGCTCGGCCTTCCTGTCAAGAATACCGGCCTTGCGCTTCCGTGCGGATCGAGTGTAAGAGTGACCTTTAAATGAGGAATAGATGAAAAAAGAAATTATAAGAACAGAAGATCTCGGATTCGCTTATGACGATTACGATGGTAACGAGAGTGGTACGTACGTTTCCGAAAAGCAGGAGATCCCCGCGCTCGAGCGTGTAAGCCTTTCTATATACGAGGGCGAGTACGTTGCCGTTCTCGGTCATAACGGATCGGGCAAATCAACCTTTGCAAAGCTTCTTAATATGATACTCACACCGACTGTCGGTAAGATATTTATCGATGGGGTAGATATTACCTCTCCCGATTTTACTGAGGATGACGTTTTTGACGTGCGCCGTAAGATCGGTATGGTGTTCCAGAATCCCGATAACCAGCTTGTTGCAACAGTTGTCGAGGAGGACGTTGCCTTTGGTCCTGAGAATCTCGCTCTCCCCAGAGAAGAGATCAGGTGTCGCGTAGATGAGTCACTGAGGCTTGTCGGAATGACCGAGTATGCCCGTCATGCTCCCCATAAGCTTTCAGGCGGACAAAAGCAGCGCGTTGCTATTGCAGGTATTATTGCCATGAAGCCTCGTGTTATCATCTTTGACGAATCAACGGCTATGCTTGACCCCCAAGGCAGGCAGGAGGTCATCCAGATAATGGAGAAGCTTAACAGAGAAGAGAACATCACTGTTATAAACATAACCCATTATATGGAGGAGGCGGCGCGAGCAGACAGAGTCATTGTTGTCAACGATGGCCGAGTTGCTATGGACGGAACTGCCAAGGAGGTATTCAGTGAGGTCGATAAGCTTCATGAAATGGGCCTCGAGGCTCCTCAGGGGCGCGAGCTTATACACGCGCTTGTCAAAGCAGGTGTTGATATTTCAACAGATGCGCTTTACGATGACGAATGTGTAAATACGCTCGTTCAATTCTTAAAACAAGGAAAATAAATGAATAAGATCGAAATTAAGGACGTTTCTTATCTTTACAGCAAGGGTACACCATTTGAAATGGTGGCACTCGATAAGATCAACGTTTCGTTTGAGAAAGGAAAAATAACCGGACTTATAGGTCATACGGGCTCCGGTAAATCAACGCTCGTAAACCTTTTGAACGGTTTATACAGACCAATCTCAGGTCAGGTGCTTCTTGACGGAGTTGATATTTGGGAAAAGCCGAAGCAGATATCTAAGATAAGATACCGCGTCGGCCTTGTAATGCAGTATCCCGAATACCAGCTTTTTGACGATACCGTTCGTGCAGATATAGGCTTCGCACCGAGAAACCAGGGGCTTTCTGCCGAAGAGGTGGAGGAGCGCGTGCGCGAGGCAGCAGCGTTTGTCGGCATTGATGATGAGATGCTTGATAAATCTCCATTTGAGCTCTCCGGTGGACAAAAGCGACGTGTTGCTATTGCAGGTATAATCGCAATGCGCCCTGAGGTTCTTGTTCTTGACGAGCCTGCGGCCGGTCTTGACCCTCGCGGCAGACGTGAGATACTTGGTGGCCTTACCGAATATGTAAAGCACAACGACGCAACAGTCATTCTTGTCAGCCACTCAATGGAGGATATGGCAAGCTACTGTGACAATGTTGTCGTTATGAACCGCGGTGAGGTTTACAGATGCGGTACTGTTGATGAGATATTCTCGGATGCAGATGCGCTTGAGGATATCGGACTTGACGTTCCTGCAGTTGCTAAGATCGCATCGGCTATGAGAAAGCAGGGAATTGATCTTTCCGGCAGACTCTATACCGTGGACGGTGTGCGCGATGCAATAATTGAATATATCGGGAGGAAAAACGGATGATATCTGATATAACTCTCGGTCAGTTTTTCCCGGGCTCGTCGGCAATACACCGTCTTGACCCGAGAACCAAAATAATTCTCTCGATACTCTTTATAGTCGGTGTTTTCCTTGCGGACACCGTTGTCGCATTCGTATTCCTGACTCTTGCGACAGTGCTGCTCATTTTGGCAAGCCGCATCTCACTCAGAGTAATTTTAAAGGGAATAAAGCCAATAATATATATATTGATCTTTACCGCGATAATCAACGTATTTCTTACCAGCGGTGAGGGTGACCCGCTCGTTTCATTCTGGGTTATCAAAATATATACCGAGGGCCTTGTTCGTGCCTTCTTTATGGCATACCGTGTCGTGATCTTGATAATCGGCACAAGCACTCTTCTTACGTATACCACATCTCCGATATCCTTGACCGACGGTATTGAGAGCCTTTTACGTCCGCTGAAGCTTATACACGTGCCGGTGCATTTGTTTGCGATGATGATGACGATAGCGCTCCGCTTTATACCCACACTCGTCGAGGAAACCGAAAAGATAATGAACGCGCAGAAGTCCCGCGGTGCGGATTTCTCGACCGGTGGACCTATCAAGCGCGCAAAGGCACTGATTCCCATTCTTATACCGCTATTCGTTTCTGCATTCAAGCGAGCTGAGGAGCTTGCAACAGCTATGGAGTGCCGTTGCTATCGCGGTGACGATAACCGCACCAAGCTTGTCAAGCTTGAATATCGCGGTATCGATGTTTTGTGGTTTATATTCGGACTTGCCTTCATCGGTGCTGTGGTAACACTTCGGGTCTTCGACCTTAGTGCTGTTGTTGAGTCAGTGGTCATCGATTACCTTTGGTACGGCATATGAGGTAGGTTATGAAATATTTTGCAAAAATAAAATATCTTGGCACTGATTTTTGCGGCTTTCAGGTTCAGAATAACGGCCGTACCGTACAGGGCGAGCTTTCGTGTGCATGCAGGTCGCTTTTTGGTGAGCCTGCTAAGGTTACAGGATGCAGCCGTACCGATTCAGGTGTGCATGCAAATGAATTCTGCCTTACAATAGAGTGCGATTCTGCAACAGTTCCACCGTCCAGACTCCCTCTTGCTATTGCCAGATTTCTGCCGTCCGACCTCTCGCTTTATTATGCCGAGGAGTGCGACGAGTCATTTCACCCGCGGTACAGTGTGCAGTATAAGGAATACCTCTATTGCATCAAAAATGCCCGTGTTTCAGATCCCTTTACAGTGAACAGAGCATGGCTTTATACTTCGGAGATAAATGACGATGCACTCGCGCTTATGAAAAAGGCGGCGGCGCATTTTGTCGGATACCATGACTTCGCGGCATTTATGTCCGAGGGCTCGGATATAAAGGACACGCGTCGTACCGTAAAGTATCTTGAGATAGAGCGTAGCGGTGATCTTATAAATATCCGCATTGCGGCAGACGGATTCCTTTACAATATGGTGCGTATAATCGTCGGTACGCTTTGCGAGGTCGCTTCGAGAAGAATTTCTCCTGACGACATCCCCGATATCATCGCATCCTGCGATCGAGCTCGTGCCGGAATAACCGCACCGCCCGAGGGACTTTATCTTAACCGAGTTGTTTACTGATTTTCCCTTAGATCCTAGGATTTGTATGAATTTAAATAACCCCCGAGAGGCAAGATTTTTTAAAATGCCTATCGGGGGTTTCTTTATGAAAAAAAGAAAAAAGGGTATAGCCAAGATCATGCTCATACTTATAACCGTGCTTGCCGCAAGCATCCTGGGTGGAATTTTTGCCGTTGCGACATATGCCTACAACAATGTTGACTTCGATGCCGATGAAGCCTTGTTTATCGCCTCGCGCTCCGGCAACATTACGCGATTTTACTATGACAAAAGCGGTCAGGGGATCGATAATATAGATAACTACGTGCCGGTGGAGTACGATTACGTAAGCGGAGCAACGGAGCATCGCGAGTGGTATTCCTACTCATCTATCCCCAAAAATCTGAAGAATGCATTCCTTGCAACCGAGGATAGGGAATTCTTTAATCACCACGGAGTCAACGTCAAGCGCACCGCAGCGGCAGTGCTCGGGTATATTACCAAGCAGGGAAACGGCTTCGGTGCCTCAACTATAACACAACAGGTAATAAAGAACATATCAGGCGATAATCAGCGCACCGCACAGCGCAAGCTTAACGAAATGATCAGATCTATTCATTTGGAGTATTTTCACACAAAGAAAGAGATATTCGAGGTTTACCTCAATGTTGTGCCCATGGGCGAGGGGGTTGCCGGTGTAGGTCTTGCATCGGAGAGGTACTTTGGCAAGGAGCCGTCAGATCTCTCGCTCTCCGAAGCCGCCGCTCTTGTCGGTATAACCAATGCCCCAACGCGGTATAACCCCTACGTCAACTATGATGCTTGCATCAGAAAGCGTAATACCGTTCTACGTTCAATGCTTGAGTGCGGTTATATAACCGAGTCAGAGTACAGTGCGGCTATCATTGAACCGATAAAGCTGACCGATCGTACACGCAATACGTCACACGTTTACTCCTGGTTTACCGAAATGGTGTGCGATGAGTTGATATCTGACCTGATGAAAACCTATTCCTACTCGTATGAGGCGGCGCGGATTCTTGTGTTTAACGGCGGCTTTGCGGTATATACCACTATGGATCCGGAGATACAGTCGGCACTTGAGTCATATCTTGCCGACACCTCACGTCTGCCGGGTGAGGTTGAAAACGGTCTTGAAATATCTATGGTAGTTACCAACAATCACGCTGATTTGTGCGGAATAGTCGGGGCGCAGGGAAATAAGCGCGCCAACCGGATTTTAAACTATGCAACTGTGCCGCACCCTCCGGCATCTGCATTAAAGCCGCTCGCACTTTATGCACCCCTTATCGACTCGCGCTCCGTTACCTGGTCAACTGTTGTGGACGACTCTCCCGTGGAAATATACGAGCAGAGTGACGGTAGCATTACAGAGTTTCCGCATAACTCTCCCGATGTATATTCAGGTGAAATTACAGTTGCCGATGCGCTCGCCTCATCTAAGAATACAGTTGCAGTCAGATTTTACAAAATGCTTGGTGCAGAGGCTATATATAAAAACCTTACCGAGAATTACGGCTTTGATACAATAGTCAGAAGTGCCACGTCAGGTGGTAGAAAAATAACCGATCTTGCCGTTTCTCCATTGGCACTCGGTCAGCTTTCATACGGTGTAACCCTGCGCAGGCTCACCGAGGCTTATACCAGCTTTCCGTCAGAGGGCCGCCTTTATTCCGGACGAAGCTACGTTATGTGCAAGGATTCAGAGGGAAAGCTCATGATGAAGCAAAGTAGTGAAAAGCGCGTTTTTTCGGTCGAGTGCGCACAGGTGATGAATGGCATGCTCTCGCGCGTTGTGGAAAATGGCACCGCATCAAGGATAACGCTTGACAGTATAGTTGATACGGCGGGCAAAACCGGTACGTCCGCATCAAGCAAGGACAAAATTTTTGTTGGGTACACCCCTTATTACACAGCGGGGATCTGGTGTGGATACCGCAATAATGATCATGCCGTAGCCGGCAGTCCACACCTTGATCTATGGGACTCTGTAATGAAAGAGATACACGAATTAAAGCTCCATAACGTCGATTCTCCGCGTGGATTTTCGCACAATAGGGTGATCAGGGTGGCTTACTGTAAAAATAGCGGCCACAGATTCTCGCCCGACTGCGCATCAGAGGGAGAATGCACCCTCGAATACGGACTGTTTATAAAGGGAACAGAACCGCGCGATATTTGTCACCACAGCGATTGCTTGCCTGTGTATGAAAGCTATAATTTTGCGGTATGCACCTTTACTTTTCCTGACAGTTGTGATAAAATGAAAAAAGGAAGGAGGGGAGCGTTATGAAATATAAGCTGGAGCTTTCTAAAAGGAAAAGCATTTCCATATCTGTAAAGGGCGGAGAGTTGACCGTCAAGGCACCTGTCGGAACGTCAAGGGCAAGAATAGAAGCGGTAGTTTTGAAGCACCAAAAATGGATAGAAAAGCATATTGATATGGAGAAAAAACGCGCGCTTTTTGATGCCTCTCTGACCGATGAAAAAATAGCCGAGCTAAAGCGCTCGGCACGTACATATCTGACTGAGAAAACAAAGGTATATTCAGAGATTATGGGGTTAAAATATGGCAGAATTACAATCACGAGTGCTGCTACTCGTTTTGGCTCCTGCTCATCAAAGGGTAATATATCCTACTCATACCGACTTATGCTATATCCCGAGGCCGCACGCGAGTACGTAGTCGTGCATGAGCTTGCACACCTTGTCCATATGAATCACTCGCCCGCTTTTTACTCCTTGGTCGAAAAATATATACCCGACTATAAGCAAAGGCGCAAGCTGCTCAGATCCCCGGATAGTTGTGCTAGCGAAATTTAAAATGTATCGTTGACAAAGTAAAACTTAAAGTATATAATTAAAGCAGAGATACAGTCTGAAAGGAGTTTTGTACTATGATCCCAAAGCTGCAAGATAAAAATTATAAGGTTCTTGGTATAGGTGAGGTAATGTTAAGGCTCTCGCCCGTAGGCAAGGAGCGTATATCCTATTGTGAAACCTTTGAAAAAAAGGCGGGCGGCTCAGAGCTTAACGTTGTTTCGGGTGTTTCAATGCTCGGACTTCGCACCGGTATCATAACAAAGCTTCCTAAGAACGAAATAGGCAAATTCATCAAGCTCAAGATACGTTACAGCGGTACAAGTGATGATTTTGTTATTTACGATCGCTCACCCGATAAACGCCTCGGTGTTTATTATTACGAGAGCGGCGCATACCCTAGACTCCCTGTGGTTTCTTATGATAGAGCAGGCTCGTCCTTTACCACCTTTACCAAGGAAGAGCTTCCCGACGATATATATTCACAGACCAACGTCTTTCACACCAGTGGAATAAGCCTTGGACTTAATCCCGCTGTGCGTGAGAATATTGTTGAAATGATGAATTCCTTCCACGAAAACGGCGCGCTTATATCCTTTGATGTTAATTACCGTGCCGCTCTTTGGAGCGAGGAGGAGGCAAAGGCAACCATCGAGCGCATTCTCCCAATGATAGGTATACTGTTTATCTCCGAGGAAACCCTGCGCCGTATGTTCGGCATGAGTGGAACACTTGAGCAGATACATAAGGCCTTTTCAAAGAAATATCCCAATATCGAGGTGATCGCAAGCACCAAACGTAATGTAAAATCACCTCAGAAGCACGATTTTTCCTCGCTTGTATACGACTGCCGTGAGGAAGTGCATTATTCGGAGGAGCCTTATTACGACATCGACGTTGTAGATCGCATCGGCTCCGGTGACGCTTACGTTGCAGGCGCGCTCTACGGCCTGCTTCAGCACCGCACCATTGAGGCTATGACAAAGTACGGCGATGCCATGGCGGCTATCAAAAATACAGTCATGGGCGATATGACCGAAACCGATCTCAGCGACGTTGAGCGCATTATAATCGCGCACGACAGCAAAGGCCCAAAAAGTGAAATGCAAAGATAAAACGAAAAGAGGATGCGGAGTCGCATCCTCTTTTTTTACGCATTAAGCACGTGCTCAACAAGGGTATCACCCTCGTATACTAATTTAAGTGAGAAAAACTTATCCTCGGTTTCAAGCAGACGGAAAAAGATCTTGTCACCCTCCCACACGGGCAGGCTATATACATCCTCTTTTTTTACCCACTCAAGGCGCCCCTCGTCACAGTCGGGCTTCATCTCGCCACGGAACTCGTCCGCGGTAAAAAGGTGCATATATTCAGTGCCGTAAAGGTCGGATACAAACGTAATAATTCCGCGATATTTAGGATTATCTACAATAAGTCCGGTTTCCTCAACGATCTCGCGCTTCATACCGTCATACGGACTTTCGCGCAGCTCAAGCTTACCACCGATGCCAACCCACTTGTCGTGGTTCATATCGTTCTTCTTTTTGACACGGTGCATCATTAAATACGCACCGTCCTTTTCTATATAGCATAAAGTAGTGTTTATCATATTTTTGCAACCCTTGTCGTTTGATGTATTTATTCTATCACAAAAAGGCGATTAATTCAATATTTTTTCTCTATTTTTCTATTGACTTTTGACCATAGCTCAAGTATAATAGTTAAGTGGTTAATTGTTAAGTACTAAAATTATAGAAAAGGAGAAAAAATGACTGAATCCAAGATATCCTCTGCGGTCAATACAATGATACAGACAGAGCGCATGCATAAGCATCTTTTGGACTCTACGGCAAGCTCGATCAGTATACATCGAACTCACCATAGAATACTCATATATATAGCGCACAACAATCCGCTCGACTCTCAAAAGGCACTGGCTGATCATATCGGTGTGTCACCGGCGGCAATAACCGGAGCTCTAAAAAAGCTTGAGGCTGACGGATATATCAAGCGTGTGCATGGAAGCGACAATCGTTTTAACAACGTTGAAATAACCGAGGCGGGCAGAGCACTGCTTGAAAGTACAAAGGCTCGCTTTATCACCGTTGATACCTCACTTTTTGAGGGATTTACGGATGACGAGCTCGACGGTTATGTTTCAATGCTCGAAAAAATTCAATCAAACATCAAAAAGCGTCTTCCCGGCGCTATGGAAGGTAGGTGTGATAACGTAAAATGAAAAGATGGTTTAAATACATTAAGCCGTATCTTTCCTCGTTCATTCTCGGTCCGATCTGCATGATTATCGAGCTTATAGGCGATATACTTATGCCTATACTCCTTGCATGGATAATCAACAGCGCGGATGCGGGTAAGCTCACAGTCGGCTCAAGCATCGGCATTGCCGCTCTTATGATCGGCATCATTGTTGTAATGTTTCTCGGTGGTGTCGGTGGTGCATACTTCGGCTCAAAGGCATCGGTAAACTTCGCTGCCGATCTTCGCCGTGACGTATATGGCAAGATACAAAAGTTCTCGTTCGCCAATATTGATAAATTCTCAACAGGTTCTCTCGTTACCAGACTTACTAACGACGTCACCCAGGTGCAGAATTTCGTAAATATGCTTCTCCGTATGGCGCTCCGCGCTCCCGGTATGATCATCGGCGGCGTAATTATGGCTATAATTCTCAAGCCCTCGCTTTCCGTCGTTCTTGCAGTAACTATGCCTATGATGATAATATTTATCCTCTTCCTTATCAAGTTTGGATTCCCTCGCTTCGGAATACTTCAGAAGAAGATAGATAAGCTCAACTCCACAGTTCGCGAGAACGTTACCAACGTAAGAGTTGTAAAGTCATTCGTTCGTGAGGATTATGAAATAGAGAAGTTCCAGCGCGATAACCTTGATCTCAGGCAGTCCGCCCTTAGCGCGGTCAAGGTAGTTATCTGGATGGGCCCGATAATGAACATATTTATGTATGCCACCGTTATCGCGGTTGTTTGGTTTGGCTCGGGTATCGTAATTGATGGCGATATGCTTGTCGGTGATCTCAGTGCCTTTATCAACTATACCACTCAGATACTTTCATCTCTTATGATGATCACCATGCTTCTCATGGTCGCATCACGCGCTCTTGCATCGGGTAAGCGAATCTGCGAGGTTCTTGACGAAAAGGTCGACCTTACAGACACTGATGCAGCCGCACCTGAAAAGAAGATCGAAAGCGGCTCCGTAGAGTTTAGAAACGTAGCTTTCCGCTACTATGAGCACAGTGAAGAAAAGGTGCTTGATAATATAAATCTTAAGATAAACTCGGGCAGTACTGTCGGAATCATCGGTTCAACCGGTTGTGGAAAGACTACGCTTGTGTCTATGATTCCTCGTCTTTATGACGTTGATGAGGGTGAGGTTCTTGTTGACGGTGTAAACGTTAAGGACTACTCACTCGTTAATCTTCGTGACGGCGTCGGCATCGTTCTTCAGAAGAATCTTTTGTTCTCCGGCACTATTGCAGACAACCTGCGCTGGGGCGATATGCAGGCAACCGATGAGGAGATCCGCATAGCATCCGAGCATGCGGCCGCAGATAAGTTCATTTCCACCTTTAAGGAGGGATATGAAACCGAGCTTGACAAGGGAGGCACAAACCTTTCCGGCGGTCAGAAGCAGCGTGTTTGTATCGCCCGCACTCTTATAAAGAAGCCCAAGATCCTTATTCTCGACGACTCGACCAGTGCCGTCGACACTGCAACCGAGCGCCAGATCCAGACCGCTCTTAAAAACGATCACTCCGACTGCACCAAAATTATTATCGCACAGCGCATAAGCTCGGTCAAGGATGCAGAGCAGATCATCGTTATGAACGACGGCAAGATCACCGGCATCGGTACACATGACGAGCTCCTTGCAAATAACGAGGAGTATGCCGAGATCTACTATTCACAAACTGATAAAAAGGAGGCGTAAAAAGTATGGCAAGATCACTTGAAGAGCTTCAGAAGCAATACAACAGCGCCTCTCACGGTGAGTCACTTCGCGGTGGCTTCGGTGGTGGCCCTCGCCATGGCAGACCTGTAAAGGGCAAGCCGAAAAACCTCGGCAAAACCGTAAAAAGAATACTTGAATACGTAGGCAAGTATAAGCTTCGCCTTATTCTCGTGTTTGTTTGTATGGCAATCACCACACTGTCATCTCTTTTTGGCGGATATATGATTGCCCCCATAATCAACAGAATAACTCTGGAGGTCAACCCTGATTTTGAGATAGACCCCAGTGCGATCGAGCGCGCGGCAGACGGACTTATCGAGAAAATAGTATCAATACCGTTCATTTCCTCCCTTATGGATAACGGTTGGACCGCTGTAACGGTTTACGTTCTTTCCGCGCTTTCCATTCTCGCGCTTGTTTATCTTATTTCTGCATTCGGATCATATACTCAGTCCCGATTGATGCTTTCGGTGTCGCAGAATTCGATACTCAATATCCGTAATGACCTCTTTACCAAGCTTCAAAAGCTTCCTGTAAGATATTTTGACTCTCACCCCACCGGTGAAATAATGAGCCGCTTTACCAACGACGTTGATAACATTGACGTTATGCTTAATAACTCCCTGACCTCAATCGTCAGTGGTATAATAAGCCTTGTTGGTACGTTTGTGTTTATGATAACCACAAACATTTGGCTCACCCTTGTTACTGTTATATTTATTCCCGTGCTTGTCAAGTTCGCAGGCGCAGTAGGTAAGCGCTCATCAAAATACTATGGCGCACAGCAGGCCGCCCTCGGTGCCGTAAACGGCTA
>JAZOWT010000085.1:0-28571 GCA_045659365.1 Eubacteriales bacterium | reverse complement strand
GTAGTAGCCGATGATGTAGGTATCGTCATCATCGTCAAGGTCGCTCGCATCCTCAAGAACGATGGATCCGCTTGCGCCGTTGGCATTCTTAAGTCCGCAAAGCATACATACGAAGCTGCCGTCAAACCAGTACCAGTCATGGCATCTGGGTGTGGTCTCGTGTGTAGTAGTTGTGTTACAAATTACACATGTCTGCTCGCTTATGCCGTACTGAGTACATGTAGCCTTTACAATATCGTTAGCGAAGAAGTACATACAACCGCAACGTGTATCGGTATAACCCTTGCTGCCGTCCTCCTCGTAGATTTCGGTAACGGTACACGTGCCGCTGAAGTCGTAGATAAAGGTTCTTCTTGTGAAATTGTTCTTAATCAAGGAGAGCTTGCCGTCTACAACCTCGTAAGACTCGTATGAAACATACGAAAGAGTTTCAAAGCTGTGTCCCTTGTTGTAGATCCAGTTGTATTCCTCGGTGCCCTTTTCTACGAAGCCATTGCCGTGTACATACCAGGAAATTCTTATCTCGGAGAGGCAGTTGCCCTCAGCATCATAGGTGTAGTGATTTCCGCGGCCACAATCGTCACAGTACCAGCCGTCATTGTGCTCGTTTTCATTGTGGATAAATACGTAGCCGATATACTCGTGCTCGTCGCCACAGTTAAGGCACTTTTCGGTTCTGATCGTGTACCACAGACAAGGATGCTCGGTGGGAGTTTTTTGCTCATCGAGGATCTCGTAGTTGTGATAAACTTCCTCCTGCGTAACGTAGCTGTAAAGAACTATCTTGTCGCCGTTTTCGTCAAGAGTGTAGTACTCCTTGTAATAGGTAGATCCACACTTTGTTCTAACAACGTAAGCATGATCGTAATAGACAAATCCGCAAGCGGGATCTGTTACTGCACAGGTGTGCTTGTAAAGATAATCGCACCATTCATTCCAGTATTCGCAGTTCTCTTCAAGCTCGCAGTTGACGTTAACGTATACGTCTTTGTTGCCATACTGTCCGCATGCACAGGCATACTTGTAGATGTAACCGCCGCAGGTGCTGCCGTAGTCAGCAAAGTTTACAACAACCTGCTCGTACTCCATGTGGTAATACTCC
Source organism: Eubacteriales bacterium (assembly GCA_045659365.1). Lineage (GTDB taxonomy): Bacteria > Bacillota > Clostridia > Oscillospirales > CAG-272 > UBA1740. The sequence continues at coordinate 27,469 of JAZOWT010000085.1, read as the reverse complement.
TCATATTCATCAAAGGTCTTACCACAGGTTCTACAAACGTATCTTACTATGATACCGTCCTCGCAGGTAACGGAGCCGGGCATGAGAGTTACGTCTCTCACAGTGTCGTGTCTCTCGTAGGTGCGGTTGGTGGTTTCGGAGAAGAGAACTGTATCGCCAAGCTGAACGATAACAACCTTTATCTCGTTAACCATACAGCCGCCTGCGGGAGTGGTGGTGTTGGTTTCGCTTATGATAATTCCACAGTCGGGACATCTGTACTTGTTGCCTTCGTACCACTCAAAGTATCCGTCGTAGCCGAAGTTGCAGTACTGGCCGCAAGGACATACAGACTTGTAGAAGCGGTGATTTGCGCAGATGTCATAGCCGGAAAGATCAAGAGTCTCCATCGTGGTTATGTGTCCGTACGTTGTGTGCTCGTTGTTGACCTTGCCACACTCGGTACAAACGTACTTGATGATAACGCCCTCATCACATGAGGTTGCGCCGGGCATAAGCTCGTATACAGACTCGTAATTGTGTCCGTTGGTGTAGGGAACCATAATGGTTTCGCCACACTCGGTACAGAAGTAGTGGTTCTCGCCTACACCCTCACATCCCACAGCGGGAACGAAGAGTGAGGAGTTTTCCTCGTACTTATGAACGGTGGATGCATTACCGAAGCTGGTAAGCTCACCGGTCTTGGTGTTAACGAAGAAGTCAACGGTAACCATATAAGCCTCGTCAACGTCGATCTCGTTGTTAACGCCGAAGCCGAGCATTTCAAGGACTGCGGGATCGTCTACGGTTTCGATGAGTACGCCGTTTTCATATTTTTCGATAATGGTCTTGTACTCATAGGTGCGGGTTCCGATAGCCATTATAGAAATGCCAAGCCAATCGCCACAGTCGGTGTGACCCATGATGCAAGCGCTTGTGAGGTCGGCATAGTATTCGGAGTTGTTCTGGTTTACTATTCTGATCTCATAGGAGTTGCCGTTATCATCGGTGCCGCTCTGGTAGGGATAGCTGTGAGAGTTGTTTCTGGTGTAACGTACGGAAACAAGATTGCCGTTTTCATCTACCTCGAACGTGTATTCGCCGTACTGGTAGGTGCCTTCAAGATAATCCGTACCGATAGTAAAGCTGGTGTTTGCCTCTGCCTCTTCCTTAACGGTGGAGTAGTCGACAGTGGAGGTGTAGTCTGCAACGATGGAGAGGTCGCAGTAATCACCGTATGCGAAATCAACGGAAAGAAGCTTACCGTTCTTGTCGGTGGTAATAGCGATTTCAATGCTGCCGAGCATAGCATCGATAGACTGGTTAACGATCTCGATAGCCTCGTCAACTTCAACGTCTGCGCCCATCATCTGATACAGGTTCATATCCTTGATCATGGTGAGCGTTTCGATGAGCTGTGCTCTGATGGAGGGCATTTCTTCCTCTTCAGCAGTCTCATTCTTGTCGGCAACCTCGCCGTCAACGTAATCCTCTTCAGCTGCTACTGCCTTGCCCTCAACGGGACGTATTACTACGTTGCCGCTTCCGCCGTTTTCGGGCTTGATTACAACGCCGCTGCCGTTTTCACCGTAACCGGGTTTATCTTCGGGCATAGGCTCCATGGGAGCTTCATTGTTGCTGCCGCCCATGTTTTCCATGAGCATCATAACGATCTCTTCAACAGTGATCGCGCGGATTTCCTCGCTCTGGAGCATCTCCTGGAAGCTTGCTTCAAGCTCAAGAAGAATAGCAAGTGTAACCTCCTCACCCATCATGGAGCTGAGAAGTGCGTCAATAGAATCAAGAAGTGCGATAACGTCGGCATCGTTTTCCTTTGCCGCGTCAATGATCTCACCGACAGTAACGTCGAAGAGAGAATCAACGAACTCTACGATAGCATCGTAGGTACCCTCGCCGAACTCGGTGTCAATAAACTGACCTACGGTCTCGGTAGCGAGTCTTTCGTTAAGTGCCTTGATCTTGTCGATGCTGGGAGTGATAACGATCTTGTCATCAACGATCTCAACGTCTGCGATAAGGTTAACGACAACCTTTGCGATTTCGTTAGCCTCGTCCTTGCCCTCGGATGCAAGATTTACAAGGAAGGGAAGGAGAGTGTCCTCGATCCAGCCGAGAGTCTGCTCGCTGAGTGCAAGCTCGAAAATTGCAAGAACCGAGGGAGGCATTTCAGCAGCGCTGCCGATAAGCTCAACGATCGGAATCTTTGCATAAACGTCATTGGTCTGGGTAAGTGCTACGGTATCCTCGCCGCAGAGGTAAAGCACGCTATCCTCAATAATAGCGCGGAAGGTAGCAGTTGCACCGTATGCTCTTACCTTGATAGTACCATAGCCGTTAAGGCCGCCGTTGATAGATACGTAAACCTCACTGTCAACGATGTAGATGTCGTCCTCGACCATGATAGAGTCGATGAGAATGGTGTACTTCTCGTTAAGAAGAGATCCAAGAATGTTGGTGTAGTAATCTGCGGGAACGGTATCCTCTCCGCATACGGTACAGGAGAGTGTACCGACGTGTCCTGTTGCAGCGATGATATCGGTCTTTTCCTTCGCACCGCAAAGATTACAGGTCTTGAGGGTGTATCCGTCCTCGGTACAGGTGGGCTCGATCACTATGGTAGTGTAATCGTGTGTGCAGGTGTTGCCACAAACGGTACATACGCCGTCAACGGTGTTGTGCTCGCCGGTAGCGGGAAGTCCTGCCGCGTTACATACGGTACAGGTCTGGCCCTTGCCACAGGTGGGTGCTGCGATATCCCAGATGTGAGATGCAGGTACAACGTCGGTGGTGTAGCTGTCGTCACAACGTGAGCACTCAACGAGAGTGTATCCGTCGGTGGTACAGGTTGCGGGTATAGTGGTTGTCTTGTAATCGTGGCCAAGAGCCGCTACGGGATTGGTCGTTCTGGTGTGCTGGCACCACTCACAAACCTTACTGGTGTAGCCGGCAGTGGTACAGGTAGGAGCGATTACGGTTTCAACGTAGGAGTGATCCTTTATTGCAATTTCGGTTTCATAGGTATCCTGACAGCCGGAGCAGGTGTATACGGTACGGCCCTCAGCGGTACAGGTGGAATCCTCAACGCTGCTAACCGCCCAGGTATGTCCGGTTGCTGCGGTGTAATCGGTCGTTTCAACGATTCCGCACGCGGTACAGGTCTTGGTGGTATATCCGCCCTCGGTACAGGTAGGAGGAGTTACTACGGTGTCGTAGGTATGCTCACATCCTGCGCCACAGGTGGTACATACGCCGCTTTCCATGGTATGCTCGCCGGTAGCGGGAAGTCCGGTAGCATTACATACGGTACAGGTCTGTGCCTTACCGCAGGTAGGAGCCTCGATGTCCCAGATATGAGCAGCGGTAACGATATCGGTCTTGTAGCTGTCATCACAACGTGAGCAAGCGTGAAGCACGTAGCCGTCCTCGGTACAGGTTGCGGGAACGGTGGTGGTCTTGTAATCGTGACCAAGTGCAGCGGTGGGATCAACTGTAAGGGTGTCCTGACAGTACTCACAAACCTTGGTGGTATAACCGTCTGCGGTACAGGTGGGAGCAGTTACAGTCTCGGTATAGGAGTGGATCTTCTGCTCGATCACAGTATTGTTGGTTGCCTTACAGTCGGAGCAGGTGTAATTTACGTATCCTGCCTCGTAGCAGGTAGCGTCCTTGCTATCGGTAACAGTCCAGTTGTGTCCGGTGGGAGCAGTGTAGTTAACTGTCTCAACAACGCCACAAATGGTACAGGTGTTGGTGGTATATCCACCCTCGGTACAGGTAGGAGCGGTTACTACGGTGTTGTAGCTGTGGGTACATCCGATGCCACAAACGGAGCATTTGCCGTTCTCCATGGTGTGCTCACCGGTAGCGGGAAGACCGCTGTTGTTACATACGGTACAGATCTGTCCCTTACCGCAGGTGGGCTCTGCAACGTCCCAGGTGTGAGCGGGAGGAACGATGTCGGTCTTGTAGCTGGAGTCACAGCGAGAGCAATCGTGAAGGGTGTATCCCTCGGTGGTACAGCCGTTAGCAACGGTCGTGGTCTTGTAATCGTGGCCAAGAGCCGCGGTCTTGTTAACGGTTACGGTGTACATACACCACTCACACATTCTGGTGGTGTATCCCTCGGTGGTACAGGTAGGATCGGTTACGGCATCAACGTAGGAGTGAGCCTTCTGCGCGATCACAGTCTTGTGGGTAAGTTCACAGCTGGAGCAGGTGTAAACGGTGTAGCCTGCAGCCTGACAGGTAGCATCTACCTTCTCGGTATCTGCCCAGGTGTGTCCGGTAGCCGCGATCTTCTCAACTCTCTCGTATTCACAGTTCTGGCAGGAGTGAGTTGCGGTACCGCTCTCGGTACAGGTTGCGGGTACGGTAGTGGTAACGATGTCGTGTCCGGTTGCCTTGCCGGTGATCTCCTTGGTGGAGATGCCACAGCGCTGGCAAACCTTAAGAACGTAGCCGTCGGTGGTACAGCTTGCGGCTACAACGGTTTCCTTGTTGGAGTGGCCGTAAAGATCGCATCTTTCAGCGGGAGTAAGACGGGTTACGGTGTAGTAGGAGAAGTGGTTGGTGGAGAATACGGCATATCCGTTGTCGTATACTGCCTCGATAGACTCAACCTCTCCGTTTTCATTGATGAACCATACTGCGATGGAGTCAACGTCCTCGTCCTCGCCGAGAGTGTAGGGAACGCGAATGGTGATCCAGCCGTCGAAGTCGGATACCGCGCCCTTGGAGTCGTTGAGTCCGAAGTTGTAGATGGGGTTGTCACCGATCTGATCAAGCTTGTCGCCGAGCTGACCCATAACGGTGTTAAGGTCGTCGCCCTCAAGCTTGCCTGCGGAGATGCTTACGTCACCCTCAAGGCCATCAAGAGTGTCCTTGTCAAGCGCGATGCTTGCATCCTTAAGCTCAACCTCGCCTGCCGATTCAAGAGTGCTCTTGTCTACGGTAGCCTCGGTTTCGGTGGTTGCATTAATAACGGTCTTGGTGATCTTACATTCGGAGCACTCGTAGGTGGTTACGTTACCCTCGACAGACTTTTCTGCCCATACGTGTGCATCGGGGTTGGTGTAGTTCTCAAAGGTCTCGTAGTCACATTCGGTACAGGTGATCTTCTTCTGACCGGGAGTGGTACAGGTTGCATCGGTGTGAATACCGGACTTGAGAGTGTGGCGAACAGCCTCCTCGGTCTTGGTTATGGTCGCGCCACAGCCGGGGTTCTTACAGGTCGCAGTGTAGGTAAGAACGTATGTACACTCACCGACAAACTCCTCGTGGTCGAACTGCCACTTGTCTACCGCGTGACCGGGAGCGATCGCGTTGGTAACAGTGAAGGTATCATCACAGCCGTTCTGGCAGGCGTAAACGGTGGTGGAATCCTGCTCACAGGTAAGCTCGGTGCCGCCAACTACGGTGTAGTTGTGTCCAAGTGCAGCTTCCTCTGCATCGCAGTTATCTCTGGTACAGTGGTGACCGGTCTCACAGGTGCGGTCTGCGTTCCAGAGGTGGCCGAGCTGCGAGCCCTCGTCTGCAAGGGTTTCGGTCGCGTTACAGCCTGCGGTGTCACAGGTTGCAGTCTTGGTACCGTCAAGCACACAGGTCGCATCGCCGTTGGATGCGTACTGAGTGAACGAGTGGTTCTTCTTGGAGCCTGCATCGGTTATTGTATCGGTTTCGGAACAGCCATAGTAGTCACAGGTTGCGGTCTTGGTGCCGTCAGCCAGACATGTGGCGTCGTTGTTCGGAATATAGGTGGTGAAGGCATGGTCCTTCTTTGTGCCGGGATCAGCTACCGTTTCAGTTGCGGAACAGCCATCGGTGGTACAGGTCGCGGTCTTGGTACCGTCAGCCAGACAGGTGGCGTCGTTGTTTGAAACGTAGTCGGCAAAGGTGTGTGCCTTCTTTGAGCCCTCATCAGCCACAGTGTCGGTCGCGTTACAGCCATCGGTGGTACAGGTTGCGGTCTTGGTACCGTCAACCAGACAGGTTGCATCGCCATTCGACGTATAGGTGGTGAAGGTGTGAGCCTTCTTTGAACCGGTATCTGCTACGGTGTCCTTTGCGGTACAGCCGTTAGTTGTACAGGTTGCTGTCTTTGTTCCGTCGGCAAGACAGGTTGCATTGCCGTCGGGAGTGTAGGTGGAAAACGTATGCGCTACCGTTGCGGTTTCGCGTGTTTCGGTTTCTCCACACTCACTACATGTTCGTGTTTCGGTTCCCTTCGCTATGCAAGTAGCGGCGGAGGTTTCCGACCAGTCGCCCCAGCTGTGGGTGCATTCATCGTTTTCATCGGAACAAGCGGTCATTATGAGCGCGCCTGCTACGAGAAGTGCAACACACATAAGGAGCAAAAGGGATCTTTTAACTGCTTTCATTGCTATTTCTCCTTTAGCCTGAATTTTGTTAGCTAATTCTATTTTACACTTAACAGTGTAAAAAGTCAACGTCAAACAGCTTTATTAGTGCCTAAATTTACCTAGTAAATTTGACACTTTTGCACAAACATCAACGATTATAGCCCTGTTTTGTGCCTCCTAGGTGGAAAAACGGGACACTATCGACCTTACAAGCCTTGACGAATTGATCCTTGACGTCGTGCGCTCGTTCTCCTGGTCGAGAAATCTTTCGGCGTCAGGGGAGTTGATTGAGATAGCAGTTATTTCGGGGGCAAACAGCTCTCCGAACTTGCGCGTGATGTACCCGTGTCCGAGCGTGCGCTCACTGATTGAGAAGAAGGTAGAAAGCCGCGGATTGCTCATTTTGGCAACCTTTAACAGACCGGGTACTATCTGCTCTCCGGGGACCTCTGATAATCTGAGCGTAAGTCTGCCGTCGGCACTCAGTGAGAGGGAGATGTGGCGGGAGTTCGGTAGCTCGGGGAAGAGAAGCACGATGTTGTAAACAAGACCGCCGTTGCCGTCGGTATCGGCACTTATCGCTCCCCTGACGAGATACACCTCACCTCTTTGCATAACGGTGCTTTCGACGTACGAATACGAGCCGAGCGCCACCTCTATATCGGCACATTCGAGCCCGACCTTCATGTGAAGCACCTCGTTTTGCCGTGTGAATTCGACCGACCTTATACCACCGCCGTAATTGTTCTGCATAATGCTTATAAACGAGGGTAAAAGGCACAGGTTGTTGGTGGGGAAGGTGTATTTTCCTATCAGTGGAATGAGTTCTCTGTCAAACGGTGTAGGGCTCTTTAATCCAAGCATGTGAGGGAGTCCACGTATGGGGGCGTGTAACGTTATCCACTCTCTAGATGAAAAGAAATGTTTACATTTTCTATCGAGATCGCGCGAATTACGGTAGGAGCCGCGATGCCCGGGGACTGTAAGTGCATTCTTTAGCAGCGGTATTATCGGGCTTCCCTGCATCAGCTCGCAGCTTCCCGACATTACGGACACCACCACTCCTTTTTCGGGGTAGACCCACACGTTTTGTCCAAGCATGCCGTTAAAGAGAAATCCTCCCAAATGGCAGATCCATAGCTGGTGTCCGTAATCATGCTCGCTTATCTCACGCGGCACACTCATCGACACGCTTGTTGCCCGTTTTATAGCCTGCTCGGTCAGTATTCTTTTGCCGCAGTATATACCGCCCTGCATCATCATAATCCCGATACGCGCCCAGCTTTGGCAGGAAAGGTAAAGTCCCCAGCCGCCCTTTGGCACACCCTGTGGGCTTTTCTCCCAAAACCAGTTGCTTATCCCGAGCGGTCTGAAGATTCGCTCGCCTAGAAGCTCGGTGGCATTCATTCCCCTTTTGCGCGCTATTTTGTCGGCTATGCACATCAGAATATAGGAGTTCATGCTATTGTAAAGGAACGCTTCTCCCGGCGAGAAAATAAGCTCCGACTCAAAGAACGCGCGCGTCCAGTCGTCATCGCTTACCGATCCCACCTCGGCAAAGGCAACCCCGCTTGACATGGTTAGCAGGTGCTCGATCGTCAGGCTTTCAAGCCCGCTGTTTCGTGTGTTGAATTCATCGAAAAAGTCGGTGATCCTTGTGGATAACGTGATATCCCCACTGTCGATCAGCGACTCTATCAGTATGCCCGTCACAGTCTTTGACATCGAGTGCGAGAGGTGTGGGAGCTTCGTGTCGTATCCCGGTGCCGATGCCTCGGCAACCACCACTCCGTCCTTAGTGATGACTATCGAATGCAGGTTGAGTGACGGCTCGTTTTCCAGCGAGCGCAAAAGATCCGCAAGTGCTCCGGAGTCCATTCCGTGTGCCTCCGGCTTGCCGTGTGGCAGGGTGTATTTATCCCGCTTCATTATCTCGGTTTTTGCGGGGTAGTGTGCCACAACGGTCGGGTCGCTTTTGTATTCAAGTAAGAGGTTCGATATAAGAGTGATTGCTTTCTTTTTGTAATTTTCCATAATCATAATTATCCTATGAAGCGGTAATAAAAAGGTGACTCCAAGCCATTGGAGTCACCCCGTGTAAGATTTTCTTAGATATTTACTTTGAGAGATTCAAGGTTTTCTGCCGATTTGAAGGCCGCCTGCATAACGAGAAGCACGCGTCTTACCTCGCAGTTCTTGATGAGCTGCTCGCACTTGCCGTCCATTGCGGCGGTGAAATTGCGGTAGAAGTCGTGCACGTCTGCTACAGGGCGCTCGATCTCGTACGAGTCAATGGTGATCTCGTCTCTCGGTGCCATCGTCTTGGTGATGCCTGCCGCAGTCTGTACGGGAAGCACCTCCTTTTCGCACCATGCCTTAAGCTTTGCTACGCGGCACTTCTTCTGCCAGTCCTCGATGTATGCACTACCCGAGCGCGACTGCATATAGAAGCGGGGCATTGCGATAAAGTTATACGTACCAACCTCAACGGTTGCACGCTTTCCACCCTCAAAGGTAAGGTAAAGACGGAAGCCGTCGTCAACCTCGTCGGTGGTGATGTTGGTGATCTCGCAGAATACGTTTGTGATCTTCTCGGGAATAAGCTGAAGCATCTGGTCGATGAGGTGTACACCCCAGTCAAGGATCATGCCGCCGCCGTACTGCTTGTGGCATCTCCAGTCGGAGGGAATACCGCGTGAGCCGTGAACACGCGACTCAATGCTGATGGTTTCACCTATCTCGCCGGACTCGATAAGGCTCTTTATAGCAAGGAAGTCAACGTCCCATCTGCGGTTCTGATGAACGGTGAAGAGAACGCCGTTTTCCTCTGCGCACTTAACCATATCGTCAAAGTCCTCAACGGTGAGAGATACGGGTTTTTCGCATACGGTGTGCTTTTTGTTTGACAAAGCCGCTATAACTATGTCCTTATGTACGTCGTTGGGTGTCGCGCAAAGCACGATGTCTACCTGAGGATCGGATACGAGGGACTCAAGGGACTCGTAAACGTGAATTCCGTTTTCGATCGCCGCATTGACTCTCTTCTCGCTGATGTCATATATTCCCGCAAGCTCGATAACGTCGCTCGCGAGCGCCTTTTGTGCATGCCATGCACCCTGACCGCCGTAGCCAACGATAGCAAGTTTCTTTTTCATGTTGATCTCCATTCTGTAAAGCAAGAGTATTTTTACTCATTTTATCACACAAACATGCTTGTGTAAATATTTTTTCTTGAAATAGTTAAATTTATGCAATAAGTTCTGCAAAATTGAAAAGGTCAAAGAGCAATCCGAATACAAAGCCGGTACCCACAAGCAGGCTCATGATTATGAGGTTGTCCTTGAGACGGCGGTTGAGCCTTACAAGAATAAGCACACCGACTCCGGCACCGGAGAACAGGCCCGCCATCATAGTGCCGCCTGTGATTATTCCCTCAAGACCGAGAGTTGTCAGGGCAACCGAGGTTGCACAGCCGGGAATAAGGCCGATAATTGCCGCGATCAGGTGGGACAAAACAGGAATACTGCTCATCATATTGCCGAGCGCTTCCTCACCGACAAAGAATACAAGTCCGTTGATCACAAGGGTGACGGCAAGTATAAATGCGGAAATTGTAAGAGTGTGGTGAAGCGCGGAGAAGATCAGACCTCTTTCACAGTGACAGTTGTCATTGTCGCAGATCTCGTCGATGTCGATCCTTTCCTTGTCGCGTCTTAACAGGTGCATGACAAGATCGATCAGGAAGCCGACTGTTATACCAACTGTAAGCTTGTAGCCGAGTATGATTGCTATACTCTTCCACGAGGCGCCCGAGGTTATCATTATCGGGAGCATTTCGTCGGAGGTCGAGAGAAAGACTGCGATGAGTGTTCCGAGGCTTATAACCCTACCCGTGTAAAGATTTGCCGCCACTGCCGAGAATGCACACTGCGGCAAAGCACCGAGAAGTCCGCCGATAGCGGGCCCTGCCTTTCCTGATTTTTCAAGCATGGCGACAGTACGTCCGGATGCCTTGTGCTCGATGAATTCCATAAGCAGGTAGGTAAGGAAGAGAAAGGGTATTATCTTCAGTGTGTCGATCAGTGCATCAAGCACCACGTCGTTCAGCACCGCCATAAAAAGGCTTGCGCCCTCGGTTGATGTATGTGCGTGGAGAAGTGCAGTCATGCGTGTGATCCTCCTCTCGCGCCGGTTAAACAGCCCTCACATCTGCCGAATAGCATCGCGCCCTCGTCAATTGCAAAGTGTCCGTTTGACATTATTTTTTCTTCGAGGAGATGCGAGGTTTCCTCATCAAGGTGGATAAGTCTGCCGCAGTCCTTACACTTGAGGTGCAAATGCTCACAGCATCCGTGCTCGCCGAGGTACTGGTAGGTCGTGTGTCTTGAAAGCTCGGAGGTGATCTTGCGAAGCTTTCCCTCGCCAACCATCTTCGATACTATTCTGTAAACCGTGCTTCTTGCACTTCCGTCGGGGCATACCGCCGCCACGATCTCATCGACTGTAAACGTGCGGTCGGGCGACGCCTTAAGAAACGCGGTGATCTCCGATCTTTTTTCGGTGTTATAAGTCATTTATATATCCCTTTTGTTAAAATCCAAATTGAGAGTAATTCTCAAATCCCGTTTATAATACTACTTTTTTGTGCCGTTGTCAATACCTTTTTTATATTTTTTATATTATTGACTTTTGACGGCGCAGGGAGTATAATTAAGAAAAAACACCTGGGAGGGTAGAATGATGAAAATACTTTTTATAGGAAATAGCTTTTCGGCTAACGCCACAAGATACATAAGGGAAATCTCGGACGGAAAGCTGTTTGTACGTAACCTTTACATCGGCGGCTGCTCACTCGAAACTCATGCAAAGAATATTGAAAACGACAGACCTGCATACGAGTATCAGGTTGACAGCAAGGCAATCGCCATGACAAGCATCAAGTCTGCACTTCTTTGCGAGGAATGGGACATCGTCAGCGTACAGCAGGTGTCCTCAGAGTCGGGCATTTACGAAAGCTACTTTCCCTATATCGATACCGTGATTGCCGAGATTAGAAAATACCGCCCGAATGCGCGCATAGTGTTCCACCGCACCTGGCCCTATAACTACGGAAGCACGCATCCCGGTTATGCAAATTACAACAACGATACCGACCTTATGGAGCGCATGATCGATAATACCGCAAAGCGGATAGCCGGAAAATACGGCTTTGATATAATTCCGTCCGGTGTTGCGGTATACAAGGGCTTCAACACCCCCGAGTTCGATATCAGAGTCGGTGGTGAGACACTTACCGCGTCCGATACATTCCACCTCTCCGCGAAATATGGCAAATACCTTGCAGGTCTTGTCCTTTACCGCTTCTTCACAGGCAACAGCGCCACCCGTGTAACGTTTGTACCCGAGGAATTTGACCCCAAGCTTGTAAAGATCCTCGTCAAGATCGCTAACGAAACGAAGATTTGATGAAAAGAAAGCACGACTCACGCGCGAGTCGTGCTTTCTTTTCTGTATTTAAGAGGAGTAAGCCCCGTTGCTTTCTTGAAGCGCTGGATAAAGTTATTGTAGTCGGAAAATCCGCACTTTTCGGCTATCTCGGTTATTGAATATTTGGTTTGTGTGAGCAAGGCTTTGGCTTTGCTTATTTTTTTGTCCAGTACGTATTGCTTTACCGATGTGTTGAAGCTTGAGCGAAATACGGTGTACAGCTGCCGACGGTCGATAAGCAGACTTTTAGATATATATTCCGCCGTGAGAGATTCGTGCAGATTATCGTTTATAAAGCTTTTTACTCTGTCGGCTATATCGTCGCTCGTTAAAAGTATTGCATCTGTCAGCCAGAACTTAAGTATCAGGGATTCAAGTATGTTGCAGGTTGCCGCTACCTGCTTTTTATCAAGTATGCGCAGCCTTCCGTACGCGCCCTTAAGCGCGCGTGCATTCATTCCGTTTTCTGTGGCGTAGCTCGTGACGTCTGGCGCTTCCGAATCCGTGCGGTATTCGCCAAACATTATATAACCGATAATAAGATTTTCAAAGCGTATGGGGGTAATGGTTTCTCGTATTCCCGCGTGGCACAGATATGAAAAGGTGCGGTTTTCGCGCTTGCAAGCGGCACACGATTCCTCATCGGATTGTCGGCATTTCGCTGCACGGGTAGGGTCTTCTCTTATCATTTTGCAGAAATCGGTAAGATATCCTTCGGGAGGATACGAGGTGACGAATGCAAAGTCGCGGTCAAAGATGCTTATCGGCACGCCGAGCAGGGAATAAACGTCCTCGAGTGCGCTTGCCAGCTTTTTCTTGTTGTACTTTATATCCATAATTCATTTTCTCCATTTTTGCACAAAAACAATGTTTTTGGATATATTATATCATATTTTGTCCCGTTTGTCACGTGGTATACTTAAATTGCGAGGATTTTATCTAAAAAGACAGGAGAGATGATAATGAAATTGAGCGAAAAACTGTTAAAAGAGTCAGGCGGTATACTCCGCTTGAAGCCTACTTGGGTACCGAGAAGCTTTTGCCGTCCCGGAAAGCGTATAAAGCTTCATCCCGACGATTACTACGTTTTGGGACTCGAGCGTGGTGGCATTGACGAGCGTTGGTTTGCCTCGACTACCTGGGCGGAGAACGGTCCTGACACTCCCGAGGACGAGGGGCTCAGCTACGTCGTTTCCGCCGATGGAAGCGAAGAGATGCTCCTTCGTGATCTGATTGACGAGCTTGGCGCAAGGGCGATAGGGGATCTTTGGAATAAGTATCACGGGTGGCCGATGTTCTCGAAATTTTTTGACAATGCGGGTCCTTTGCCTCATCACATACACCACCGTGACGAGCACGCCGCACGCGTCGGCGCATCGGGCAAGCCGGAAATGTATTTCTTTCCCGCGCAGATGAACAATCACGGCGGCGAATTTCCATTCACCTTCTTTGGTCTTAATCCCGAATGCACCAAGACGCAGATCAAGGAGTGTCTTGAGAATTTTAGCAAGGGCGACAACCACCTGCTCGACTTTTCGCAGGCGTACAAAATAGAGCTTGATACGGGATGGGACGTGCCGCCAGGAGTGCTTCACGCACCCGCCAGCCTTTGTACCTACGAGCCGCAGTTTGCTTCCGACGTTTACGCGATGTATCAGTCGGTGCTTTACGGTGGTCAGTGCGTTGGCGAGGATCTGCTCTGGAAGAACTGTCCCGATGAGGAGAAGGGCAATTTTGATTACCTTGTGGACGTAATAGATTGGGATCTCAACGTCGATCCCGATTTTAAAAAGAATCGATTTATGTGCCCGATAGTCGACAGCGAGTCGGATGCGCACAAGGAGGAGTGGGTCTGCTACAAGAGCAAGCTCGCCTCAGCAAAGCGACTGACGGTATACCCCGGCAAGACCGTTACGATCAAGGACGGTGCCGCATACGGTATGATAATGCTTCAGGGTCACGGCAAGTTTGGCGGTCAGCCTGTTGAAACCCCTACGCTTATCAGATACGGTCAGCTCACGTATGACGAGTATTTTGTTACCGCTGATGCCGCAGAGCGCGGTGTTACGATAACAAACGAAAGCGCGAGCGAGCCGATCGTTATGCTCAAGCACTTTGCCGAAAATCCCGATCTTGAGAGGGTGTACAAATGAAAAAATGGTACGAGGGCATATACCGTCGTCAGCTGACGGATATGCATATAAACGATACTGACGAGTTGTTTTTGTCAAAGTTCAATGCCGACGAATATTACGACAACCTCGTCAGAGCTAAAATTCAAAGTCCGATGATCTATCTGCAGTCTCACACCGGACTCTGCAACTACCCGACCGAGTCTGCCCGCACCCACAAGCATTTTCTTGAGGGTGAAAACGAGCTTAAGCGCCTTATCGATAAGTGTAAGGCGGGCGGTATGAGAGTTGTCGGATATTACAGTCTTGTTTTCAACAACTGTGCGATCGAGATGCATCCCGAATGGGAGATGAAATACCCTGACGGCACAACCTGGCGCGACCGCGGTCAGCGCTATGGACTTTGCTGTCCGAACAATCTTGACTATCGTGAATTTGTTAAGGTGCAGATCGACGAGCTTGCCCGCGAGTTCAAAAATATTGACGGACTTTTCTACGATATGCCCTATTGGGAGCTTGCGTGTCACTGTGACTCCTGCCAGGAAAGGTTTCTTCGCGAGACGGGAACGAAGCTTCCTGAAAATCTCGATTGGTCTGACCCCGTGTGGCGTAAATTCGCAAGGGCAAGACAGGATTGGATGGTCGATTTTGTCCGTTTTGTAAAGGATTACACCATAAGTGTGATGCCGTGGGTGACCGTTGAGTTTAACTATGCCGCGGTCATCGGATGTGATTGGCTCGGTGGCTCAACCGAGGGGATAAATGACGAAAGCGAGTTCACCGGCGGTGACCTCTACGGTGATCTTTACTCCCATTCCTTTGCTTGCAAGTACTATTACGGCGTTACCAAAAATCAGCCCTTTGAGTACATGACCTGCCGATGCGACAGAACACTCCGAGAGCATACGATAACCAAGCCGCAGGGCGCACTCGAGCGAGAGATACTGCTCACTGCGGCGCACCACGGCGCATCTCTGATAATTGATGCGATCGACCCGATCGGCACTCTTGACACCCGCGTTTACGATCGCGTTGGCGCGGCATTCGACAGGCAGATCCCGTACGAGACCTATATGAACAGGGGTGAAATGTATGCCGAGGCTGCGGTCTATTTTGATAGTCGCACGATGTATGCCGAGGACGGATCCGATCGCTATAACAAGACCTGTGCTATCGGTGCGGTAAGACGTCTTGTCGAGCGCCACGTTCCTGTTTCGGTGGTGTCAAACGGCTCGCTTGACGACCTTTCAAAATATCAGATCGTCATCGCGCCAAGCCTCAGAGATTTTGAAAACGACGAGCCCATGAAGCTTATCGATTACGTTGAAAACGGCGGCACGCTTTACCTCTCCGGTGCGTCCGACTCCCGACTCATAAAGGCGTTTTTTGACGCACGGGTAGTGGGTAAGACCTACGGAGATACAAAAAAGCGCCCCGTTCAGCAGGGTGCAAGGGTTTATATAAGCCCCAAGGCGGGCGCGGAGGATGTTTTTGGTGAGTTTAATGCCTCGTATCCGCTCCCCCTGACCTATTATCTCCCCATGCTTGAGGGGGTAGTCGGTGACGTAAAGGCCACCGTTTCTCTCCCTTATGCTGAGCCTGATGATAATACCCGCTTTGCATCGATACACTCCTGTCCGCCCTGGAAATGTACCGAATTTCCGGCATACGTAGAGCGAAAATACGGTCGCGGAAGGGTTATTTGGTGTGCCGCGGAGCTTGAATATGACAACCGCCGCGCCTTTGGTGATATATTTGGCGGCATAGTTCTCTCCAACGTCACCAAGAAGTATGACATAACCGCAAGTCCCTCGGTTGAGGCGGTTATCTTCGAGTCGGAGAGCGAGAGCCTCATATCACTTTGCGATCTCACGTACGATGAGTACAAAAGGTCGCTCGATATTCCGATCAAGGTGAAATGCCGGAAGCCGAGCGCCGTCTGTGACTGTCTTGACGGCACACCTATTTCGTTTGAATATGATGGCGAGGTGCTTGAATTCACGACTCCCATGTCAGACTTTAAGATGTTGAGAATCGTATATTAAAAACAAAAAAGGACGAGAAATTCTCGTCCTTTTTTCTATCGTAGGGACAGGCGGTCTACTGCGGTTCGGTCACGCTCGCGTTCTGACAACGCACCGCGTTGTCATTCATTGCGCTCGCGCCGCTTCGCTACCCAGACTGTCCGTTTTATTAGAGCGAAATTGTCTGCTCTACCTTGTAAAGCCACTCGATGTGATTGCGGCGCTCTGCAGCCTCGGCGCACATTTTTTCAACAGTCGCCTCGTCAAACTTCTCCAGCAGCTCTTCCTTTGTGACCTTGCCCTTGTAGAATCGGTCGAGGTTGAGCGCGTAGTTAATGTCGGTGGAAACGATCTTGCCGTTGCGCTGGCAGATAACGATGTCAGAGCGGCCTGCAAGAAGCTCGTTTACTGCAAAGGTACCCATCTCAGATGCCATAACTCTGTCGCGAAGAGTGGGGTTACCGCCACGGACAACGTGTGCAAGACGTGCGAACTTGGTGTCAACACCGGTGTGCATCATGATCTTCTCTGCAAGTGCGGGCGCATACTCTGAGCCAACACCCTCAGAAACGAGAACGATGAAGTTACGCTTACCCTGTCTGCGGGATGCAGAGATCTTTCTGCAGATCTCAGTGTCATCAATAGGGAACTCGGGTACAACAACTGCGGTAGCACCCGATGCAATACCTGCATTAAGCGCTATATCACCTGCACCGCGACCCATAACCTCAACTACGTTACATCTCGCGTGAGATTCACACGTGTCGCGAAGCTTGTCAACAAGGTCGATAACGGTGTTCATCGCGGTATCAAATCCGATAGTAGCATCGGTGGAGGAAATGTCATTGTCGATAGTGCCGGGAATACCAATGCAGGGAACGCCGTGGTTGGTAAGCTTGGTCGCACCCATAAACGTGCCGTCGCCGCCGATGGCAATAATGCCGTCAATGCCGAACTCACGACAGGTTGCAATACCCTTGGCAAGGCCCTTCTCGGTCTTGAACTCGGGGCAACGGTCGGAATAAAGCGCCGTACCGCCCTTGTTCATAATGTTTGAAACGTCGCGCAGGCCAAGTGGCTTGATGTCGCCGCTTATAAGTCCCGAATATCCTCTGTATATACCGACGACCTCAACGCCGTTGCTTATCGCGGTACGCACGACGGCTCTTACGGCCGCGTTCATACCGGGAGCGTCACCACCCGACGTGAGTACGCCTATCGTCTTGAATTTTTTCATCTATTTATCACCTCGAAAAAGTAAAAGCAAAAAATATCTTTGCGTATTGAAACACTATTCTAACACATTTTTTCGACATTTACAACTACCTTTTTAAATATTTTTTAAATTTATCACGTTGATATAAATCCAAAAGCACCCGAAAAAGCAGAATAATAGACAAATGCACACGTTTGTACACGTGCGTCTGAAACTTTTAAAAAAGTTCCATTATTTTGATTGACAAATATTTTAAAGGGTGTTATAATATACCATATATTTAATATATGACTTCTTAAAATAGTTGTATTTTTCGACCTAAGACGTGAAAGGATGAATGCAAATGGATATCGCTATTATAGCCGACGACAACAAAAAAGAACTGATGGCACAGTTCTGCATCGCGTATTGCGCAACCCTCGCGAAGCATCATATTTGTGCGACACATACTACCGGCAGATACGTTTCCGACGCTACCGGGCTTGAGATAGAGAGCTTTCTCTCGGGCGGTGACGGAACCGAGCAGATAGCATCTCGCATTTCCTTCAACGAGATAGACGTTGTTTTCTATTTCAGAAGCACCGACCCCTCTATGGAGGTCTATGCGGCTGAGGAACGTCTTCTGCGCCTTTGTGATGCTTATAACGTTCCGCTCGCTACCAACATCGCTACCGCCGAGGTGCTTGTTACCGCACTTGAGTCGGGCAGTCTTGACTGGCGCGAATTTGTAAATCCTCGCAGTAAGTATAACCTTTCCAAGAGGAATAAATAATATCATTATGCCTTTATACTGTTGCGGCCGGGTTTACCCGGCGGCAACAGTTATTTTTAAATTACAGAGAGGAGTGCGATGCTGTGAGTGAGTGCAGGGTAATCGTTGAGTCGGTCATTTGTGACCCATCGCTCGGTGCGGCCGAGGGATTTGAAAGATGCGAAAATGAATATACCGCCACTCTGGTCGAGCGCGGCGGACTTATGCGCCTCTCGTATGAGGAAAAAAGTGAGGGTGGGCCGATAAAGAGCGATATCACCATAGCGGAAGGACACGTCAGAGTACGTCGCACCGGTGCGATCGAGTCGGACTTCATGTTTGCCGAGGGAGAGGTGACAAAATCCCTTTACAAGATACCTCCGTATTCCTTTGATGCCTCGATAACTACCAAAAAAATACGTAATAATTTGACACGCAGTGGGGGTAAGCTCACTATAATCTACGATATGAACGTGGGTGGCGCAGAGAAAAACGTACGTATGACCATAACCATTGCGGAGGCCGTGGTATGACGCTTAACGACTTTCGCGCCAGATTAAAGAGCGGAAATATCGGTGGCTGGTATATCTTCGCAGGTGAGGAGGACTACCTCAAGCGCCACTACCGTACCGAGCTTTCACGCGCGGTGCTTACCGACGATGCCTTTGAGATGTTCAACCACTCGGTCTTTGACGGACAGGAGTTTACGATAGCATCATTCCGTGATGCGCTTTATGCCCCTCCGATGATGTCGGATCATAAGCTTATCGAATGGCGCCACGCCGACCTTGATAAGATGAAGGAGAGCGACAGATCACTGCTTCTCGAGCTTCTCGAGGCTCGTGAGGACTACCCTTATGCAATCGTGGCGATCACTGCACTGACCGACGGATTTGACACCGGAACCGACAAGCGCCCCTCCAAGCTTTACACCAAGCTTTCGGCAGGATTTGATATCCTTGTTTTCGATAAGTCCACCGATGCACAGCTTCTCTCATGGCTTAAAAAACACTTTGATGCCGAGGGGATAGCAGTTGACGTGCAGACAGTACAGGCGATGCTTTTCAGAGTCGGACACTCGATGCAGGTGCTTTCAAACGAACTCACCAAGCTTTGTGCCTATGCCAAGGCAAACGGTAAGAGCGCGGTTACGGTTGCCGACGTAAACGATATATGCTCCACCACGGTTGAGTGTGACGCGTTCGCAATCTCGAATGCTATAATCGAAAAAAATATGGAAAAGGCCTTCCTCGCTCTGACTGATATGCGCCAACAAAGGGTAGAGCCGCAGGTCGTACTGGCCCAGCTTGCTAAGACGTACGGCGAGCTTTTGTCGGTATCACTTCTGATCGACGAGGGCAGATCTGCCGAGGATATCGCGGAGATAATGAAGTTCCATCCGTACAGGCTGAAGCTTTATATGAGTGCCGCAAAGAAAATGGGTACAAAGAGACTCTCCGATTCCCTCGATTCGCTTATAAAAACCGACACTGCCTCCAAGATGGGCGGTATCGGAGGATATATGGCCGTTGAAATGTTTATAACACAAAATATATAAAAAGGAACTATTTATGAAAAAAATAATTGCATTTGCTTTGACACTCGTAATGCTCTTTACCTTGCCCGTTATGCTCGTATCCTGCGGCAAAGACGGCTGTGAGTATGCCAAGACCCGTGACATCGAGGGCAGAGATATTAAGTACGTTGAGATCAAGGTCAAGGATTGCGGCACTATGGTAGTGCTTCTCGATGCTACCACCGCGCCTATTACCGTTGCTAACTTTATTTCTCTTGTTGAGCGTGGATTTTACAACGGTCTTACCTTCCATCGTATCATGGAGGGCTTTATGATACAGGGCGGCGCACCCGAAACCGGTGAGGCGTTATTGCCCACAATCAAGGGCGAGTTTGACGAAAACGGTCATAAGAACGATATACAGCATATTGAAGGCGTTATATCCATGGCGCGCACCACCGAGCCCGACTCTGCGTCCAGCCAGTTCTTTATCTGCAACGCCGATGCAAGAGCATCTCTTGACGGCAAGTACGCCGCATTCGGATACGTTGTAGACGGCATTAAAACCGTTCACAAGATCACCGAGCTCGGAATGCCCAAAACGATGTATTACGAGTACTACGAGACCAATCCGTACATCTGGCAGGCATACGGCAACGGTATGATCCAAAACAGAAACGATCAGCCCGTGATCGAGTACATCAAGGTGCTTGACAATTACAAAGGTTAATTTTGCTCGCCTGTATTGACATATTTAGATCTGTGTGCTAAAATATACATCAATAATTTAAAATGAAGTATAATATAAAGTGAGGACGAAAAATGGCTACCTATTTTAACGAACCTTCTCATACCTTTAGCGAGTATCTTCTTATTCCCGGTTACACCGACGAAAGATGCATTCCTGCTAACGTTTCTCTCCGCACCCCCCTTGTTAAGTACAGAAAGGGTGAGGAAGAGTGTCCCCTTATGATGAACATTCCGATGGTTTCTGCAATCATGCAGTCTGTTTCGGATGATAGAATGGCTATCGCCCTTGCTAAAGAGGGTGGCATATCCTTTATCTATGGCAACCAGTCCATCGAGGACGAGGCGGCTATGGTAGCGAGAGTAAAGAACTACAAGGCAGGCTTTGTTGTCAGTGATTCTAACCTCACTCCCGACAACACCCTTGCCGACGTGCTTGAGCTTGCTGAAAGAAATGGTCACAGCACTATGGCGGTTACCAAGGACGGTACTCCTAACGGTAAGCTTCTCGGTATCGTTACCGGTCGTGACTACCGCGTAAGCCGTATGAATGGCGATGAAAAGGTTTCCACCTTTATGACTCCCCTTGAAAAGCTCGTTGTTGCTCCCGAGGGTACTACCCTTAAAAAGGCTAACGACATCATCTGGGAAAACAAGCTTAACTCTCTTCCCATCGTTGATAAGAAGGGCAACCTTAAGTACTTCGTATTCCGCAAGGACTACGCACAGCATAAGGAAAATCCCGATGAGCTTCTTGACAAGAACAAGAGCTACATCGTTGGCGCAGGTGTAAATACCCGTGACTATGAAAAGAGAATTCCCGCACTCGTTGAGGCTGGTGCAGACGTTATTTGTATCGACTCCTCCGAGGGCTATACCGTATGGCAGAAGAAGACCATCGAGTTCGTTCGTGCAAAGTACGGCGATAAGGTAAAGATCGGTGCAGGTAACATCGTTGACCGTGAGGGCTTTATGTTCCTTGCAAAGGCCGGTGCAGACTTTATCAAGGTTGGTATCGGTGGCGGCTCTATCTGTATCACCCGTGAGACCAAGGGTATTGGCCGTGGACAGGCAAGCGCAGTTATCGAGGTTGCTGCAGCTCGTGACGAGTACTACAAGCAGACCGGTATCTACGTTCCGATCTGCTCTGACGGTGGTATCGTTCACGACTATCACATGACTCTTGCACTTGCTATGGGTGCTGACTTTATGATGCTTGGTAGATACTTTGCAAGATTTGACGAGTCTCCCACACCTAAGACTCTTGTTAACGGTCAGTACGTTAAGGAGTACTGGGGCGAGGGCTCTAACAGAGCAAGAAACTGGCAGAGATATGACCTTGGCGGTAAGGCAAAGCTTTCCTTCGAGGAGGGTGTTGACTCCTACGTTACCTATGCGGGCCCCCTGCACGATAACGTTGAGAGATCTCTGTACAAGGTAAAGTCCACCATGTGCAACTGCGGTGCTATCACTATTGAGGAGCTCCAGCAGAAGGCAAAGATGACCCTCGTTTCGGCGACCTCTATCGTCGAGGGCGGTTATCACGACGTAATGCTTAAAAAGTAAGAAAACTTGACACGGGGGCTGCCATATGGCGGTCCCTTGTGCTTTTTTAGGAACGGAGAATAGTATGAGCAAGCTTTTTATTCCGAAAAATTATCACTCCCCGCTTGACGTTTACAGAACCCAGAAGGCTATCGCGTTTATAAAGCAGACCTTTCAGGCACGTCTTGCCGCGGCGCTTAACCTTAAGCGCGTAAGTGCGCCTCTTTTTGTTACCGAGGGCTCGGGACTTAACGACAACCTTAACGGCTACGAGCGTCCGGTAACCTTTGACGTGCCCGCAGTCGGTGAGAGCGCACAGGTCGTGCATTCCTTAGCAAAATGGAAAAGACTCGCTCTGAAGAGCTATAACTTTGGCTTCGGTGACGGACTTTACACTGATATGAATGCTATACGCCGCGATGAGGAGCTTGACAATATACACTCGATCTACGTTGACCAGTGGGACTGGGAAAAGGTCATCACAAAAGAGGAGCGCACGATCGAATACCTGGCTGAAACTGTTAGGAAGATCGTCGGTGTTATTTGCGATACCAACGAGCTTTTGCGAGTGGATTTTCCCGAGCTTGGGGTTAATATCAACCGTAACGTAACCGTTATCAGCACTACCGAGCTTGAGGCACTTTACCCCGACCTGACACCCAAGGAGCGCGAAAACGCGATAGCGAAAAAGCACGGCACGGTGCTTCTTACTCAAATAGGAAAGAAGCTCCCATCGGGCAAGCCGCATGACGGACGCGCGCCTGACTATGACGACTGGGAGCTTAACGGAGATATTCTTCTCTACAACGAGGTGCTCGGAATTGCATTCGAGATATCCTCGATGGGTATCCGCGTTGATGAGGAGTCGCTTGACCGCCAGCTTCGTGAGAGCGGCTGTGATGAGCGCCGCGATCTTCCTTTCCACAGTATGCTTCTTAACGGTGAATTGCCGCTTACCATTGGTGGCGGTATAGGTCAGTCCCGTCTTTGTATGCTTATGATGGGCTCTGCCCATATAGGTGAGGTGCAGTCGAGCATCTGGGATAAGGACACAATAGAGGGCTGTAAAAAGGCCGGCATAAAATTGCTTTAATAATAACAAACCCCGATAGGCTATATTGCCCATCGGGGATATTTTTTTGTAGGGGACGACCTCCCGGGCGTCCCGTGATTTTGTAAACACGCGGACAGTCGAGGACGCCTGTCCCTACGAGGTTAAATCTTGATTTTTATCGTGCCCGTTTTGACAGACATGGTCGTGCCGGGGAGGACGAGGGTTGCCTTGGTTCCGTCGGGTACTGTGATATCGGCGGTAAAGTCAGCGCCGTTTTTCTCCCACGCGATAGCGATTTTGCCGCGAGGTGTTTCGGTGCTTGCCGATGCTGAGCAGGAGTCGGCAAAGAAGCCGGGAACAAATGTCGCCCTGTCATACGCGATGCCCGAGTTCTGAAGACCGGCTATATTTCTTATCATCCAATTTATGACGTCGGAGTACATATGGTGATTGCGCGAGGAAACGTTCTCCCATTTTTCGCACAGTGTGGTTTCTCCAAGGCTTCTCCAATGTCCGTATGATGGATAATCGGTACGCGTGAGCATCTTAATTGCAATATCGTTGTAGCCGTATTTTGAGAGCACGTTGGGGAGCGCTTTCATTCCGAGGATACCCACCTTGTGGACGTAGTTATCCTTTTTGACAAGCTCGGCAAGCTGTCTTGCGACTGCATCTGCCATCTCGCCACTGACGACGTCAAAGTGGAGCAAAAAAGCGAGAGCCCCCTGCCCGTGTGACTTTATTTGATCATCGGTTGCATATATTTTTCTTATATTTTTCTTGATGTTATCGGACTTTTTGGCATATTTTTCAGCCAAGCTCACATCTCCCTGCGCCTTTGCCGTACAGGAAGCTATCCTACACATATCCATGTAGTAGCAGGAGTCGGAGAGGCGGTTGTCCATAATGTTGCAGTCGCCAATTTCCGTCGGTGGACACCAGTCGGACAGACCGTAGCACACAAGCTCGTTTTCGTCCTCGCGTGAGGAGGCATAGTCGAGATAGCGCTTCATAACAGGGTATGCCTCAATAAGTGCCTCGTTGTCACCGGTTTCGCGGTATAGAACGTAGGGCAGATAGAATGCTGCATAATCCCACGCAGGACCCGAACCCCACGCGTATCCCCAACCTGCGCTCGGAATGATGCCGGGGAGCTGACCGTTGATCCTTTGTGCATCCTCCATATCAGCGATCCACTTGAGGTACGGTATCTTCATGTCGTAAAGGCAAGCGGCATAGTCGGACGATATGACGGCATCACCGGTCCAGCCGTTCTTTTCTCTGTGCGGACAGTCGAGCGGATGCCCCTGGTAATTCGACAGGAATGAGCGTATGCCCGCATCGTATATCCATGACATCAGCTCGTCAGAGCAGGTGAACTCGCCCTTGCTTTTCAGGTCGGTATGTACGAAATGTGCGGTAAGATCAAGCTCTCGGCTATCTCCATCGCTCCAGATCGCCTCAACGTATCTGAAGCCGTGATATACAAAGTCCGGTCGCCATTTTTCAACACCGTTACCCGAAAAAGTGTACCTATCCTCGGCAAACGGATGTGCGTAGACAATGTAACGCGCGTTTTCGGTGTCGAGCTCGCTCCCGTCAAGCTTCTCGCTATATGTGAGCGACACGGTAGTTCCGCAGGGCGCCTTTGCCTCAAGGCTTACGTAGCCGGCGATATTCTTTCCAAAATCGTATATCACACCGCGCCTGGTTTCCCATTTTGCTATCGGTTTTATATGTTCACACTCGCGTACAGGCGGCAGCGTCATTTCTTCGATGATACCGCCGGCAGGGCGCACCTCGGCAGCAAGGCGCCACCCCGTGTCGCAATATTCTGCGTTTTTCCAGTCGTCCTCGAGCCTTGCATCGTAGTATTCACCGGTTCGCAGAACGTTGTGTACTGTTGCTCCGGTATTGCGCACGCGCCAATCTGTGTTGCTTGCGACAATGCTTTCACTGTTGGCAAACAACTCAAAAAGCAGACGGGGAGTGTTTCTCCAAGAGGCGAGGTGTACATTCCAATGCCCGATTACCGTTTCGTTGAAAAATCCGTTGCCAAGCTTTATAGCGATCACGTTCTCTCCTACGGTGAGATACTCCGTGACATTGTGGCGCAGGTAAAGCGCGCGCTTATCGTATGCGGTAAATACAGGGGATAGCACGTCGTCACCGACACGTCTGCCGTTTATATAAAGGACGTGAAGACCAAGACCGAGTATCAGACATTCTGCCGTATTTGGCAGCACATCAAGTCTGAATGCCTTGCGCAGCTCGATAGCCGGAGCAGGGCAATTGGTTGGAAAAAATCCACCCTCTGCAAGTCCTATCCATTTAGCTTTTTTTGTAAAGTAATTCATATCAACACCGTTTTTTCTGTTTTTTCTTAATTATATACCGCTCGCCGCATTAAGTCAATAGACCTCGGAGCAAATATATTTTTATTTGTTATTGACTTTTGTATTACTTTAAATTAAAATAATGTTAAACTACTTTGTTGTAAGGAGTTATGTATGAAGCAGTCTGAAATTTTTGGCAAAGCAAAATGGATAAGCGCAAGCGATAATGATCTCGCGGGTGGTATGATCATTCGCAAAAGCATCGAGCTTTCGGGAAACGAGAGCGCCAAGCTCTACGTTATCGGTCTTGGCACGTTCGTTTGCTATATGAATGGCAAAAGAGTAGGAAACGATCTTTTTCTTCCTTTGAACTCTGAATATGAGAAGTGTGACATGCCTGTCGATGAGGAGCTTGTTGCGTTTCATATCTATGCGAGCGAATACGATATAACCGAATATATAAAAGAAGGCAAGAACACTCTTGCCTTGCACGTCGGCTCAGGCTGGTACGACAACACAAAGGTGTGGGGCACCGCAAAGAGCATGGGTGAGAAAAAGGCGATATTCCGTATCGTTATCACAAGTGACGAGGGCGAGAGCTACGATATAGTCTCCGACGGCACCGAAAGCTGGCAGCAATCCTACGTCAAAAAAAGCAACCTCCATACCGGTGAGGCGCACGATTATACCGATTGGGGCGAGGACTGCCTTGACTCCGATTTTGACGACTCCGAGTGGCCCCGTGTGAAATTATCAAAGCCTGTTGAGTCGGATTATGACTTCTGTGACTGTCCGTGTGACAGAGTGCAGGCAGATATAAAGCCGACAGTGGCTTATAAGTGCGACGAGTATACCGTATACGACGCCGGCAAAAACCTTACCGGATATCCCGTCTTAATCTCTAAAGAGGGACTTATCGAAAGTGTGAACGTTACCTTTTCCGAGGGGATGAATGAAGATGGTAATGACGTAGACGGCAATCACGTCTTCGGCCAGCAGTTCACCTTTGTGACGGGTGGCGATGTGCGCGAGATATTTCCGCAGTTCACCTGGTATGCCTTCAGATATTTTCGTGTTGACTCTGATATTGAGGTCGAGGGCGTTAAGCTTGTTCACGCCGACGTCCCCGTCGACTCTCACTTCAGCTCCGATAACCCCGTGCTTAACTGGCTCTGGCAGACCTACGTTCACACCCAGCTTGTAAATATGCACCGCGGCATTCCCTCCGACTGTCCGCACATCGAGCGCTTTGGCTACACCGGTGACGGTCAGCTTTGCGCGCGCTCGTCAATAATGTCGCTTGGCGGCCGTGAGTTTTACAAAAAGTGGATGCGAGATATCGCCGGATGTCAGGATAAAAAGACCGGACGCATACAGTATACCTCCCCCTTCTTCTATTGCGGTGGCGGCCCGGGCGGTTGGGGTATTGCAATAATCACCGTGCCCTACGAGTTTTATAAATTCTACGGCGACACCTCACCGCTTGTCGAATACTATCCGCAGATGCTTGAATATATCCGATTCCTTGAAGAGCATAGCGAGTGTGGCGTGGTCACAAGCTACAAGGAGGGCGGCTGGTGTCTTGGAGATTGGTGTCCGCCGGTCAAGTGGACCCTGCCTACACCCTTTGTCAATACATACTTCCACGTCGTTGCCTTGACCCGCCTTATCGAGATCGCAAAGGCGATAGGAAAGGACGGGGATATTCCCGTATTTGAAGAAAAAATAGCCGGACTCAAAAAGGCTATAAACAGATTTTATTTCAACGATTTTGACCGTGACGACTGCTATTGTGCAAACGCGCAGGGTGCAAACGGCTTTGCTCTTGATATAGGCCTTGGTACAGAGAACACTCGCGATAAATTCGTTCGTCATTACAATGATCTTGGCTATTACGATACCGGTATCTTCGGCACCGAGATCGTCACACGCAAGCTCTTCGATATTGGTGAGAGTGATCTTGCATTCAGGCTTCTTACCGCTACCGAGCCACACGGCTTTGGCAGGTGGGTAAAGATCGGCGCAACCACCCTGCACGAGTATTGGGGCGAGGTCAGCCGCTCGTTTAATCACCCGATGTTCGGCGCGGTGACTGCCTGCCTTTACGAGTATATCCTCGGCATTCGCCACGATGGGCTTGACGCAGGATATAACAGCGTTATTATCTCTCCCGCCGAGATTTCCGACCTCAGATCGGCTGAGGGCTATATAACCACCCCGAACGGCCGACTCGGCGTGTCTTACACCTCAAATGGCACTAAAAAAACGTATACGGTCACGATTCCCCGTGACACAACGGCAA
>JAZOWT010000084.1:0-5773 GCA_045659365.1 Eubacteriales bacterium | reverse complement strand
TTGCAGGTATGCGCATGCTCACCGAGACTGAGGCTGCTCTTTACAGCGATATCTCCGTAATATTCGGCAAGACCAACGGCAAGGTATCCTACCTCGACGCGTGGGATCCCAAGTCCGGCGAGACTCCCGAGGATGACAGATCCTACTACTACTTCAACGGTGAGTCCAGTCCTACCGGTACCTCCAACACATTTGATACCGCGACCTCCATTCCTACCGGCGAGACCATTACCTGGGGCGACCTTGTCATCAGTGCTGAGAACGGCAAGGTAGCATGGAACCAGAATGCAAACGCGCTCAACATGAAGAAGGGCGCCTACATCAAGCTTAACGTAAAGGCGGGTACCGAGGTTATCGTTGCGGCTTATCCCAACTACCAGTTCTTCACCGTAAACGGTGTTGGCACTTCGGCAGCAACCATGGTAAAATACTTTGCCGAGGACACCGAGGTTGTTATCCTTTCCACCGGTGACTGCTATCTCTTCTCCATCATCATCAATCCCGGCGAGGAGGCTCCCGAGGGTGCGCAGCTCACCGAGATCAAGGTTGAGGGCATGAACACCAATTACAAGGTGGGTGATGAGCTCACACTTGAGGGCGCTACCGTAAAGGCATACTACTCCGACAATACCTTCGTAGCAGTAGATGGCTACGAAATCGATCAGAGTGCGGTTAATGCAGGTGCTGCCGGCTCGTATGACGTTGTATTTGCCTACGGCGGCAAGACTGCTACCGTTACCGTAACCTACGAGGATCCTGACGCAGCTGCTGAGATCACTACCAACACTGTTCTCGATTTCACTAATGCTGACGGATATGCAGCTGTTGAAAACAACCCGAGAGTTACCCTTGACGGTAGCTTCCGCCTCAACGGTGCAGAGTACCAGATACAGGGAACCATCTCCTTCCCCGTAAAGGCAGGAACAGTTGTTAAGGTTATTCCTTATGCGAATCCCAGCTATGCATCCTACACTATCGGTAAGGCAGGCGAGAGCGGACTCACCACCTATAATGAGATCACAACATACATCGCAACCGAGGATTGCACCGTTGTTTATACCGGTCTTTCTAACAACTACCTCCAGAAGATAGAGATAATCTGTCCCGTTGAGGATGGCAGGTACGTATTTGGCGGCGCAAGTGTAGAGGGTGACGTTACCGGCATTCTTGCATCCACCAATAACATTGTTATCCTGGGTACCTGCAAGACTCACTCCGGCGGCGCTCAGCTTAGCTCCGATTCCGAGATCACCTTCTCGGTAGGCGCACACGCGACCGTGACCATCAAGGGATTTGATACTAGCTACGGTATTCTCGAGGTATATGCCGGTGTGCATCGCATCTCCATCGATGCAAATGCATGCTACGTATTCACCACCACTGAGCCCACCGTGGTAACCATCAGGGCGGCTAACGTTGGAAGTGACGAGGCTCCTGCATATAACAAGTCCTACATCACCTACATCGAGGTAACAAAGCCCGCCGAAATATACGAAAGCACCGAGATCACATTCGGCAGCGAAGGAAACTATAAGGACTCAGGCATCGATTTCACCGCGGCAAACGTACGCGATAACGGTGGTAACAACACTCAGATATCCTCCGGCTCCTTCAGCTTCCTCATTAAGGCAGGCGCAACCCTTACGGTCAACGGCTATCCTAATTATACCTCCTACACCATCACTGACGGTAAGGATGAGGTTACTGTGACCGACATAACCTATACCTACACCGCAACCGAGGACGTTTGTATAACCATTACCGCAGCAAACTCAAACAACTACCTCTACTCCTTCAATGTTACGTATCCTGTGTCAGTACTTCCCGAGGGCTTCACCGTTACCTTTGGTAGCTCAGGAAACTACAAGGAGGCTCCTGACGCGATCGACCTTAAAAACGTTACTGTTGCCGACAACGGTGGCAATAACTCACAGGTTAAGAACGGTACTATCACCATCATCCTTAAGGCGGGTGCGACCCTTACGATCAACGGTTATCCCGGATATACCAGCTACACCATCGCTGACGGCTCTCTGAGTGAAACCGTTACCGACGCGGAGTACACCTATACCGCGACCGCTGACGTAACCGTCACCATTACTCCCGAGGGAGGAAACAATTATTTCTACTCCATTGTAGTAGCATACTGATACAACGGGTAAAAACCGGGCCTGCAAGCGCTTTTGTGCTTGCAGGCCTTTTACGTGCAATCGTAGCAATTCGCGTGCGCGTTGACATTTTTGCGAAATCGTGGTAAAATAGAGATAATTAAAGCGGTGAGCTTTGTTCTCCGGGTATAACAAGGGGAGGTAGAAGATGGCATCTTGGTTGATCGAACGTGCGCTGTCTTACGTGAAGGAAAGACTTGAAAATGAGTACAGCGGTCACGATTTCTTTCATACGTTGCGCGTTTTTAAGGTCGCGACGCATATTTCCGAGCGCGAGGGCGCAAATGTCGAGACTGTGCAGCTTGCCGCACTTTTGCATGACGTCGATGACAGAAAGGTGTCGCCCGACACCTATAAAACACAGGCGAACGCGCGCAGCTTCCTTGCCTCAAACGACGTGGACGAGGGGACTGCCGAGCTTGTTTGTCGGATAATCCGCGAGATTTCATTTGGTGACAATGACACAGCCCCCACTACTCTTGAGGGCAAGTGTGTTCAGGATGCCGACCGCCTCGATGCTCTCGGCGCTATCGGTATCGCTCGCGCCTTTGCATACGGCGGCAACCGCAACAGGCATATGTATCATCCCGACGTAAAGCCGAACCTGAATATGACCAGGGAAGAGTACGTGAAGAGCGAGTCCACGACCGTCAACCATTTTTACGAGAAGCTTTTTAAGCTGACCGCACTTATGAATACCGAAACCGCCCTCAGTATCGCTCGTGAGCGTGAGGCATACATGAAGGATTTTATTGACGAATTTATGGCCGAGTGGGAAGGAAAGAGATAACCCGCTTTTCCAAAATACAGGTGACCTTATGATCAGTGAAAAGGATTTAAGGAGAAGGGAAAGGATACTTAACGGCAGCCTCGTACAGGCTATCATAAGCATCTGCGCCCCCATCTTCCTATACAATTTATTTAACTCGTTCTATGCGGTGATCGATGCTGTCGTAGTTGCTAAGATCGACCCCACCAGTGTCAGCGCGGTTGCCGCGCTCTCACAAATACAACACCTACTTTCATCCTTGGGGGCGGGTGTTGCTGCCGGCGGTGGAATAATTGTCGCCAGACTTTTTGGCGCAGGTGATATGGACGGTGCGCGCTATCACTCAAATCAGATAATCTCGCTATCCACTGTTATCGTTGCACTGCTTCTTTCGGTATGCCTGCCGCTCGCAGTGCCGATCATGCGCATCTCCGGTGTGTCTGATGAGCTTATCGCTATCGGCACGAGCTATTTTACCGTCCAGATAATGACGCTCGCGTTCATGTTTTACAACAGCGTTTTCATTGCCATGCAAAAGGCCAAGGGAAACACAAAAACGATGTTCTGGCTGAACATTCTTGCGATGATAATCAAGCTTTCGCTTTCCGTTCTCTTTATATGGGGTATGGAAAAGAAGGACATTATGTGGGTTGCGATAGCCACCATGATAGGTCAGGCGGTGATGTTTGGTGTCCTTTTGCTTATGATGCTCCGTCGCGACAACGTTTTTGCTATACGTATCAGCGAATTTAAGCTCAACCCCTCCGTTTGCAAGAGGGTAGCGGCCATGTCGTTTCCTATTTTCCTCGGTAAGTTCATTTTCTCATTCGGTAAGGTGAGTGTCAATAGCATGTGTAAGGCCTACGGTCCGCTTGTTGTCGGTGCTTTGGGTGTTTCCAACAACGTTAATGCACTTGCCACCACCCCCATCAACTCGCTCGAGGAGGGTACGTCTACCATCATCAGCCAGAACCTCGGCGCCGGCAATCACAAGCGCGCTATCAAAACGTTCAGCTATTCCTTCGTGATGGCCAGTGTTCTCGGTATCATCGGCTACGTGCTTATCCGCTTCATACTTCAGGATGCCATCATCGGCCTCTATAATCAGAACGAGCTTGCCGACGGTGCCGCCGAGTTTCTCCTTCTGATCAAGTCGATCCATCGATACGACTCACTCTCCATACTTGCGCTCGCTGTAAATGCCGCCGTTCTCGGTGTGCTTTACGGCTACGGAAAAACGAAGATGACAATGCTCCTCAACATTAGCCGAGTCTTCTTGTTCCGCATCCCAATTCTCTGGTACCTCCAGACTTTCCACGAGGAGATCGGCGCGGAGGCCGCCGGCCTCTCCATGGGCATCAGCAACATCTGCATCGCCCTGGCATCCCTACTTTGCCTCGGCATTTTCCTCTTAAGGTTAAGAAAACAGCAAAAGGTCGATCAGGATCAAACACAAGCTCAATGATGCGCAAAAAAGCGGCATAAGTACACACCCGTGTAACATTTTCGATGCTTTTAATTGCAAAAAATGTAACCGCGTCTTGTCAAAATACAAGCCGCGTGATATAATTATCACATACAAACAATAAGAAGGACGGTGTTTTTATGGAATATCCAATGCCAGGACATAGTAAGCTTTGCGGTACGTGCGATTTTTGGGTTGGCCCTAGACAGCCTAACTTTTACGGTAGTGCAGTAATGCTTACAGACCAATGTGTTAAGGGCAAGTGCTGGTGCTTAACAGGTCCCCATGCACGAGCTGACAGATTCAGCAATCACACTACGTGTCAGTGTTACAAAAAGTGGGCGGTGCTTAAATAACTTTAATCTGACCTCAACACAAATTTAGCACGCTGGATCTTAATAAAATCATGCAAAAAAGACTTGCTCGCGCCCTATATCACCTCAAGTTAGCGCATTACCACTGCGCCACACCCGGATGCTTTTAAGCTCTATCGCACAACTTAATAAGAAGCGTTGTAACGTGTTTCTGTATGACACTTACAACGCTTTTTGTTTACGTCAAATACCCTTGCGTAGCACCCTGCGCAACAAAGCTGGAGTGATTGCGTAACACGAATTGTCTCTTCATTTGGCATACCGAGCTGAGCTATTATCTCTACGTGAGCCGATATATTGGTTCCTATGTCGTTGATGGAAACTATTTATAAGCAAACTTGAAAATAATTTCAACATCGCGAATTGTTTTTGCAAATAATGTTGAAAAAGGTTGAAGAATCTGATATACTTTACGTGTAATATACTATATATTCTAAATATAATATAGTTATAAACTTTAAAATAAAAGCATTGCTATCTTTATCAATTTTGACACATTTTCAAACAATCAAAGGAGCATTTTTATGTCTAACAGATTGATCATGCCTAAACAGACCGCACGAGTTGATGTTTTTTATGCTACACTCGAGATTTACTATAATGCATACATAGATGGATCTAGATGGGTTGCTAACGAAGACTATAAATTGCAAATTCAGCGCAGAATACCAGATTTAGCACAGGGAGCTCGAGATGGTGCGTATATGGTAAAGCAATCTGAGTTAACAAGATATTTCGGACTTGTATATCGTGATTACCCTGGGAGAAAAGCAAAAATTACAGATAGAGGAATAAGATTTTATAATGCTTACTTATCATTAGATGATGAGATGCAAAAGCAAATTTTATTTGAATC
This sequence comes from Eubacteriales bacterium, assembly GCA_045659365.1. Taxonomy (GTDB): domain Bacteria; phylum Bacillota; class Clostridia; order Oscillospirales; family CAG-272; genus UBA1740. The sequence continues at coordinate 141 of JAZOWT010000084.1, read as the reverse complement.
TGTACTCAATGATTCTTTTGGAAGAAATAATACCGCAATTAAAGATAGTGATTCAAATATTGATCCTCCTAAATTGTTTTTAAGAGCACTTTATGATTTGGGTAAAATTTCCATTAATGGTTTCGCATATCTTTTGTACAT
>JAZOWT010000083.1:0-3614 GCA_045659365.1 Eubacteriales bacterium | reverse complement strand
CCTGCCGATAAGCTCGGCTGCCATATGTGCTATGATCGGTATCTCCGGTCTTGCCGGCGGTGCGGCGGTTGCAGGCTGCTGTGCGCAGATGGTCGGCTTCGCTGTTATATCATTCCGCGAAAACAAATGGGGCGGTGTTATCGCACAGGGCATCGGCACCTCGATGCTCCAGATGGGCAACATCGTAAAAAAGCCCCAGATATGGATCCCCGCCACCCTCGCCTCTGCCATAACCGGCCCTATCTCAACCTGTCTCTTTAAGCTCGAATGCTCTGGCGTAAGCGCAGGTATGGGTACCTGCGGACTTGTCGGTCCTATCGGTGTCTTTGCCGATATGGGCTTTAATACCAACTCTATCATCGGTGTAATACTCGTATGTATCGTCCTGCCTGCCATTCTTTCTCTCGTCTTTTCCGAGATAATGCGAAAGCTTGGCTGGATCAAGTACGGCGATATGAAGCTTGACTTATAAGGAGATTGAAATGAAACCTAATAACACTTTGCTTTGCGATTTTTATCAGTTAACGATGTCCAACGGCTATTTTGAGCTCGGCAAGGCTGACGAGATAGCATACTTTGACGTCTTTTTCCGCAGAGTTCCCGACGGTGGTGGATTTGCTATTGCCGCCGGCCTTGAGCAGGTAATTGAATACATACAGACTCTTAAGTTCACAAACCAGGATATAGAGTTCCTTCGCTCGAAGAACATCTTCTCGGACAACTTCCTCGAGTACCTCCGTACATTCCGCTTTACCGGTGATATTTACGCAGTTCCCGAGGGAACTCCGATATTCCCGGGCGAGCCTATTATGACGGTTCGCGCCCCCTCCATTGAGGCGCAGTTCATCGAGACCTTCATTCTCCTTTGCCTCAACCACCAGTCCCTCATCGCAACCAAGGCTAACCGTGTTGTAAGAGCGGCAGACGGCCGCCCCGTAGCCGAGTTCGGCTCTCGCCGTGCTCAGGGTGCTGACGGTGCAGTTCTTGGTGCAAGAGCCTCCTATATCGGTGGCTGTGCCGCAACCGCCTGCACTATCTCCGACCGCGACTATGCTATCCCCGCAACCGGCACCATGGCACACTCATGGGTGCAGATGTTCGACACCGAGTACGAGGCATTCGAGTCATACTGTAAGATGTACCCCGAAAACGCAACCCTCCTCGTTGATACCTACGACGTTTTAAAGAGCGGCGTTCCCAATGCTATCCGCGCCTTTGACAAGGTTCTTAAGCCCCTCGGCATCACCAAGTGCGGCATACGTCTTGACTCCGGTGACATCACCTACCTCTCCAAAAAGGCAAGAAAAATGCTCGATGAGGCGGGCTACACCGAATGCAAGATCATCGTTTCCAACTCCCTTGACGAAAACATCATTCGTGACATAATTCTCCAGGGTGCAAAGATCGACTCTTTCGGCGTCGGTGAGCGCCTTATCACCGCAAAGTCCAATCCTGTATTCGGCGGCGTTTATAAGCTCGTTGCAAAGGAAAAGGACGGCGAGGTCATTCCCAAGATCAAGATCTCCGAAAACCCCGAGAAGATCACTAACCCCCACTTCAAAAAGGTTTACCGTATCTACGATAACGAAACCGGCAAGGCCGGTGCCGACCTCCTCTGCGTGTACGACGAGGTCATCGACACTACCAAGCCCCTCGAAATCTTCGATCCTATCGAAACCTGGAAGACCAAGGAGTTTACCAACTACACGTTGAGAGAGCTTCTCGTACCCATCTACAAGGACGGTAGACTCGTCTACAACGCGCCCCACATCTCCGAGATCCGTGAGTATTGCCTCAAAGAGGTCGAGACCCTCTGGGATGAGGTGAAGAGATTTGAGAACCCCCATCGCTACTACGTCGACCTTTCCGAAAAGCTCTGGAACATCAAGCAGTCCTTGCTCAGAAAGAAGAGCGGCAAATAAGCATAAACAATCGGCAGAGGACTTGTTTCCCCTGCCGATTTGTGATATAATGCTCCTACAATGATAAATAAGGATTTGACGGAGAAGATAAATGGAATATACAAAAGAAGAACTGATTGAGGCAAAGCGACAGATTGATTCAACTTTGCACAAATTAAGAGAAGTTATAAAGACTTTTGAATCAAAGGAAAACCCAGCACGATATAAGTCGCAAATCACATTGACAAAAAGACGTATACGGGCTTTTGAGATTGCAAATTCCTTTATTGAAAACGAAATCGAAGGCAAGTGACAATTTCCAATTTATCGAGCAAAACAATAGACCGAAAAGAGACGAATTATGAAAGACGAATGTTTGATCTGCGGTGCGCCGCTGAAATATTTAGAAAATGACGAGATGATGGAATGTGTCATATGTCACAAAAAAGAAAACAGTAAAACCGTTTGCGAAAACGGTCACTACATATGCAACGAATGTCATACACAAGGTACAGATAGCATTGTGGGTGTATGTCTTTTGGAAACCTCGAAAAATCCTATAAAGATCATTCAAAAAATGATGGCTTTGCCGTTCTGCCATATGCACGGCCCCGAGCATCACGTCATGGTTGGCTCGGCATTGCTCACGGCTTACAAAAACGCAGGCGGCGAGATCGACCTGCCCAAAGCACTTTTCGAAATGCAATCCCGCGGAAAAAAGGTACCCGGTGGCGCTTGCGGATTCTGGGGAGCTTGCGGAGCAGGCGTGAGCGCAGGAATGTTTGTGTCCATCGTCACGGGCTCGACACCGCTTGCAGAGCAGGCGTGGGGACTTTCGAACAAGATGACCTCCTGTGCGCTCGGCGCGATCGGTGAGGTTGGCGGCCCGCGATGCTGCAAGCGCGATTCCTATATCTCCATCATCCAAGCCGTTGCGTTTGCAAAGGAGCACCTTGGCGTAAGCATGGAGCTTGGCGAGGTCAAGAGCATCCAATCGGCGCACAACAATCAATGCATCAGGGAGAGGTGTCCGTTCAAATGAAACAGAAGATCGCCTTTATTTGCGTGCATAATTCCTGCCGCAGTCAGATTGCCGAGGCACTTGGCAAGCATTTGCGCGGGGATGCATTCGACTTTTATTCGGCAGGAACCGAGACAAAACCGCACATCAACCAAGATGCTGTACGGCTGATGAAGGAGCTTTACGGCATCGATATGGAGCTGACGCAGTATAGCAAAACGATCGACAAAATTCCGACACCCGACGTTGCGATCTCTATGGGCTGTGACGTTGGATGCCCCTTTATCGGCAGAGCGTTTGATGACGATTGGGGCTTGCCCGATCCCACGGGAAAGAGCGACGCGGAGTTTGTTGCGGTGATTAAAACCATAGAGCAAAAAATCGCAGCGTTATCATGACGGTTGGGCGTAACACTTGCGCACCGACCTCTCTTTGCATAATACAAGAGTCCATACTCCAGCCCTTCCCTTCAAGCTTCATTCAGGAGGAAGACATGAAAAATCTGAAATTGACCTTATTGCTTTTGATCGCGGCTATGTGCCTGCCCACCCTGGCAGCCTGCACCGCAGACGCGCCTGTCGATCCGCTGCCCGATGCGACCGAGACGACCGCAGTCACCGAGGCGACCACGGCAGCCGACACGACCGAGCCGGCACAGACTACCCCCGAGGAGGATAACGGTATGCAGATCA
>JAZOWT010000082.1:0-37828 GCA_045659365.1 Eubacteriales bacterium | reverse complement strand
GAGCCCATTTTCTTGCCATCGGCAAGAATTGGGTTCGCATACCGCGCTTAAATGCGTCAAGCTTGCTTGTAAGCACCAAAAGCGGTATCTTCGCTTTGCGAATATCCCATTAACTCACCTCAACAGAGGTGCTTTTTTATTTCTTTTTGCGGCGAGAATGAGGATTTGAGCCCATCTTCTTGCCGTAGGCGAGAATTGGGTTCGCATACCGCGCATAGATGCGACAAGCTTGCTTGTAAGCATCCGCGACGGTATCTTCGCCTTGGCGAATACCCCATTCGTTCACCTCAATAGAGGTGCTTTTTTCGTGTTTTTTCCCCTATTTATTAAGAAATTGCTCGAAAAGTATTGTGTTTTTGTTAAAAAAGATGTATAATAAAAAAGTTGAGTTTTTTAAAAAAAGAGGTCTATATGGACGTTAATTACAAAAATCCAAAGAGATATAAAACCGCAAAATATCCTATAAGACAACCCTTGTTTTTCACCTGGCTGATCTGGGTTTTATCCAAGATCATGCTTGCAAACAAAAAATATAAGGTAGAGAAGATCAACATGGAGGGGGTAAAGCCTCCGTATATGATTCTTAGCAACCATATGTCGTTTATCGACTTCGAGCTTACCGCAATGCTCACACACCCTCACAAAGTAAATAACGTTGTAAATATCGACGGATATTATCATCGCCCCTGGCTTATGACCTGGATCGGATCTATCTGTACGAGAAAGTTTACTAACGATATGCACCTTATCAAGTCGATAAGAAAGGTGCTTAAACGCGGTGACATACTTTGTATGTATCCCGAGGCGAGATATTCGCCCTGCGGAACTACGTCGTTTATGCCCGACTCACTGGGAATGATCGTGAAGATGAACAAGGTGCCAGTTGTTGCTATAGTACATAGAGGAAATTTCCTGCACGCGCCGTTCTGGAATTTCAGACAAAAGAGAAAGGTACCGCTTCACACGACGATGACTCACATTCTGAGCACCGAGGACATCGAGCGACTTTCCGTTGCGGAAATCAATGCAAGGATCAAGGAAGCTCTCCAGTACGACGACTACAAGTACCAGCTTGAAAACGGTATTAAAATAACCGAGCCGTACCGCGCAGAGGGTATGCACAAGATCCTTTATCAGTGCCCGCACTGTATGACCGAATCTAAAATGGCAACAAAGGGAGCATCCCTTTACTGCACAGAGTGTGGCAAGAGCTGGACTCTCAACGAGAATGGCACGCTGAGTGCCGATAACGGAGAAACCGAATTTTCACACGTTCCCGATTGGTTCGAGTGGGAAAGAGCACAGGTGCGCCGCCAGATAGAGGAGGGAACCTACGCGTTTGAGGACGAGGTTGACGTTCACTCGCTTCCAAGATGCTGGAAGTTTGAGCACCTCGGCACGGCTACACTTACACACGATATGGAGAACGGATTTGTTCTTAAGGGACATTATAACGGCCAGGATTACAAGATACAGCGCCTGCCCCTTCAGACAAATAGCCTGCACGTTGAGTACGATTTCCCTCATATCAAGCCGTTTGACTGTGTTGATATATCAACCGAGAACGATTCTTTCTATTGCTTCCCGACAAAGGAAAACGTTGTAACAAAGCTTTCGCTTGCTACCGAGGAGATATTTAAGATCAAGTACGCAAGTGTCAGAAAAGACAGAGTATAAAAGAAAAAAACCGTGGTTCTGCCGCGGTTTTTCCTTTTAAAACTTGCATTCTTGTTCGAATTGTCTGAGCGCTTCAACGTATCCCGTCTGATCGGTCGGGAAAGCGAGGCCGTGACCTGCGCCAGGGATGGCAACGAATTTCTTTTGCGTTACGCAAGCCTCATAAAGGCGCATTGACATATCACAGGGAACGAAATCGTCCGCATCACCGTGAATGAAGATCAAGGGGATCTTGGCGTTTTTCATAGCCTCGATCGGGCTTGTTTCATTAAGGTCAAAGCGACCGAAAATACGAGCGGCGAGAGTTATAAACGGGTATATCAGCTTCGGGGGAAGCTTCATTTCAGCTACTATCTTTTTAATAATTTCCTCGGCCGAGGTATAACCGCAGTCGGCAAGTGCGCATACTACGTTTGAGGGAAGCTGCTCGGCCGCGGTCATCATTACGGTTGCCGCGCCCATAGATACACCTGTTATAATGATCTTAACGTCGCTACCGAAATGCGACACTGCAAAATCTATCCATGCTAAGCAATCGCGACGCTCGTTAATTCCAAACGTTATTACGTGTCCATCGCTCTCGCCGGCAGCTCGATGGTCGACGATAAGCGCACTTCTGCCAAGGGCAAAGCAACGCGCAACACCGCCGCACAAATCACGTTCCGCATTACCGCGATAACCGTGAAAGAGTATCTCAAGCGGTGCGCCGGGCGCGTACTCGAAATACTTACCGCGCAGAGTAAGGCCGTCAAACGATTTTATAGAAAATCGCTCGTAATTTGCTGCGCGTATTTCCTTTGTCCAGGCGGTTATCTCTTCGCGGTGCGCCTCGTATATATCGCCCTCGGGAATCGGATATTCATCAGGACCGGGAAGACGGCGCTTTGGAGAGTAAAACACCTTAAAAAAGCAATACAGGGTTACCAGAAACAACAGAGTAACCACTCCAAGGACTGATCCAAGGACTATCCAGAAGATCATTGATTAACACCATGCTTTCGCTTTAAAATTATATACTTAATTCTAACACAAAAGGGAATGACTGTCAATATAAATAGAGGAGGTTCGCATGAAAAAGAACGAACAAAAGAAGTGCCATGGTGCAGAAATGAGCACCAGGTACAACGAGATCAACACCGATCCGCAGGGCTCGTGGACCGGTGCGCCTGATGACCCCTACGACAAGCCGATACAGGATGCAGACGATCTTTAACATTATAGAAAAGGCGGTGCCAAAGCACCGCCTTTATAATTTATTTCTTTTTTCTGCGCTTAAATATGAAGTTGCGGAAGAGTATCACGTTCAGCGCGATGAAGAATACAACGAAAATTATCATTGTAAGTATGGGTTTCACAGGCGCAAGAGTTGCGAGCACCATCATAGGAAATCCGAATGCGATAGCGGGAAGGGTCTGATATACGAGGTTGTCCGATGCGGGAGTATCGAAGTTGGGATCGATCTCACGGAGAAGAACTACGCCCGTGCTTGCCGTTCCGGTAAGCATACCGTACATGGCAAGGAACTGCTCATCCTTATACTTAGAGAACAAATATCTTGCAACTATACGGTTGTAGATATAGGTTATCACTGCACCAACAACACCGAGAATAAGGAGAATACCAAAATACTGTCCGATTATATCGAGGTTAATTGCTGCCATTCCTGCAATTATCATAATATCGAAGAAGAAATTGCTGGTCCTGGTAAGAAGGAAGTTGTTGATGTAATCCTTCTTCATTACGTTCTTCTTGCGAAGGAATTTGATAAGCTGCTTAATGAGGGTTGCGGATATTACACCGAGCAAGAAATTGAAGCCATAGATAACCGAACTCATCGAGGGCAAAAGCCAGGCAAGGAAATACATCAGTCCATATGTAACGAAATATGCTACCGCGATAAGCGCAACCTGGATAGTAAGCTTATCCACGCTTTCCTGCATCGGGATCTCGTTATCGGTCTGGATATCCTCAGAGGTGAAATGCTCCTTAGCGGCCGCACCTATGACAAGCTTACCGCTTCTGCGACGGATGTTCATATGTATAACGCCACCAATAGCCGCGCTGACAAATCCGAGCGCCGCAATCGCAAGGCCGAAGCTTCTACCGCCCTCGAATCCGAAGTCGGTCTGGTATATGTTACCGTAGTTGAGAGCCTGTCCTGAGCCTTGACCGTAGCCAAAGGGAAGCAGCATGCCTGCCGCAGGGAAGAAGTCCTTAAGGAAGAACGCAGCGATGATAAGAGTAATACCAAATCCGAAGATAGCCTGAAGGAGATAGGTAGCAACGGTAGTTACGCCCGAATTGAATATTTCGGATGCGCGCTTTTTGTTCATCTTATTCTTCATCGTTTTAAACGAGGAAGCAATAAAGCCAAGAGCAAGGCAATGGTAAGTAAGCACCTCGAGAACGTCGGTGCCCTTGCCGGCAAATATAGGCTGGTCCCAGAAAACCTCGTCGGTTATAAGCTTGTAAACAAGTGCTATAAGCAAAAGTACTGTTCCGCCGATAACGGAGGTGGGAATAAGCGATTTACCTAAAAAAGGAATAGTTTTCTTCAAAGCGTTAGCAAGCAACAGGGCTGCAAACAGCATTCCGAGCACGAGGTACGTACCCCAGGTACTAAAGTCCGAGAAATTCGACATTTGTGTTGTCTCCCTTCATCACATTATTATAACGGTGGAAAAGATTTACGTACTTAAGCGCGTTAAACCGTTTGCCACCCTTGATCTGATATACCTTTTTATTGTAATAAAGATTGAGCTTGTTTCTGCCAAGAACGGCAAACGAGGATATTTCACAAAAGGGAAGAGCTGAGCCGCCTATAACGACCTTGTCACCGTAAAGCTCGATATCCACTGCCTTTGCAAGCTTTACCTTTTTCTTATACACGATTACCTCGCTTATCGAAGCGGTATCGCGATAAAGGGGCTCGCTTGTATACTCGAGCGGATCAAGGCTATTTACGTAGTCGCGCTGACGATCATACCACTCAGACACTGTGGCATATGGGAAATCGAAACCAATGCCGGAAAGTTGCTTGGTATTCGCGTGCCGGATCCTTCTGTTACATCTCTTGCATTCAATAACGTCAAGATTACTCTCAAAGGTGGAAAGTCCACACTGAGGGCAGTAATATATTGCACGCTCAAGATACTCGGCGTTCCTTTTATGCTTGTAAGGGCCGGTGATCGCATCCTCGTTAGTGTCAAGGCCCTCGATAATAGCGCTATAAAGCTCGTCGTTGGACATCGCGGCATATTCATCGGGCTCAATAACTCTGGCCGCGTATGCACGCATTCCACCCCTTCGTACAACGTCACTCCAACGGGGGTGGACACCATATCCGCCCTCTATACGGTAGAGAACGATGGGAAGTCCAAGCTTTTTAGCAAGGGGAACGATTGCAGAATTTATGTTCACAAGCTTACCTGTGTATGTACGGTTTCCCTCGGGGGCAATTGCGATGCTTCCACCCTCCTTAGCGACCTGTATACAGTTCATAACGGCGCGAACGTCGGTAGTCTGCTTTTTGATCGGAATAGGCGCTACAAGATAGCGCAAGAGGGAAGAGACCCAGCCCTTAGAGAATATGTCCTCAGACGCGAGGTAATACACAACGCGCTTGAAGCCCATTCCAACGAAGAACTGATCAAAAGGAGTCTGGTGATTATATAATATAAGGTACTGTCTGTCTCGCCCCTCTGTCATTCGCTTTATCCTGAGTCCGTAGCGAATGTAAGAGATAGGGCCAAGAATTGCATACGCAATACTACGCACGATCTTGTGACGGAGCCGTACCCATTTTTTCTTGTTTTTCGAGGCCATCTGCACCTCCATATGGGTTAATTATTAAAAATTATTAAATTACAATTCATAATATAACATATTTTCACTTAAAAGTCAAACATTTTTCGATATTTTATGATAAAAAATTCTTTTTTTCGCTTGAAAGATGAAAGATTGTATGATATACTTTGTAAGGCCTTGTGCCTAATATATATATGAGGTATGACTCCCTATGAATAACAACAGGTTGGTCAGGCTTGCTTGCTACACGACAGGTGTAACTATGTCGGTTGTAGGAAATCTGTCACCGCTTCTCTTTATAACGTTCAGATCCCAGTATGGTATTTCATACTCGCTTCTCGGACTTTTAGTCCTTATTAACTTCGTCACACAGCTTACAGTCGATCTGATATTCTCATTTTTCTCACACAAATTCAACATCCCTCTCTCGGTAAAGATAACTCCGCTTATATCGATCATAGGCCTTATAACCTTTGCAGTATCTCCTTGGATGTTTCCGAATGCACCGTACGTCGGCCTTGTTATAGGAACAATTGTTTTCTCGGCATCCAGCGGTTTTGCCGAGGTGCTTATAAGCCCTGTTATTGCCGCGCTCCCCAGTGAAAACCCGGAGCGAGATATGAGCAAGCTTCACTCGGCTTATGCATGGGGTGTTGTTGGCGTTGTGCTTTATAGCACGGCTTTTATGTTCATATTCGGTCGCGAGAGCTGGCAGTATCTTACGTTCTCGCTTCTTATAGTACCGCTCACCGCATTCGTTCTTATGCTCAGATCCCATCTTCCAAAGCTCGAAACTCCCGAAAGGATCTCAGGAACCCTTGAGTTCTTGAAAAGAAAGGAGCTGTGGATATGCGTGCTTGCGATATTCCTTGGAGGTGCAAGCGAGTGTACCATGGCACAGTGGTGCTCGAGCTATCTTGAGCAATCGTTCGGCATTGACAAGGTATGGGGAGACGTTTTCGGCACTGCTATTTTTGCGCTCACTCTTGCTATCGGCCGTACCGCATATGCAAAGAGGGGAAAGAACATAGAAAACGTGCTCTTGCTCGGCGGTATTGGTGCAACGCTTTGCTACCTTGTTGCCTCGATTTCGCCAATTCCTCTTATCGGACTTATAGCCTGCGGTATGACAGGCCTGTGTGTATCAATGCTTTGGCCCGGAAGTCTTATTGCGGTGTCTGATAGGATCCCAAACTGCGGCGTGTTTGTTTATGCAATGATGGCCGCCGGCGGTGACCTTGGTGCATCAGTGGCCCCCCAGCTTGTAGGTGTTGTTACCGACGTGATAAGTGCAAATGAGGTATGCCTCGATATAGCGGCATCACTCGGAATAACCGGCGAGCAGCTTGCAATAAAATGCGGCCTGCTTATAGGTATGATGTTTGCCGCGTGCGGTATGGCAGTTTACCTGTTTTTATGGAAAGACGCGAGAAAGCGTCATAATAAGGCAATCAAAATCAAATAAGAAATGCCGGAGTCTATGATCCAGACTCCGGCACTTTTTTATTAAATAAAAATAGCTGTGATAAGGGCCAGAAAAACAAAGAACTGGGTGCAAATCGCAACCTCAAGCGCGCTCGCGGCCTCAACAACGGATGATATACCAAGTATAAGGGTAGCTATAGGACGAGGTGTTTTCTTCTTAAAGCACTTGATAGATCTTACACCAAGCACGATACTCACTATGGACATCACAACGCAGCCGATGGTAAAAAATAGTCCGTAAATCAGCGCGGAAGCGCCAACGATATCGACATCTCCGGCAAATCCGTACATCGACAGCAGTAGAATGTACATCGATATGACGCCGACAAATACCGCAACAGAGGAGAGTACCTGCGCCGTTATTGCACGGCCAAGACCGTACTTGCGGTTGTTGGGGTCGGGAATATCTTCTACTGTCAGATTGGGTGCGGAATAATAAGCATATCCTGCATCCTGCTGAAAATTATTTTCCTGATTTGTAAACTGCGATTCCATTTATGCAATAGCTCCTACTAAAATTAAGCAGATAAAGCAGAAAAACAATGCTATTGCCGCAAGGGAAAGACCGGTGATACCGAGCACAAGAGTAGCGATAGGACGGGGAAGTCCCTGCTTGGGAGCGCCGGTAAAGGTCTTTATGGATCTGATGCCCATTACGAGCGAGGGAATAGCCATACCGAGAGTCATCATAAGAAGAACTATAGCTGCAAATGACTCATATGCAAATCCGATTGCTTCAACAGAGAATATGAATGACACAAATCCAAGAATGGTGGATGTAAGTGCCTTACCAAATCCGTTCATTCTGGGGTTGCCGGTTGTAGGCTGAGGCTGATAAGGGGTGTAGGGAGTGTATGCGCTATTCTGATAAGGATTCTGCGCCGCGCCCTGCTGATAAGAGGTGTTGGGATTAGAGTAATAATACTGCTGATTGTTAGGTGCGGTGTAAGTGGGCTGAGGATTTACAGGCTCCTGTGCGGGCTCCTGTACAGGCTCTGCGGTAGCGGTATCTGCTACGGGCTCCTCGGTCACGGTCTCGGGGGTTGCTTCGAGGGCGGGTGCGGGCTCCTCAGCCTTTACCTCTGCGAAGGCAACCTCCTCCTGCTTTACACACTCGTTACACACGAATGCATCATAATCGATCTTTTTTCCACATCTTGTGCAATACATTTTAGTTCCTCACTTTCTGTTTATGCTAGTTATAAAATTACGTCTTTAAAAATTCTGATCTTGGAAATATCAGATCCGGCAACGGCAAGATGATAGATCAGACCGTCCGCGTCAAATGACTCGTTATATACGTCATAATCCGAGGTTTCGATTTCTGCCGGAATATATTTATCAGAATTAAAGGTTTTAAATATGCTTTCTTTTTGCGCCCACAGGTTAAGGACCCGCTGTAAGCGAGCTGTCTCATCGGTAAGCTGCAAAAGCTTTTCTTGCTCGTTTTCGGTAAACATTCTCTCTATAAAGGTCGATGAGAGGATGTCCTTTTGCACCTGAAGATCTATGCCGACCGGCTTTCTCGAAACTGCGACTGCAACAAGATCACCGCTATGAGTAATGGAAAACTCACAGCTTGGAGATATCCATTTTCCGCTCGGTGACTTTGTGATCTCGAGCTTACCTATATCGTATGCAAAGGTTTGCATAAGGGCATATTCAAGCAATTTCCAGGCGAAGTATTTATGCTTACGTACCTCGTCGTTTTTGACCGAGCGAACCTCTTTATTCCTTTGCTTCGGGTAAAGGGATTTAATCTTGTACGACTCGGGAATACGTGCGACATATACGTCAAGCACCGGAATAGAGCGAAAGCGCTCGCGAAATGCCTCGGTCTGCGATGAGTACTTAACACCGAAGACACAAAGGTAGGCGAAGTGCTCACAGTTGTTGAAAAGGATATGGTATCCGCGCTCGCCAATGTGATCACGCGCGATCTTAACACTTTTCTCGGGGGAGTTGCGCTTCTTTTTCTCCTGCTTATCGAGTATACCAACCTCGAGAAAGCCACCGGCAAGAAATTCGTCAACGTCGCTTGTACAAACCTCAACCTCGGTGTCGGGTATTATTCGCACTCCGGGTGCAAGACCGAACTGTATTACCTCATCCTCTCCGGCAAAGATACCGTAATGGTAAAGATCTCCGACCTTTACGCGAATCATATCGCCAAAGTGAGGCTCAGCAAATTCCCACTTCATTTTTTACCTCGCTTATTAGCTATATGCTCGTTATAGTAGTACATAAGCTCTTCTTCCTTAGAGTGCAAGAGCTCACTTGCCTCACGCATGTCCTGCATTGATGGGCGCGCACCGTATACCTCGGAGAAGTTGACGGGATCGCCAATAAGAACAGTATATCGCTGATACCACTTTTCACGCTTTACTATATACACTGGCAGAAGCGGTGCATCGCTTGAGGTCGCCATAAGAACGGCACCCGACTTAAATGCGAGTATTCCGCTTTCGTTTTCGTTTACCTGCCCCTCAGGGAAGATAAGCACTGCACGGTCGGACTTAAGCCTATCGGTAACCGCATGGAACGTAGCCATACTGAAGTTCGCTCTATCCACGGGAATGCACTTCATACCGTCGAAGAAGAACTTCGTAAGCTTTGTTTTAAACAGCTCCTGCATAGCAAGGAAATAGAGGCGTCTATACCAAAAAACACAATTAAGGAGCAAAGGATCGGTAAGTCCTACATGATTGGAGCATATAAGAACGCGTCCCTTGATCTTTTTCCTTTTTATGAGCTTACCGTCTGAGATATGATAAATCTTTTGGCGGGCCCACAATAAACCCGGAACAGCACCGGTTATTTTTACAAAGCCATAGAAAAAGTCGGATTCACGCTTTTTCTTCGTTACATTTTTGTTCGAGTTCATTCTTGAGCTCCAAAATTTTATTCCTAAGTATAGCAGTCATGCTTGTGATGTTGTCTTTTTCCGAAATAGTATCATCATAAAGCTCGCGAAGATATATCGGCTCACCGATCATAACGTCACCACGCTTGAAGCTGAAATAATTGACAGAGTTGTACACGGGAATTATGGGAGCGCCGCTTTCGAGTGCGAGATAGACCACACTGGGCTTGAACTCAAGAAGTCCGCCATCACCGGACTGATTTATCATAGCCTCAGGGTATATCTCAACGACACCGCCCTTATCAAGTATCTTCTTGCACTTGCCTATAAAGGTGAAATCGTGAGCCTGGCGCTCAACCTTAATTCCTCCGATCGCGCGGAGGAAAAAGGTCATGAGCCAGTTTTTCTGATACATTATCTCACCAACAACACAACGAAGCGATCTTGACCAGAAGAGGAATATCATAAGGCCGAAATCCCACACAGAGCGGTGATTGGAGACTACAATAGCCTTGCCCTTGATACGTCTTGACTGAGCCTTACGGTTGGTGTAGTAGGTCTTGAAGGGAAATGCAATAAGCACCGGCAAAAATCCGGTTATCTTGACGAACCAGTTAAATATAAAGTACATCATTATGCCGCGTTATAAAGCTTGTTAACATTCTTCTGCATAAGCGCGAGAGTAACTACATTCACGGGAAGAATGGGGAAGAGAACCGAAAGAATAATGAACGCAACATTGTTGCCGGAAAGCTTAACTCCAAGCTCGTCAGCCTTTGCGCTAAGATCCTTATGCATCTTAACCGCTACAAATGCGCCTGCGAAGGGAACAAAGGACGCGAGGATCCACATAAGAGCATTCTTGCTCTTACCGGTAAGCTCTTTTACCGACTTAAGAAGGAATGCAAGCCAGATAAAGCCGAACAGGAAGCCGGAAAGAACAGAGAGACCGATCTGAACGAATATGGTTTCGCCCTTTTCCTCTATCTCGAATTCATCGGGCTCAGCAAGAACTGAGCTGATATCGAGAGTAGGATCCTGCTTCTGAAGAGCCTTTGCAACTTCCTTGTGTGAGAAGTTTTTAGGCCATCTTGATGAAATTATTATACCGAGAATACATACCGCACTTACGATGAAGGGGATAAGTATAAGACCGAAGTTATATATTTCATTCGATGCTACGCCAAGTCTATCAGCAGTCGCACCGAAATCTATCTCGTTTTGGCCATCGGGAATAACAGCGCTTACGATCTTATCAAACTTCTTACTTACGTAAAGCATCTTGATGTTCTCGTAAACGAGTGCGCCGGAGATAGCGCTGACAATGGAAGAAATAAGAGCCTGTACTGCAAAGTACATCGCCGAGTGGTTCTTACCGGTAAGTCTTTCCTCAACGCTGGATATCTGAGCGGGAACGAGCAGGGGCATCATGAAGAATGCGCCGATTGCCCAGCTTCCGAAAATACCGCCAACTGCGCCGATGATTATCTTGGGAAGAGCATTGTCGCCCCAGATCATAGTCGAGCCTGCGAGGAAGGAGAATATTGCAATAGCAAAGGTAGCAAGACAGGTCTGATAGGTAAAGCGTATTCCTTTCTTTGCCTTGACCTTATTGAAAAGATAAAGCATGATGGGTACAGGAGCAAATGCGCAGGTATTAACTATCGCCATCTGTCCACTGGTAAGTCCCATTCCACCGATTATCATAGCATTCATTCCTACAAGGAACATCTGAAGTCCGAAGTAGGTACAACCGTTAACGAGCTGCCATTTCATGAAAAGCTTGTTTGCAAAGGTAAGCTTTAAGCTCTCCTTCATGCTTATCTTTTCCGCAATCATGCCATCGTTTTCGGGATAACCGTACTTTTCGCCCTCTTTTATAAGGAAAAGGGGAATGGAAATAGTAAGCATAATAGGCAGGCATATAAATACAAACTTATCAATATTGATCTTGAATCCCTGAAGAAGCAGGGGAACAAGCGCGTAAACTACGCAGTAGGAAATAGTATCGAAGAAGGACTTGTATCCCGAAACACGAAGTCTCTGAGGCTCGTCGGAACAAACCGTCGAAAGCGAGCCGTAGAAGGATATAAGACACATAGTGTAGGTAGAGAAGAACACCAACGACCATGCAGTTACCCAAATTGTATTCGCAATCTGGTTGATACCGAACACCGGAAGCCAACACATAGCGAATGAGATTATCATAGGTATCATACATACGAGTATGGTGGGACGTCTTCTACCCCATTTAGTCGACAGCGTATCGGTTATGTACGCAAAGGGGACGTCGATAAAGCCGTCAAATGCCTTAGCAATAGGATAAAGAATACCGAAAAGCCAGGGAGCGATAAAGCAAACGCCACTCATAATAGCCTGATAGCTGCTTGTCTCTCCAAGTGCGGTGGGATTCATCGCATCGGTAAAATACGCGCCCATAAGAACCATAAGGAAATTAGGGCCGAAGCCGGAGAAAGAGTACAAAAACTCTTTCCACTTTTTGTCAAGAGATCTTACTTTCATAGATTATTCCTTTCCGCTTTTTGTTATATAATCACAAAAATCACGAACTGTATAAAGCCTATCCTCCTCAGATGAGGGAAGGCTGATACCAAACTTGCTTCTCAACAGATTAAGAAGCATGAAATAGTCAAGGCTTGAGCCGCCAAGATCAAGGAAGAAGGATGCATCTGCGGAAATGTCCTCAACCCGCTTCTCAAGAGCGGTCGCAAAGCAGGAGCGCACCTCACATTCAAGATCCGAAAGCATCTGTGTGATCTGCTCACCGGAGTTGTCACGATTCAGTATTCTGAACTCACCGCGCGCATATCTTGCCGCGACACGCTTTCTGCTTACCTTGAATTCGGTGCCCTCGATCAAAGGATCGGGGGTAATAGCAAGCGTTGTTATTTCGTTTCCAAGACCTGCGGTGCGGATAGCCTCGGTAAGTGCGGAAGAAAGCTCGGCTATTCGTTCCTTTGTGAAGCAGGTGGGAGCGCTGGCAATCAGGACAGGAGCTTTACGCTCGTCTGCAAAGATGCACACTGCATCACAGCCTTCAACCTTTATATTAGCCTCTGCAAGCACGGGATTTATATTCTCTCCGTTTTTGCAAACTATAAGATCATCAACTCGGCCCTCAATGTAGTACTTGCCACCATCGACTCTTGCAAGATCGTGGGTGTTGAACCACTCGTCAAAATCAACAACAGTGACCTTGGAGCCCTGAATAATACGCGATGCCATGGCCTTAGTACGTACCAAAAGCTCGCCTTTATCGGATATTGAATACTCGACCTTTGAGAAGGATGCACCGATAGAGCCCTTGTTGATCATCTTGACTCTTTCGGAGGTTTCAACGGAGGTTATACCTATTTCAGTCATACCGTAGCCGTTTGCAAGATGATAGCCTATACCGTTGAAGAACTCAAGGGTTTTGGGCTTTATGTGGCTTCCACCGGAAATAAGGAACTGAACACTGTCGCCAAACAATCCCTCTCGCACCTCGGAAAATGCCCTGGTTGCAATTGCGCTACCAAGTCCACCGAGAGCGGAAGGAAGCTTAAGTGCGCGCTTGAACTTTGTATAGGTTCTCTCACCGCGCGACTTGATCGTGCGAACCGCCTGCTTACGGATCTTTTCCCAAACGAGCGGAACAGCGAATATATGTGTTACCTTATGCTTTTTAATTGTGTTAAGAAGTGTTGCGGGGTTCATATCGCGCAGGAAAACAAACGTACGCGAGAAGAAGCCGAACCACAGATATACTGCTATGAATCCGAATACGTGATAAAAGGGAAGAGCAACAAGGTGCTTGAGCTCGCCCTCATAGTGAGTGCCAAGACTCGGACAGTCGGTAAGAATGTCAATACTGTTGCAGAGCTGATAATAGAAATTCTCAGCGGTATATGCACAAAGCTTCACCTTTTCCGTAGTTCCCGAGGACATAAACAGAACCTCGTGTCCCCAAGGAGCACTGATGGGTTCCGGATTTGCAAGCGGCTCGAGGTCCGACATCACAGTTTTACAAGAGAACTTCTTGCCGTCCGAAACAACCGCCTTGACCTGATGGTCGGAGATTATATTCTCAAGTGTATCGTCAGCGAGTCGCTGATTCATCAGAAGAGGTGAATAGCCACACATAAGAACAGACCAGAAAACCTCGATCCATCTCATTGAGTTTGCCATATAAATACCTACGAGCGAACCAACGGGCACGCCAGCAAGCGCGTCACGAATTGCGGGCGCGAGCTTCAGTATATTACTGTGAAATTCGCCGTATGTAAGTTTCTTGATTCGATAGCCGTCGGATATCTCCGCCATGATATTATCGCGCTCGGAGAACATGTATTCAAAAAGAGTTTCAAACGTCTTTTCCTTCTTTTCATACTCGCCAAGCTTCCAGGAAACGTATTCAGTTAGCGTACGATGACCTAATATGTTTGTCAGCTGCATCTATAACGATCCTTTATATAAATAAAATAAATATATGTCATATTATAGCATTCGATGTTGCAAAATACAAGACTTGTTTACAATTTATTCAATTAATTTTTATTAACTGTAGTTAAGATTAACAAAAACAGCAGTCCGTTTTCGCCTATTTGTACAAGCGCTGAATGAATAAAAAAGCAACCGACACCAAAAAAACACGGAGTCGGTTGCTTTTTTATTCTGTTTTTTACAGATTAACAGATTACTTAAGGCTGTTAAGGATATCCTCTACCCAAGCCTTTACCTTTGCCATCTCGTCAGGAGTAACCTTCTTAAGGAAGGAGAGACCGCCGGGAATGTAAAGGATCTTGTCATCGAGAACGTTAGAGTCGTTGGTCTTAGCCATCTCAACGATCTTTGCCGCATTCTCAGGAGTACCGTCGATAATGAAAGCAACGTTTGCAGTAACAGTTCTCTTAAGAGATCTCATGAATCTTGCAAAATCATCGGGATACGAGGACTTTGCGCTTGCAACTACAATAACAAGTCTTTCGCCATCGCAGGGATATGCGGTAGGAATCTTGTCAGTCGCCTTGTCCGCACTGATAAGCTTGGTAACCTCATCTGCAATAGTGAGCAGCTTACCCTTAGAAGTGCGAGTAAGTACGCGCATTCTCATGTGTATATTTCCTCCAAAATTTTATTGATAATCTATTCTAGCACACTTAACTAGAAAATGCAACTATAAAAAGCAAATTTTATTGACATTCTTCCGCGGTTGTGCTAAAATTTTACCAATAGATCTGAAAAGGAGTAAATTTACAATGAAATTTCAAAAGCACGATGCAAACCCGATACTCAAGCCGAATCCCGAAAAGCCTTGGGAATCCCTGTGTGTACTTAATCCGGCGGTCGTTTATGACGAGGACAGGGAAGAGTTTGCAATGGTGTACAGATGTGCAGGACACGATGTAAGACACGAAATCAAGATGGGACTTGCAATCTCGAAGGACGGTGTAAACTTCGTGCGTCAGTCCGACGAGCCTGTCTTCTATTCTCGACCTAATGAGTTCGACGGCGGCTGTGTAGAGGACCCCCGACTTGCAAAAATAGGTGATCTTTACTATATGACCTATGCTGCAAGAGCTTATGCGCCCGGACAGTATTGGCTTGAGGAAT
The DNA here is from genome assembly GCA_045659365.1 of Eubacteriales bacterium. Taxonomy (GTDB): domain Bacteria; phylum Bacillota; class Clostridia; order Oscillospirales; family CAG-272; genus UBA1740. The sequence goes on along the minus strand of JAZOWT010000082.1, from coordinate 22,383 downwards.
GGAAGGAGGGTGTATCCAAGCCTCCGATGTATCTTGATGAGAGCGACGTCTATGGTGAAGAGCTTCCAAAAATGGCGAAGCAAAACATTACAATTTCTTGCTTGGCAGTCACAAAAGACTTTAAACAATACAAAAAACTAGGCAGAATAACCGAGGCATCGGTAGACAACCGTGACGTGATCCTGTTCCCGGAGAAGATAAACGGCAAGTACGTTATCATTTCAAGACCTAAATTCAAGGATATCCCCGACGTTAAAATGCCATCTATCTGGATATCGTTTACCGACGATCTTTTAGAGTATCAGAAGCCTGAGCTCCTTATGACGGGTGTTGAATGGTGGGAGCAGCAGCGTATCGGCGGCGGTACCACACCGATCAAAACGGAGTACGGCTGGCTCATGATATACCACGGAGTTGACGGAAAGGGAATCTACCGCAACGGTGCAGTCCTGCTTGATCTTAATGATCCCAGAAAGATCCTTTCGCGCACCAAGGACTTCATTATGGAGCCCGATCAGCCATTTGAATTCGAGGGATTTTACGAGGGATGTGTATTCCCGACGGCGGCCGTTGTTAAGGATAATCTCCTTTACGTATATTACGGCTGCGCGGACAAGTATATAGGTCTTGCAACCGTTGAATTTGACAAGTTTGTAGAATATCTCGCAAAGGAGTGCAGGGTAGATGAATAATCATCTCTACTGGCTTGAAAACACCGTAAATACTCCCGAAATTTATGAAGAGCTTAAGAATATCGAGGGTAGCGAGGCGGAGATCTCCGACCGTTTTTACCGTGAGCTTGAGTTTGGCACCGGTGGATTGCGCGGCATTATAGGTGCGGGAACCAACAGAATGAACATTTATACCGTTGGTCGTGCAACTATAGGTCTTGCGGATTTTATGATCAAAAGCGGTGCAAAAAAGAGCGTGGTTATAGCATACGACAGCCGATACATGTCGCGCGAGTTCGCTATGCGCTCAGCCGAGGTTCTTTCCTCAAAGGGAATATGCGCCTACGTTTTTGACAAGCTTACCCCCACACCCGTGCTTTCTTATGCGGTTCGTACACTTGAAGCAGGGGCGGGAATCGTTATCACCGCAAGCCACAATCCCAAAGAGTATAACGGATATAAGGTATACAACGAGCATGGCTGTCAGATAACCGACAATGCGGCGGCTGATATACTCGCAAGCATCAAGGAGCACGGATATTTCGAGGAGTGTACTCCCAACAAGGATCTTATCAATATAATAGGTGATGAAATCCTCGATAAATACCTCGAAAGCATCAAAATGTATTCGCTTTTTGATGAAACTGCGGCTTATGCGCCAAACGTTGTGTACACACCGCTTCACGGCACAGGAAACGTTCCTGTCAGAAAAATACTTGAGAATATCGGCATATCGGACGTAATGGTAGTGCCCGAACAGGAAAAACCCGACTCGGATTTCACAACCTGTCCGTATCCCAATCCCGAGGAAAAGGCGGCGCTCACCTTAGCACTTGAGCAAGCCAAACAGAGCGGGGCAGAGCTGGTTATCGCAACCGATCCCGATGCAGACCGCGTCGGTGTAGTTGCGCGTGTGGGTGATGAACATTATAGATTTCTTAACGGCAACGAAACCGGAATTCTCCTTATGAATTATATGCTTGAGCGCAAGGCTTCGCTCGGCACACTCGGAAATGATCCTACCGTCATAAAGACTATTGTAACGACTGATATGGCATTTTCCGTAGCAAAGAAATACGGAGCGAGCGTCAAGGAGGTTCTTACCGGCTTTAAGTATATCGGCGAGGAAATGGATCGCACGGATAATTTCGTGATGGGTATGGAGGAAAGCTACGGCTACCTTGTCGGTACTCATGCAAGGGATAAGGATGCGGTAAGCGCCGTAATGCTCGTTGCAGAGATGTACGCTTACTACAAAAAGTCCGGACGCAGTCTCACCGCAGTGCTTGACTCACTGTATGATGAGCACGGATACTATCTCACCGACCTTGTATCGTTAACTTACACCGGAGCAAGCGGTGCTGAAAAAATGAAGTCTATCATTTCGCAGATCAGAAAGGATCCCGATATCGGCATCGATAACGAAAGGCTTGTGTTTACCGATTTTGGAGAAGGCGTTGACGGTTTGCCAAAGAGCGACGTCTTACGCTTCAGAAATGATAAAATAAGAGTTATCATTCGACCCAGCGGAACAGAGCCCAAGCTCAAGATCTATTATCAAATCAAAGCCGAGAATGAAGGCAAGGCAAGGGAAGAGCTCGAAAGAGTAAAATCCCGCGTTGAGAAAAGACTTACTTAAAATAGGGAAACAGACAAAAGAGGAGGGAATAATTCACCTCCTCTTTTTTAGTGTAGCGATAGGGTTACTTCCCCTATTCTTCCGTTCCACGTCCACAGTCATTTTGTCCCCTTCGTCCCATATTCTGCTATAACAGGGTACCAAATCTCCTATATATCCAATTATACAAAAGATAAATTTTGTATAATTAAGGGAAGGAAAATAAGGGTTTTTATGGGGTTTGGGGCCTTTTTTCGGTATTTTTCAGAATTTTGCTATTACCGGCGCCCTGTTTATGTAATCTTGTCCTATCTATCGTATTTACGTTCTATCACTGTTTTAAGCCCGATACACAATTTGAGCGCTATATTTGTACTTTACACATTATATTACATTTTTTATTAACTGTACGTGCTGGGTATAAAGCAAAACAGAGCATAATACGTTAAAATCAGCCAATAAGGGATCAAAGCCTGAAATATAATAAAAATCAAAGGGAAGTGTTCCCTATAAATTTTTGTTATTTCCCTTGCATTAGTAGGCTTTTTATATTATAATACTGGTGTGCGCTTCCCTTTTTATTTCTTTTTCAGGTACTTTCTGCGCGTCGCTTCCCCGCCCCTTATATGGCGCTCAGCCTTGTTGAAATCAAGGATTTTCTTGACTTCGCTGTACAAAACGGCGTTTGTGTAGCGCAATTTCATAGATAGATCCTTATGTACAGTACTTTTACTTATGCCAAAATGTGCCGCACATCCGCGCACCGTATCACCGGTTTCGATAACGTATTCGGCAAGCACCTCAGATCTATCTCTATCGCTCATTTTTATCATATTTCCCTCATTCCGCCACTGTGGAGTGACTTCGCAATTCGCATTAAAAAAGCTTCTATACAAATATATGAAAGGCTATATGGCTTAATGATTAAGGAAGACGTAAAATTTATAAATTCAACCGTTTTTGAGGGAATGACCTCAATTCGCGCGATAATTCGCGCATGGGATGACGGCATAGCAAGACGCCAGATAAAGGAAATCATATACGACGGCGCGCGATTGTCTAAAATATCAAAAGAAATAGGATATTTAAAGGCAGTTTCGGAAAAATACGGTTTTTCTGTAATCGAATCCAACAGTGAAAAGATCGATGAATTAACGCTTGGAAGCTCGCACGGAGGCATAATTGCAATCACCGAGGAAAGGGTAATTCCCTGCCTTTCCGAAGATTCACCGATCAAGCCGGACGGTTTTTATTGCATGATACAAGGGATCGAGGACCCTTACAATTTTGGCTATTCTCTCCGTTCCCTTTATGCCTGTGGATGCGACGGAATAATACTTCCCGAACGCAACTGGATGAGTGCCGCGGGTGTCGTTGCACGTAGCAGTGCCGGTGCATCCGAGATGCTCCCGATGTACACCGCGGATCCGATAAGCACTGCCGAGCATTTCAAGGCTCTTGGATACACAATTGTGTGCGCCGAAGAAAAGACAGACAACGTGCTTGGAAAGTGCGAAATGAAGCTTCCGATACTACTGATAGTCGGCGGTGAAAAACGCGGAATATCCAAGTCGCTTATCGACTGTGCCGATCTGCTTGTCAAGATAAACTACGCGCGTGAGTTCCGCGCTTCACTATCTGCGGCATCAGCTACAACGATGTTTGCATATGAAATTATGGGGCAGAACAGTTAATTTATTAATATGCAAAAAAATACCGAGAGCATAACTCTCGGTATTTTTCGTTTGTTTTTTCACCTTATCGGCCGCATCCACAACCGCCACCACGATGAGGATTTTCATTCACCGGAGCCGCTCCGGTTTTGAACTCCGCGACAGGAAAGGCAATTGTGTTAAAGAGCGCACAGGGGCTCTCGTCACTTGTTGCGGGAACACATTCCTTATCAGGCACACTGTAATCGGTAGCCTGAACGAGGATCTGTGCCGGGCGCATTATCCTGATTACCGAAAATACACCAAATGACACAAGCAATCTTGTTCCCTGTGTGGGCGCGCAAACATTACAGCCGGCACACTCACAGACACACGCAGGAATATCACATCCGCACTCGGTGTATCCGCACTGACAGTCAACGACCTTCTGACCGAGAACTATCGGCTCCACCGCCTCAACTACCGCAACGGGCGCATCATCGCTTACCAGCTCGGGATCACCCATAGTGCAGAAGCTACCCGATCCACCGGACGAAAAGGTTCTGAGGTTCCCTTCTCCGCCGTAAAGAACAACGTCCTTTTCGAGCGCCGCAATACCGGTAAAGCACTGGCTTCTTCCTGCACCGACACATCCCTCGCCCTCTACCTTAACGTAATACCTGACGGTAACACGGTAAAATCCGCAATTAAACGGTATGGGGTCTACTCCTACATACGCGGATATAAGCTTGGTTTTCTTGATACGAACACTGTTTGCTGCGGCAATTAGCGCCTCGCCCTCTGCATCAAGGTAAACCCTCGAATCCTCGAAGCAATCCCTATCGCGACAGGAATCAAGAACTCTTTTTGTGTCTATGCACACGGCTCCCCTGGTGTCCTGTAAGGAACCGCATGATGTATTTGCATTTCTGTTGTCTTGCATTCTAACTTCTCCTCGTTTTACACGTGGAAACCGTGTAATACAATATTTCAGCAAGCCTTTCACAGCTCACCTTGTTAGCATTGTATGCAAATGACAGAAAAAAAGTTAAAATGGTGCGCTCCGGATGGAGCGCACCATTTCATTTAAGCTTTTAAATTAAGCGTAAGCCTTGATCTCTGCAGGACAATCCTCAACCGCGATGGAAGCAGTCATAACGAGATTTACGTTTGCAGTGATGGTTTCGAGTCTCTTAAGAACAGCGATGAAGCCCTCTACATCGTTGCCGATGATCTTGAGTGCAGAATCAACGAATACATCGGTGATATCGCTGTTAGATGCAAGAACTCCTGCGATGAAGCCATAAAGACCGGTAGCAGTAGAAATTGCGTACTCGTCAGTATCAATAAGTCTTGCCTTATATGTAATATCGTGAGTGAGCTTGTCACCCTTCTCGATACAAACTACGGAACCGTTGGAATTTGCGGTAGCGGTATTAACAAGCTCGATGAGAGCCTTGGTCTTGCCAGATCCCTTGCCGCCGATAAACATTTTAATCATTTTGGAATCCTCCTGTGTTTTGAGTATGAAATTACAACTATAGTAATTCTATATATATTTTACACTAAAGTTTTTTAAAATGCAATAGGTTTTTATAGGATTTGTATATTTTTTACATTTTTTTCGTTAAAATATATTACTTACCTATTCTCTTCTCGAGTTCAGCCTTCATATCCTCGTATCCGGGCTTACCAAGAAGAGCAAACATATTCTTTTTGTATGCCTCAACACCGGGCTGGTTGAAGGGGTTTACACCAAGCATATAACCCGAAATAGCACACGCGATCTCAAAGAAATAAACGAGATATCCGAATGAATATGCGCTTCTGTCGGAAAGCTCAATAAGGATGTTGGGAACGCCACCGTCATTATGTGCAATAAGGGTTGCCATCATAGCGGTCTTGTTTACATAGTCAAGCTCCTTGCCGGAGATAAAGTTAAGTCCATCGACGTTTGCGGGATCGTCGGGAATAACAAACTTCGCACCGGGATCCTTAACGTTTATAACGGTTTCAAAGAGGTTTCTCTGTCCCTCCTGGATGTACTGACCAAGGGAGTGAAGGTCGGTGGAGAATACAACAGATGCGGTGAATATACCCTTGTTATCCTTGCCCTCGCTCTCTCCGTAAAGCTGCTTCCACCACTCGTTCATCATGAGCATATAGGGCTCGTAGCCAACGAGGATCTCGGTAGACTTGCCGTCATTAAGGAGTGCATTTCTTACAACTGCGTACTTGATAGCATCGTTATCGGCATTATTCTTATCAGTATATGCCGCTCTTGCATCTGCCGCACCCTGCATCATAGCATCAATATCAATGCCTGCAACTGCGATAGGAAGAAGACCAACCGCGGTAAGCACGGAATATCTGCCGCCAACGTCATCGGGAACTACGAACGTTTCATATCCTGCCGCATCGGAGAACTGCTTAAGAGTTCCTCTTGCCTTATCGGTGGTTACGAATATTCTATCCTTTGCTCCGTCCTCTCCGTACTTATCGATAAGCATGGACTTAAATACACGGAAGGCAACTGCCGGCTCGGTGGTAGTGCCGGACTTGGATATTACGTTAACGCAGAAATCCTTGCCGTCGAGAATGGAAATAAGCTCGGTAAGTGCGGTAGTAGATATATTGTTACCCGCGAAGTATATGTCGGGAGTATCCTTCTTGAGACTGTTATAAAGAGGGCTCTTTATAAACTCGATTGCTGCACGCGCGCCAAGATAAGATCCGCCAATTCCGATAACCACGAGAACGTCGCAACTCTTCTTGATCTTCTCTGCAGCGATCTTAATTCTCGCAAACTCTTCCTTGTCATAATCTACGGGAAGGTCAACCCATCCAAGGAAGTCATTACCGGCACCGCTCTTGTTGATTACGGTATCAAGCGCTGCGGTTGCGGTGGTGCTGAGCGCGGATATTTTAGCATCGTTTATAAAGCTTTTCGCATATTTGTCAATAACCTTAAGTGACATAACAGTCCTCCGAATATTTGATTGATAAGATGATTATAGCATATATTATTTGTCTTTTCAATAGCGAATAGCGATAATTATTTTCGATTTTTCGACTCACCGAGCACTGCTTTTGACAGAATTTGCCCAAAGAGGCCCCAAACACCTATCTTCTCCACGCCATCCTTGACGAAAAGCTCTGATTTCCCTACTCTTTTGCCGCCGATCTCGAAAATAATATCTCCGACAGTTTCGGAAGATCTGAGCGGTGCCGTAAGGTGATCGGGTATATTATAATGCTTTGAAATTTTTGGAAGATCCGACTTGTTTATGATCGCGCTGAACGGACGTGAATATACTGCCGCAGTGTTGACCTTGCCACCGTATACCGGCACCGACTCAACGGCAGCCTCGCCCTCTGTGTAGACTGTATAGTTGGCGAAGCCAAGATCAAGCAGCTCTCTTGCAATCTCGTTGCGCACGTCCCTTGTTTTTGCTCCCATAACCACGGCAACGAGCTGCATCCCACCACGCTTTGCGCTCGCACTTATGCAATACCCTGCCTTATCTGTGGAGCCGGTCTTTAACCCGTTACACCCGTCGTAATAACGGACAAGGCGGTTCGTATTCGTGAGTGCAAACTCTCCGTCGCGGATGCTATCCTGCCACATAGAGCTGTATTTTGTGATAAGCGGATACTTCAGAAGCTCGCGCGACATGATCGCTATGTCCATGGCGGAGGTGTAATTATCATCCGTTGTGTCATCAAGTCCGGTTGGGTTGTCAAAATGGGTATTCGTCATCCCCAGCTCTCCGGCGCGCTTGTTCATATCCTTTACAAATGCATCAACACTTCCCGACACGCGCTCTGCAAGTGCAACGGCAGCATCATTTGCGCTTGCGATGACTGTGCATTTTATGAGCTCCTCAGCGCTCATGCGCTCTCCCTCCTTCAAAAAGACCTGGCTGCCGCCCATGGACGATGCATTTTGCGAGATCGATATTTGCTCGTCGAGTGCCAGTGCGCCTGAGTCGATAGCCTCCATAACCAATAGCAATGTCATGATCTTTGTTACAGAAGCCGGTGAGGCTGAGCTGTTTTCATTGTGTGCGTAAAGCACCGCGCCTGTTTGTGCCTCCATAAGAAGCGCCGAATTGCAATCCGCGTTATAATCGATATTGTTAAGTTTGTATGCTTCTGCCTCGATATTTTCTCCATTTTCTGCAAATACAGGTATAATTCCTGCCGCTACAAAAACAAAAAGAAGCATAAAAGCGAGAACCCTTTTCATACCGTTCCTCCGTTTAAACCTTTATGCTTCATCTTATTAAATTGTGGTCCGTTTTATTACCGATTAGTTATTTTTTTGTAGTCGCCGGCGGTAATTCCGTAGGTTTCGATATCTATATATCTGCCCTTTGCGTACATAGATTCGCGGCGAACTCCCTCGGGAGTCATCATACATTTTTCAAGAACGCGACGGCTTGCGTGATTGTCCGGCATAAAATGAGCCTCTATCCTGTTAAGATAAAGTGCCTCAAAGCCAAAGGTTATAACCGCGCGAAGTGCCTCGGGTGCAATTCCCTGTCCCCAATACGGCTCGGAGAGGACGTAACCGACCTCTGCACTGTTGTTAGGCAGATCGAATGAGGTGAAGCCGCACGTGCCGATCATTTTTCCGGTGCTATTAAGGGTAACTGCCCAATCGTAGAACTGCGCCTTTTTATATCTGCGATCAACCTCACGCAAATATCTTGCGGTGTAATCCTTATCCGGGTGCGGATACCACAAAAGATAGCGCGGCACTGCGGGATTTGAGGCATACTGAAAGACGTCGTTTACGTCGGTAGGATATATTCTGCGGAGCGTCAGGCGCTCCGTCGTAAGCGTGGGTATCTTTATAAAAAGCTTAAGATCTCTCTCTTCCATAGGCCACTCCTTTTATGCCCATTATAGCAAACCGCGACTGATATTTCAATAAGATTTTAAATATTTATAAAACTTTTGCCTCAAATTCAAGAAAACTTCAGTTTAAACCTTGTAATTCTTATAATTTTATGGTATCATATTATGAATTGATATGTAAGGAGCTATACCGTGGAAAAGAAAACACAAACCAAACGTCTGCGATTAGTTGACTTTAACCGCGACGGTAAGGGTATAAGCAAAAAACAGGCTGATTTAAAGCCCGGACTCAAAAAATTCTTTATTTCATACAAAAATAATTTTGGAAAGCTTGTTTCCACCAACATAATTTTTGTGCTTGGAAACTTCCCGCTTTTCTTCCTTATCGCGGCATTTGCGGGTGTCACAAAGGTAGATGCCTTTCTTCCGTTCTCCGACCTTTTCCAGAACGTTAACGGAATTTTCCAGGCGAGCGGCGAATTTACGGCATACAAGCTCTCCCTTTTTGCGCTTGAGGGATTGCAGGATCAGACACTTGTACCCACAGTGTGGACGTACGTATTTTACGGCATCAGTGCCTTGTCACTGTTCACGTTTGGCCCTATAAATGCGGCAACCGCGTACATAATCCGAAATATGGTATCCGGTGAGCCGGTATTTGTATGGAGCGACTTCAAATACGCGCTCAAAAGAAATCTCAAGCAGTCGCTGCCCTACGGCATGATCGATATCGGAATATGCGCACTTCTCATCTGGAATATTTATAATAATATCATCTCCGGAAACTTCTTAATGTCCCTCTTCTTCTGGACGAACGTTATTATATTCATCCTTTATTTCTTCATGCGCTACTATATGTACGTTCAGATGGTAACGTTCAAGCTTACCGTATTCAAGATGATCAAAAACTCACTTATCTTCTCACTTCTTGGCTTCAAGAGAAACATTGTTGCTCTTTTCGGCATCATCCTTTGCCTCATTCTTGAGGTGCTCTTCCTCTTCGGACTTGGCGGAGTTCTCTTGCCCTTGGCAATTGCGGCACCGCTGGCAATCATGCTCTCGACACTTGCATATATGAAGGTGTATGCCTCATACTACAAGATCAAGGAAGTAATGATCGACCCGTATTACGAGGAGCATCCCGAGGAGCGCCCCGAATCCTACGAGGACGAGGAGATCATCATGCGCGACGACGTAACCGAGCGCGAGCGCCTTGAGGAAGTTAAAAGAAGAAACGGTATAATATAATAATTAAGGGAAACAGACTTGTCTGTTTCCCTTTTGATTTTCTATTTTAAAAGATAATTCTTTTTAATAAAACTATCCAAATTGTCAATTTCATCTAAATCAAAATCATAGTGAAATAGATATAATATCGAATTGTTGTTTTCATTTACACCTATCATCAAAAAACCTTTTGGATAATCGTAAAAATCATGGCTTTCATAGGTTTCTTTTTTTGATACAATCCCAATACTGTATCCTTCTATGCTCGCTGAATAATCATCCATATCCTCTATGTCTTTCGTTACAAACGAATATTTAGACTGAATGCTTTTTACAGCTTCTTCAAAGGCTGCTTCATTGTAGCTAACTTTCAAAGATATGCTATCTCTTTTCCACAAAAGATACTTTTTTGTTTTTCTATTTATTGAGATTTCCTCGTAATTAGCTAAATCCGCTAGTGCAGGCATATGGTTATTGGCATATTTTACTTCATTAAGGTATGTTTCGTAATCGTTTTCGTCGTTGGATTTATCTGTTATAGGGATCGAAGCAAAAAATAATATGTAGAAAACAACCTCGACTATAACGAAAATTAATACCACTTTTAATAAAATCTTGAATACGCTTTTCATCATAATCCCCCCATTCTTAAGTTGCATCACAAAATGACATATATATTATACATTAACCTCCCACTCCTTGTCAAGCGAGGAAAAAACAAAGGGAAACAGACTCGTCTGTTTCCCTTTTAATTTATGCGGTGGTTAGGTCGTCGAGTGTGCCGAAGGTGTAGCCTTGTGAACGCCATTCTTTAATGAGCGTTGGCAATATTTCGGCATTGGTTTGCGAGGTCGGGTGCAGAAGAATAACTGCGCCGTTGTGGGTATTATCAAGCACCTTTTTTATTGCCGCCTCCGGATTCGGCTGCCGGTTATTGTCCCAGTCTGCATATGCAAAGCTCCAGAATATACTTTTGTAGCCTAGGTCATTGACGGTTTTGAGCGCCTGCTCACTGTATCTTCCCTCCGGAAAGCGGAAATACTTTGCCATTTTAACACCAGTCTTATCAAGGCAGAGGCTTTCGAGGGCGGCGAGGTCGTTTGCTACCTCGTCGGCACTCATACGGCAGATGTTTTTGTGATTTTTAGTATGGTTGCATACAAGATGCCCCTCGTTATCCATTCTTGTAACCAATTCCGTATTGCGGAGTACAATGTTATCAAGTATGAAAAAGGCGGCAGGCACACCCTCGTCACGTAGGGTGTCAAGCACGCGCGCGGTGTTGCCGTTCTCATATCCTACATCAAAGGTAAGATACAGTACTCTTTTGTCACTGTCGTCGCTTACACGTCTGTCTATTGCATATCCACCGTATTCGGATATAAGCTTTTCCGCTTGTCCGACCGGCGGCTGGTTGTTTCCACTCCGCCGACAGCACCAGCTTGCTTCACCGGTATGTGCCGATACGGTAACTGATAATGCAAAAATACATACAAGTGCGACGGTGGATAAAAAAATTGTTCTCTTCATTTTCTTCTCCGTTTTTTCCTTTGTGATTAGTATCATCCTGAACAGAAAAAGAAAACTCGGAAATTTAAGGATAAAAATAAAGGATGTACCGCGGTACATCCTTTAAATTCAATTACTTATACTTGCGCTTGCGAGCTGCCTCAGACTTCTTCTTACGCTTTACGCTAGGCTTCTCGTAGCACTCTCTCTTACGGAGCTCGCTAAGAACACCGGACTTAACGCACTGTCTCTTAAAACGACGAAGCGCGCTGTCGAGAGTTTCGTTTTCTTTTACTCTGATCTCTGCCATCTTTATTTCCCCTCCCTTCGCTTTGCAAAGAGATAAAATCTCAAATTTATCACTCATATATTATATAGTATATTTACTACTTTGTCAAGATGTTTTTCCCATTTTTTGAAAAAATTATTTCAAAGCGAGCTTCTCGGCCGCAGTAAGCGTGTTTTTAAGAAGCATTGTAATGGTCATAGGACCTACACCACCGGGAACGGGGGTGATGTAAGAGGCCTTATTTGAAACCTCGGCAAACGCCACGTCACCTACAAGCTTACCCTCCGCGGTTCTGTTTATACCTACGTCTATGACAACGGCGCCGTCCTTGACCATATCGGCAGTAAGGAACTCGGGCTTACCTATCGCCACAACGAGGACGTCTGCTCTCCTTGTAACCTCAGAGAGGTTCTTGGTTCTGGAGTGGCAGATAGTTACCGTTCCGTTTTTCTCCAGCATAAGAAGTGCCATAGGCTTACCTACGATGTTGCTACGGCCGATAACAACACATTCCTTGCCGGTAAGGTCGATGTTGTAGAACTCGAGCAGCTTCATAATGCCCGCAGGTGTGCATGGGAGAAAATCGTATTTACCAAGCATGATCTTGCCGACGTTCTCGGGATGGAAGGCATCAACGTCCTTCTTGGGATCGATGCGGTCGATAACCTTATTCTCGTCGATATGCTTCGGTAAGGGGAGCTGAACGAGTATGCCGTGCACTGAGGGATCGCTATTAAGCTCGTCGATCTTCTCAAGGAGCTGTGCCTCGGGAGTATCGGCAGGCATTCTTATCTCATATGATGTTATGCCAACCTCAAGGCAGCCCTTATGCTTGTTTCTGACGTATACCGCAGATGCGGGATCATCGCCGACAAGTATAACTGCAAGGCCGGGAGCATAACCGAACTTAGACTTGAATTCGTCAATGCCTCTAGCTATATCACATCTGGTGCTTGACGAAACAAGCTTGCCATCTATAATTTCTGCCATAGTTTATTTCTTCTTTTTGTTTATTTTTTCTTTTTTGATCTGTACAAATATAGGCTTCTCAAACTTCTTGATGAAGAAGTAAGTCAGTGCTAATGCAGCACCGATAAATATAATGATTGCCAAAAGCTGGCTCACGCGCACCGCGCCGCCGAATATCATAAGGCTATCGGTACGAAGTCCTTCGATCCAAAGTCTTCCGAGGCCGTACCATCCAAATACCATAAGGAATACCTGACCGTCATACTTGCGGTGCTTGTAAAAAAGGTTGATAAGCACGAAGCCAACGAGATTCCAGAGAGATTCATAGAGGAACGTGGGGTGAACGAACACCATCTCTGTGACTCCGAAATCACCTCTTGTATTTGCATTCTGGAGTCCCATACGGATAAAGGCATCGGTCTGATAGCCATAAGCCTCACCGTTCATAAAGTTGCCCCAGCGTCCGATGGACTGTGCAAGGATAATACCGGGAGTACAGCAATCGGCAATCGTGAGGAACGGAATCTTTTTGTAGCGAGCTACGAGGAACACTGCGAGTGCGCCGGCGAGAATACCACCGTAGATAGCAAGTCCGCCGTTACGTATATTTATAACCTCTTTGAAGCTATGGTACTTTTCCAGTGTAGTAAGAACGTAATAGAGTCTTGCACCAACTATGCCGCTAGGAACAACAAACAGAAGAAAGTCTACGATATCCTCGGTGCTTATGTTGACCTGGTTGGCACGCCATATGGTGTAAAGTCCTGCCGCGATAATTCCCACGGTAATAATGAGAGCATACCACGCTATCTCAACATTACCGATAGAGAATGCAACGCTTTCAACGTCGAATTCTCCTATACCGAGGCCGGGAAATGAAATTTTAGAAATTCTAAGCATTGGTTTCTCCCTGGTTTAAGGCTTAAGTGAGTATTTCTTATTTATGACGTCGGAGATCGTAATTCCCTGCAACTTTCTTGCAACGTCAAGGCTTATCGTATCAAAAATGTGATGATACAAGCATGCTGTCTTATCCGGATTAAGCGCACATGCCTCACCGGAATCAAGGCATCGGGATATTGCAATCGGGCCGTCAATAAGCTCGATAACTGCCTTAAGTGTTATTTTGTCCGGAGATACGGCAAGCATATATCCGCCCTTTGCACCCTTATATGAGGTGACAAAGCCGCCTACGACAAGCTTATGGAGTATTTTGAGTGTAAATCTCAAGGTTACCAGTGTTTCGTCGGCGACGGTCTGGGCATCCACCTTTTCCTTGTGGTGTGCGAGTGCCGTCAATATTCTTAATGCGTAATCCGATTCAAGGGTTATTCTCATTATCTTCTCCGGTTTTTAAATATGGGATTCCTCCGAAAAAGAATCCCATAGATGTCAATTATTTTTTATCGTTGTGCTTATCAAGAATCTTGTGAATTCTCTTGGACTGATCAAGCAGATGGCTGATAGTCTGGTCGTGGTTGAGGGTGTCGATTATGTATGCAACGTACTTGCACATATTAACCTCGTGATACCACTCACGCTTAAGGAGCTCGGGCATTCTGTAAACAAGGTTGGTGGTGAAGATCTTATCAAAGATACCCTCCTCGTATGCAGCATCAAGATGCTCGAAGCCGTTGCAGAAAAGACCGAAGGTTGCAAATACGAATATTCTCTTTGCTCCCTTAGCCTTAAGCTGCTTTGCAACGTCGATAATGGAGTCACCGGAGGAGATCATGTCGTCAACAACGATAACGTCCTTATCCTTAACGTCACGACCAAGGTACTCGTGTGCAACGATGGGGTTCTTGCCGTTTACGATGATGGAGTAGTCACGGCGCTTGTAGAACATACCAAGGTCAATTCCCATAACCGAGGAGTAGTACATGCACTTGCCCATACCGCCCTCGTCGGGAGAGATTATCATAGTCTTATCGGGAGAAATTTCAATATCAGGATAGGTCTTAAGAAGAGCCTTGAGCATCTGGTAAGAGGATCTTACATTTTCAAATCCGCTAAGGGGAATAGCATTCTGAACTCTGGGGTCGTGAGCATCAAAGGTAATGATGTTTGTGATACCCATGTTCACAAGCTCCTGAAGAGCGAGTGCACAGTCAAGTGATTCTCTACCGGAGCGCTTATGCTGTCTGCCCTCGTAAAGCATAGGCATAACAACGCTGATTCTGCGAGCCTTACCGCCAATAGCTCCAACTATACGCTTGATATCCTGGAAATGATCATCGGGGCTCATAGGAACGGTCTGACCGTACATCTGATAGGTAACACCGTGATTGAACACGTCGCATACAATGTATACGTCATGACCTCTCAGAGACTGATATATCGCGCCCTTTCCCTCGCCACTACCGAAACGGGGGCAAGCCGAATCAATAAGAAACGTAGCGTCGGAATCGTGGCGGCGCCACTCCTTAAGATATGCGTCAACCTCGGATACAAAGTTCTCGCATCCGCGCATTCCTATAACGCTCAAATCGCCGTACAAAGTGTCCTTCATTTTAAATCTCCCAAGTATTTTATTAAATTTTAAATACATCTATGATTATATATCAATTTCGCACCAATGTCAATATCTAAAACGACAAAAGGTAATGACACTTTTAAGATTTTGTTGTCCTTTTTGTCGAAAAATAAATTTCAAGGAGGAAACGAAGTGAAATATACCGATAACGGAACCCTGACGGTGAGAACATATACGGCATCCGGCGCTTTACCCGTCAAAAATTCACTGGTTCGCATCACGGGTGTGGACGAGAATAACCGCTTTATCGACTTTTCCCTATTGACCGATGAGAACGGCATGACGCGGCTCATTTCCCTACCAACACCGAATAAGGGCTTCTCAACAGCACCTGGAGCTGCGGAAATCCCATATGCGATCTACAACGTTGAAGCAAGTGCGGACGGATACTACACTAAAAGAATAAATAACGTCGCCATATTCCCGGGTATAAATTCATCGCAGGCGATAAATATGATTCCCATATCGGTTGGCGCGCACAAAGAGGAATATCCGAGAGGAAACCTTAATGCCACCGTGTATGAAAACGAATATTTGTAAGGAGGTAAGGCCTTGATAGAATATCCAACAATTCCGCAGAATATAGTAGTTCATCTCGGATCACCGACATCGGATGCGCAAAACGTCACTGTAAGCTTCCCGGACTACATAAAAAACGTCGCATCCAGCGAAATCTACCCAACCTGGCCGCGCGAGGCGATCATTGCCAACATACTGGCGCAAATATCGGTCGCGCTCAACCGAGTGTACACACAGTATTACAGAAGCGCAGGATATGATTTTGATATCACGTCGTCAATAGCGCACGACCAGTCGTTTGTGTACCAAAGAAATATATACAGTAACATTTCAGATATAGTCGATGAGATATTCAATAGCTACATAAAGCGGCCGGAATTTATCGAGCCGTTGTATGCAACCTTTTGCGACGGGATAGAGGTAAGCTGTGCAGGACTTTCGCAGTGGGGATCGGTAGATCTGGCAAACAGTGGCAATACGGCCTTTCAGATCCTGCAGAATTATTACGGCACAAACCTTGAGCTTGTTGAAAACGTCGAAACCGGAACAACCGTCCCCGCTCCGAACACCGTTCTTAAAGAAGGGGATACCGGGCGCGACGTGGAGCTTATGCAAAGAAGCTTAAACCGAATATCGACAAATTATCCCGGAATTCCGAAGATAAATCCGGCAGACGGCTTTTACGGAAAAAGCACCACCGATGCGGTAAGAAAATTTCAGGAGGTATTTGACCTTACTCCTGACGGAATAATCGGAAAAAGCACGTGGTACAGAATACAGTTTATCTACAACGCAGTAAAGAGGCTGGCATCTCTGAATTCCGAGGGACTGAGGCTCTCCGATCTATCCACGTCTTATCCGGCCGAATTAAAGGAGGGCAACGAGGGTGTCGGGGTATTGGTTCTTCAGTACTATCTTCACTACATTTCAACCTTCATCCCAACGGTTCTGGATACCGGAGTCGACGGATCATTCGGCGCCTCGACAAAGCAGTCGGTGCTGTCATTTCAGAGAACCTACGGTCTTGCGCAAACAGGAGTCGTAGACCGCCCCACCTGGGACTCGATCGAGGATGCATACTACTCTTACCTGCGCAGTATACCTTATGAGGTGACAAACGGCACTCCGCTTCCCTTTCCCGGTCGGATACTGCAGATCGGTGATACCGGAAATGACGTACTCGCACTTCAGAGATACCTGAATTTTATTTCAGAAACATACAGCACCATACCAAGGATAACCGAGGACGGCGACTTCGGTCCGGGTACACAATCAGCACTACGCGCGTTTGTCGATGAATTCGATCTTCCCTACGATCCATCAAGAGTAAGTGCCGCGCTTTGGTATGCTATAACCAACGTTTATGACGATCTTTACACCGGAGGCCAGGTACGAGAGGGACAATTCTCCGGAACGACAATTTCTTAGGAGGCAAAATGTATAGAATTAATGACAGACAAGAGGCGATACGCGAGATCAAGAAATATCTATACGTTATTTCTACACAACTGTATCCGGAGATAGGTCGAACCACAATTGACGGTCAGTTTGATGATGCGACCCGGGAGGCAGTCAAAAGCTTTCAGCGCATTATCGGTCTTACCGACAACGGCAATGTTGATCTCGAAACATTTAATGCGCTTTACAGTGCGTACAGTACGGTAGTCGATGAGTTTTATACCAGGGATTACATAATCGAAAAAACGGATTTTCCCATTGGCATCGGTGAGAGTGGCGAAAACGTACGCGCCCTGCACATCCTGATAAACGAGCTTGCAAAGGAGCACCCTGACGTCAGTGACGTCGGAACAGGAAGCTTTTATTCAACCCGTACCGCAAGATCGATCAAGGCATTACGGCAAATATACGGCTTAGGAGATGGAGATACCGTCGACAAGCTTTTGCTTTCACGAATGCAGATGGATCTTGATGCTATGCGCCGACGTGACAAAAATCCAATCGAGACTGATTTAATTGGCGGGAGGCGGTTATAATCTATGTGATCAAAATAGAAAGCGTGGTATACAATGAGCAACAGATTTACCGAAAAAGCAGAAAGGGCACTTAACAATGCGGTCAGGACGGCTGAGGAATTCGGCCATACCTATATAGGAAGCGAGCATATACTGCTATCCCTATGTCGCGCAGGCGAGTCTGCCGCAGCTACCATTCTTAGTAAATATATGGTTACCCCCGAAAAAACTGCGGCCGCAATAAAGGAATATTCGGGCTCCGGGCTTAAAAGCTCGCTCACTCCAAAGGATATGACACCCTGCTCTAAAAAGATCGTTGAGGGCTCGTACCGCATATCGGTAAAGTATGGCGCACAAAAAATCGGAACCGAGCATATTCTTATGGCACTTCTTGAAGAAAAGAGCTCGGTTGCGATGAAGCTGTTATCATATATGGGAGTTGACGTAACTGCGCTTTTCGACGAGGTGGAAACACTTTTAAGAACCACTGATAAGAGTAATACACAAAAGGCAGGCGGCAAGACACAGCCCTCACCGTTAAAGCAGCACGGAAAGAACCTGACGGCACTTGCAAGAGATGGATTACTAGACCCGGTCATTGGTAGAGACAAGGAAACCGAAAGGCTTATACGTATACTTTGCCGCAAGAATAAAAACAATCCCTGCCTGATAGGTGAGGCCGGAGTTGGAAAAACGGCTATTGTAGAGGGGCTTGCGAGTAGGATTGCAAGCGGCGAGGTTCCACCAATGCTTCGCGGCAAGGAAATAATAGCGGTGGATCTGACCTCCATGGTATCCGGCACGAAATATAGGGGTGACTTTGAGGAGAGGATCAAATCACTGATAAACGAGGCTGCCGCAAACAAATCCGTGATACTATTCATTGATGAAATACACACGATAGTCGGTGCGGGTGCGGCCGAGGGTGCAATAGACGCGGCAAACATCCTAAAGCCGCAGCTATCACGTGCAGAAATACAGCTGATCGGAGCAACAACGTTTGCCGAATATCACAAATATATCGAGAGGGATGCCGCGCTTGAGAGAAGATTTCAACCGATAACGGTTGAGGAAGCGACCCAAGAGCAATCGAGGAAAATACTTTACGGACTCAAGGAAAGGTACGAGGCGCATCACAATGTAAGGATCAACGATAGCGCAATCGAGTCTGCGATAAAACTTTCGGTGCGATATATACAGGACAGATACCTGCCCGACAAAGCGTTGGACGTGCTTGATGAGGCTTGCGCAAAGGCAAATTCTATTAGCAACTCGTTTGTAGGAAATACAAGTAATATCAGTGATAAATTAAAGCAGACTAATATTGAACGCGACATGGCTATAAGGAACGGCGACTTTGTTCTGGCTAAAAGAATGCAGGATCTTGCCGAGGAATACAAGAACACCGAGGAGGTTTCCTCGTTATCGGATGCACGGCCGGAGATATCTGAATCTGACATCAAAGGAATAATCAACGAAATGACCGGCATCCCCGTTGTCGGCATAGGATCCAAGATCAACAAGGAGGAGCTCTGCTCTGCTCTTTCCCGACACGTTATAGGACAACAGGATGCCATCATGCGCATTACCGATGCGGTTATGAGAAGTGAGAGCGGCATCGCCTCACCTGATCGCCCAAAGGGGGTGTTTCTTTTTGTGGGAAGCAGCGGAGTCGGGAAAACCGAGCTTGCCAAGGCGATGGCGGAGGAATTGTTTTTTGATAGGCGTGCGTTCTTCAAATATGATATGTCTGAGTTTGCAGAGGGCAATTCGGTAACAAAGCTGATCGGCTCACCGCCCGGATACGTAGGATACGAGGACGGAGGCGCGCTTACCGAACGGGTGCGCAGGCATCCTTACTGTATTATACTGTTTGACGAGATCGAAAAGGCGCATCCTGAGGTGCTTGATCTGATGCTTCAGATAGCCGACAACGGAAATCTGACCGATAACTGTGGCAGGTGCGTAAGCTTTCGCAATGCTTACGTCATACTGACCTCAAATATCGGTGCCGAGGCACTTCGGGATAACGGACTCGGGTTTGTATCACGCGCAGGCACTGCCGTATCGGAAAGAGTTATTGATAGCCTATCCAAAAGATTCAGGGTTGAGTTTCTCAACAGAATGGACGATATTATTCTGTTCCCTCAAATTTCGCACGGCGATATGGTGCAGATAACCAAGGCAAAGCTTTCGGAACTGGAAAAAAGACTTATGGCTATCGGTTATGACGTAAGAATAACAGACGGAGTTGCGGAGCTTATCGCAGAAATGTCGAGCGAGAGGCGATTTGGTGTGCGCCATACGCTGCGACTTATTGCTACGAAAATCGAAAATCCGCTATCTGCGTTGGTTATAAGCTCTGACGAGCATGAAAAGTGCCGGCCGATCGAGGTGACTGCCGAAAACGGCGAGATATCGGTAAGGTACAAGGACAAAATAGCGAGCGAGATATTATAACAAAAAAACGGCTGATGAGGTCATCAGCCGTTTAAATTTTAAGCTCTTTTCTTTTTAATTATCAGCAGCACAGCTATCGCGGCAACGATCAATATACCTGTTCCACCGGCAGATATACCTATTATAGCAGACCGTGAAATTCCGGATGCCTCGCCTGTTGCGGGTATATCCTTAGATATAATCTCGCCGCATTCACACTCACGTATCATACGGCCGTTTGTCGTTGCGGTTGCTTCCTCTTCAACAATCCATGCGCTATACGTATGACCAAGTGCCACTCCAACCTCGAAGGTTTCGGCTCCAATAGCACCGCAACGGCAGGTATAGTAATACCTTTCGCCTGAGGTACAGGTGGCATCGGAGGCCTTGAACTGCATAAGCTCAAGCTCCTCGCTAAATGTATGCTCGGTTGTCTTTTTTACACTGAACGTTGCTACCTCGCCACAGTAAATGCAGGTACACTTTTTGCTACCGGTTTTAAA
The DNA here is from genome assembly GCA_045659365.1 of Eubacteriales bacterium. GTDB lineage: Bacteria > Bacillota > Clostridia > Oscillospirales > CAG-272 > UBA1740. The sequence goes on along the minus strand of JAZOWT010000082.1, from coordinate 1,615 downwards.
GTGAGTGGGAGCCTTGGTTATCTCGCCCTCGTCCCAGACGTGCTCGCTATAATCGGCAAGGCCGCAATCGGTACAGGTTCTTTTATGCAGATCCTCATCATATGCACCCCAATCTCCGAAGCTATGCTCGGAATTTATACGAAGCTTGACAGGGCCTGCATTGGGCGCGACGTTTACGTAGACATAGTTTTTGCTTCCGTCACTGAATGACTGAGCAAGGTATTCCTTCCCTTCGGTTGTGTAGTATATGTCGCCATACTCGGCGGGAACCTCAACCTTGACCGTCAGGGGAGTATTAAATACGTCTGCCGTGAGGGGTAATCCGTCAGCGGTGATATCCGACATGCTCACCTCAACGTATATCGAACCGCCTTCAATATATGCGCGCGCGCTTGAATTCTGGCGTTCTCTTACATATTTAACCGCTTCGGAATAGGTTGTTACCCATACCTTTCCCTCGTCGCGCAGTGATGCAATATATTCAAACATTCTATCTGCCATTTCATACGTGAGATCAGCATTTTCACTATCGCCAACTCTATGGGTTATCGGAATATACCATCCGTTAGCGGCATTGTCGATAGATGCTTTGATCCACTCCCACTGGCTTTCTACAGTATCGGAAGAACCGCGATAGGTTACCGGAGAATACATCTTTGACCAGCTACCATACTCACTCGAAAATCCGGGATCAAGGGTCTGCACACCGGCTTTTGTTGTGCGGACGGCATAATAATGCTCCTTGGCAAAGTCGAAGGCCGCCTCACTCATATCACCATAAGGAATGGCAAAGGTTATAATATCATTATCCGGGAAAAAGGATTTGAGAGCGGTCCTGGAATCGGCTATCTCGCTCTGATAAACCTCAGTCTGCTGATTCAGTGGAACGTCCCCATCCTTTAAGCTGACGTGTGTCGTCGAGTGGCTTTGCGGCTCAAGTCGTCCGGATGAGAAGAGATCACGGCCGGTGCTTGCCGATACGGTACCGTTCGATCCATTGTTTACCTTTTCGGCAATCAGCATTAAAGATCCCTTAAGATCGTATTTTTCGAACAACTCATCAAGAACTAAAGCCGAGGCGTAGTCACCGTCATCAAAGGTCATTGATATAATTCCGTCCATACCGCCGTAAGCTGTCATGATTTCGGCATCCACCAAATTAATCACCTCAGTGTCGGCAAATACTGATACGGGCGATACTGCAAATATCATCAGTGCGGTGAGCAAAACACAAATATATTTTTTAAGCTTCATAAAATGCTCCATAAACTTAATGTTGATATTTTAATCATAGCATATAAAAAGCTGTTTTTCAAGCGCAAAATGAAAAAAAGAAGAGGCAAAACAACCTCTTCGCTTTTCCCTCTTAGCTATTACTTCAAAGGAAGCGGTAAGAGGAAAAAAGTAAAAAATCCGCACACTGTCGTGTACGGATTTTTTTGGGGTGGGCTATGGGAGTCGAACCCACGACCTCCAGGGCCACAACCTGGCGCTCTAACCAACTGAGCTAAGCTCACCATATAAAGTGGCGCGCCTTGAGGGACTCGAACCCCCGACCTACTGCTTAGAAGGCAGTTGCTCTATCCAGCTGAGCTAAAGACGCACGCTTACAACG
>JAZOWT010000081.1:0-11111 GCA_045659365.1 Eubacteriales bacterium | reverse complement strand
GTTTTACGCATTTGCCGCCTTAACGATAGCGGTAAACTTGTCAGTCTTAAGAGATGCGCCGCCGATAAGGCCGCCATCAACGTTAACCTTGGAAAGAAGCTCTGCTGCGTTAGCGTCGTTCATAGAGCCACCGTACTGAATGGTGATCTCCTCTGCGGCATCCTTGCCGAAGAGAGCAGCCACAGTGTTGCGGATAACACCGCAGGTCTCGTCTGCCTGCTCGGGAGTAGCGGTAAGGCCGGTGCCGATAGCCCATACGGGCTCGTAAGCGATAATAACGTTCTTAAGCTCCTCCGCACTGATGCCAGCGAGGTCGAGCTTGGTCTGCATGGAAACAACCTCGTCGGTGATTCCGGCAAGTCTTTCCTCCTTAACCTCACCGAGGCAAAGGATTACCTTAAGGCCTGCTGCAAGAGCAGCCTTGGTGCGCGCGTTTACAGTCGCATCGGTCTCACCGAAGTACTGTCTGCGCTCGGAGTGACCGATAACAACGTACTCGGTACCGATCTCGCAAAGCATCTTTGCACTGATCTCACCGGTGTACGCGCCGCTCTCTGCGAAGTGAACGTTCTCTGCACCGATCTTGATGTTAGTGCCCTTTGCAGTCTCAACTGCGGTAGCAATATCTACGTAAGGAACGCAAAGTACGATGTCGCACTTGTCCATTCCCTTAACCATGGGAGCAAGCTCGGTGATAAATGCCTTAGTCTGGCTAGGGGTCATGTTCATCTTCCAGTTGCCCGCGATTACTGTTCTTCTCATTTTTAAAATGTCCTTGTGTTTTAATGTAGTGAAAATTAAGTTCGAGCTTTATCAAAGCAAGCCTAGGCAAAGCTCGACTTAGAATTTTGAGGGGAAATTGGGGTTCTTGGGGGCGAAGGCGTAGTTACCTACGACGAGCGATCCCAAAACACCGCTCTCAGTTCAATATTGATAACGGAATTTTTGAGGGAATTATGTTGTTTTTCGGGCCGAAGGCGTAGAAACCTACGTCGAGCCAGCCCGAAAACAGCGGAATTCACCAAAAATTACTTATCAAGAAGGCAGGATACACCGGGGAGATCCTTACCCTCAAGGAATTCAAGAGATGCACCACCACCGGTAGAGATGTGGGTGATCTTGGATGCGTAGCCGAGCTGCTCGCATGCTGCTGCGGAGTCGCCACCGCCTACGATGGTGATTGCGGAGCTATCTGCAAGTGCCTGTGCTACTGCGATGGTACCCTTTGCAAGAGTGGGGTTCTCAAATACGCCCATAGGACCGTTCCAAACAACAGTCTTTGCAGAGAGAACTGCATCAGCGAAGATCTTAGCGGTCTTAGGACCGATATCCATACCCTCCTTGTCAGCGGGGATCTTGTCGGTATCAACGTACTCAACCTCGATCTCAGCATCGATGGGGTTGGGGAAATCAGCAGCAACGCCGTTGTCTATGGGAAGAAGGAGGTTAACACCCTTTTCCTTAGCCTTAGCCATCATCTCCTTGCAGTAGTCGATCTTGGTCTCGTCAAGAAGAGACTTACCTACACCGTAGCCCTTTGCAGCTGCGAAGGTGAATGCCATACCGCCGCCGATGATAAGGGTATCAACCTTGGAAAGGAGATTGTCAATAACGTTAAGCTTGTCAGCAACCTTTGCGCCGCCAAGGATAGCAACGAAGGGACGCTCGGGGTTGGAAAGTGCCTTACCCATTACGGAAATTTCCTTCTGGATGAGGTAACCGCAAACTGCGGGAATGTAATCAGCAATACCTGCTGTGGAGGAGTGAGCTCTGTGAGCTGCACCGAATGCATCGTTTACAAAGAGGTCTGCCATAGAAGCGAGCTCCTTGGAAAGGGTGGGATCGTTCTTGGTCTCGCGAGCATCGAATCTGGTGTTCTCGATAAGAACTGCCTTACCTGCCTCAAGAGCAGCAACCTTTGCCTTAGCATCAGGACCTACGATATCCTCTGCGAAGGTAACAGTGCCTTCACCGAGAAGCTCGTTAAGACGAGCGCAAACGGGAGCAAGAGTGTACTTCTTCTTGTCGTTCTTGAGTGCCTTTGCAAGGTACTCTGCAGTAGCGGCTGCGCGCTCTGCCTCGGGAAGAGCCTCAACTGCCTTCTTCTCCTTCTTGTCAAGGCCGAAGCCCTCGGTAAGGATAGCGTGGGGCTTGCCCATGTGGGAGGAGAGGATAACCTTCGCGCCGTTATCAAGCAGGTACTTGATGGTGGGGAGCGCACCGACTATTCTCTTGTCGGAGGTGATAACACCGTCCTTCATAGGAACGTTAAAATCGCAACGGACAAATACTGTTTTGCCGCCAACTTCAACGTCTTCAATTGTTTTCTTGTTATAAGCTGCCATAAGTTTTTCTCCTTTGGTAATTTTTTTCCTTAAATATTGTATCACAATCTTTATAAAGAGTCAAGAAAAATCGTTAAAATTAAAACAAAGAAAAATATTTTAAATTAATTTGACAATTTTGAACTTTTGTAGCTCTATCTTGCACTGACGAATATTGACAAAATATGCTAAAAATGATATAATACCCGAAGATTACGAGTTTCTATGAAGAAAGGCGCAAAGATCAATGAACATTAAAGAAGATGCCCGTGTCAAAAAAACGAAGGACAAGCTTTTTTTCGCTTTCAAGGACCTGCTTTCCGAGCACCAGTTTGAAGAGATCACGATCCAGGAAATCTGTGCAAAGGCAGAGATAAGAAGAGCTACCTTCTACAAGCATTTTACAGACAAATATGATTTTCTTGCTGCTATGACTCATGCGATCATTCAGCGCTTCGATGCCAGAATGAGCAGGAGCAAGCTTTGCAATTATCCTATAGAATACCATATCGAATATGAAAAAAGGCTGATAAGATTTCTTGTTGACAATGAGGACATAGTTCACCTTATTTTCAAGAGCAACATGATGCCTACGCTCGTAGCGATCATAGTTCACGAGCATCACAGAATACTTATCGAGAGACTCAACCACAGTATAGAAAACGGCGAAAGACTTGTAGCACCGGTATCATCTGTGGCTACGATGCTTGCCGGAGGAATCGGAAACGTAATAATAACCTGGTTCAGGAACGGAAAGCCTACCTCCGAGGAAACACTCGCGGGCGAGATAGAGTGTCTGGTAAGAGCCATGTTTTTGAAATAAAAAAGCGACACGATATAATGGGTGATGTCCTTAACGGAGAATTTATACTTTGACAAAAGTGCAAGCATCGCATTTGACTAGTCAAATGGGCTAAGCCCAAACCCATATTAGAAGCAGAAAGAGGAAACAAATCGGTTTATATCCGAAAAGTTTCCTCTTTTTCTGTTGGTTTAATGAAATCGTTGCACGGCAACGATGAAATCTTCTCTTCGTTCAGATGAAATCCAAGGACAAGCTCTTGGATGAAATCAAATCCGTCTAAATACAACCATGCGAAGCAGGATTTCATCGCGAAAGCGATTTCATCAACCAAAGGTGGATTTCACCCGTCGAAGACGGATTTGACTGCGTGTTCTCCGTTAAGGATAACACGCTACCCGTGTCGCTTTTTTATTACTTATTGCTATCGATGTAGGGCATATATGCCTTGAGGTAATCGAGACCGGAGAACACGGTAGTGAACGCCATGATTGCCATGATGGTATAGGAGAGCACGTGATACTCCCACATGAAGGAGCATACGGTAGAGTCAGGAAAATAGGAGAGGATCGGCTCAAGGAGCATAACAACGGTGCCGACCATCTGCGATACGGTCTTGATCTTTCCAAGCATACTTGCCGCAACGACTATACCTGAATTGCCGGCAACGACGAGGCGCAGGCTGGTAACACCAAGCTCGCGCAGAAGAATGAGAAGCACAACTGCAATAAAGATAAGAGCGAAGGTGGTCCGGCCGTTAAGAAGCGCCCATACCAGAATGGTGATCTGCGATGCGATAACCATGAACTTATCCGCAAGGGGGTCGATAAACTTACCGAAATCGGTAACGAGATTATATTTTCTTGCTATTTTGCCGTCAAGCATATCGGTAAGTGCGGTAAGTCCGTACACGAGAGTGGGAACGATGAGGCCCCACCATTTGATCTCGCGCATCGCAAGTAAGGTTACTACAAATACGGGAACGAGAAGAACTCTTATAATAGAGAGTATATTAGGAACATTCATTGAAGATTTTTTCATGTCTGTCTTCCTCACTGATCATATAGTTTCGCCGATGACGTCGTAATCGAGTGCTTCGGTTATTTTAACCTCGCAGAACGTACCGGGAGCTATGCGCTTAGGCGACTTGAAGTATACTCTTCCGTCAACGTCAGGCGCATCGGCATAGCTACGTCCGTAATGTATCTCCGCAACGGTGTCGTATCCGTCGCAAAGGACTGTAAGAGTCTGACCGATCTTTTCTGCAGAGAGCTCCTCGGAAACGGTAAGCTGAGTCTGCATGAGGGTGTCGTATCTGTCCTGTTTGATCTGCTCGTCGATCTGATCGTCCATTTCAGCAGCGGCAGTTCCCTCCTCGGGCGAGAATGTGAATGCACCGAAGCGGTCGAATCTTGCCTCCTTTACAAACTCGCAAAGCTCGACAAAATCCTCCTCGGTTTCACCGGGGAATCCGACCATAGCGGTGGTACGGAGAACGATTCCGGGAACACGGTCACGAAGCTTCTTTACGGTTTCCTTGATAAGTGCGGTGCCGCCGTGACGGTTCATGCGCTCAAGCACCGGATCAGCTATGTGCTGGATCGGAATGTCCATGTATTTTACAAGACGGGGGTTGTTTTTCAATTCATCGATGAGCTCATCGGTGATCTTATCCGGGTAGCAATAAAGGAGTCTGATCCACGGAATATCGGTGCCGTCACATATAGCTTTAACAAGATCGGCAAGCGAATATTTGCCATAGATGTCAAGGCCATAGCGGGTGGTATCCTGTGCTATAAGGTTGACCTCCTTAACACCGAGAGCCTCGAGATCCTTTGCCTCCTTAACGATATCCTCTATGGTACGGCTACGGAAACCGCCGCGGATAAGGGGGATGGCGCAATAGGTACAACGGTTGTCACAGCCCTCACCTATTTTGAGGTAAGCGGTATGATCTGCCGTGGTGAGTATTCTCTCACCGCCAAGGACTGAGGTGTTCTTATCGCGGAAGGAGGTGTACTTCTCACCGCGCATAACGGCATTACATGCCTCGGCAATATCGCAAAGGCTACCGACACCTACAAGCGCGTCAACCTCGGGAAGCTCGTTCATTACCTCCTCGCGATATCTTTCAACAAGACAGCCTGTGGCAATTATGTGCTTGCACTTTCCATGTTCTTTAAGCCAAGCAATATCAAGTATGTTATCGATAGACTCCTGCTTTGCGCTTTCAATAAAGCCGCAGGTGTTTACAACTACGATCTCCGCTTCGGTCTCATCGGGGGTTATCTCAAAGCCGGCATCGTAGAGTTTTTTAAGCATAACCTCGGTGTCTACAAGATTCTTGGAGCAGCCGAGTGAAATAAATCCAACCTTTGTCATATCTTAAATCTTTCTTTCCTGGATCACTTTAAAAATCGGGAGAAAATTTTCCTGTATTTGAGCATATAAAGTCTGACCGCCACGGTGATGAACATATCATAAGCCACAAAGGCGACGTTGATAAGCACCCAAAGTGCGGCATTGACCACGAAAAGCTCACTCGTAAACATTGATGCTCCGGTAACAAGTCGCACGGCGGCGGCAAGTATCAGAATGATAACGTTTATATAGACGAGCTTTATCGGCCACCAAAGAGGACGCGGGGCGCGTTCTATATATGCCTTGAGTATCGGGTAGATGCCGAAAACAAGGAAATATAGTCCTGCTACTGATATGCCGTTAGGCAAAAAGGCAACTGTCAATGTGGTTGCGGGCCAAACGAGCCAGGTGTACGGTGAGCCGATCTCGATGTACACGAATACCGCAAGCAGAGATGCGACGACCTCAAATATAAGATCAACGGCATTGATATATGAGCCGATGATGAGGAAGATCGCACCAAGGGCGACCACCATAGCACTGACGGTGATCTTTTTGGTAGTTCTCATATGCAACGGATAAGATCGGCGCCACAGCACTCGCAGCAGCAGTCAAGACATATGAGGTTTGCACAGCAGTTGCAGGCATCATCTGTCGCGGTGCGCTGACGGTACACAGTATTATGGGGAGATGCACTGTTATAGTAGGTATTGCCGTAGCTGTTAGCGGTGTTGTTGAACATCTCCTTAGCCTTCTGATATTCAACGTTACCCGGATCCATAGCGCAGGCGATCTCAAGCTCACGCATAGCGTCGTTCACACGGCCGCGGTGCATAAGAAGAACACTGGTAAGGTAGTGCCACTCTGCATTACGGTCAGCGGGGGCAACACTGGTAAGCGACTGCTCAGCCTCGCGGAACTTTTTAGCCTGTACAAGACGGCGCACATCGGCATAAAAGCCGGTTGAACCGCCACCCGTGTAGCTTCTTTGACTGCCGGAGGTGTTGTTTTTAGCCTTTTCGCGACTGGACGTAATGTCATCGTATGCCGCGTTTATCTCCTGCATTTTGTCCTTTGCAAGATCCTTTAATGGGTTGTCATCATCAAAGTTGTCGGGGTGATACTTGCGAGCAAGCTCGCGATACGCCGCCTTGATTTCCTCATCGGTAGCATCCTTGGAAACACCGAGAATATCGTATGAATCTCTCATTTACTTCTCCTTATCAGAACTGTTTTCACTCTTCGGGTCGAGGAATTTTATCCTATCAACAAGACCCTTGTAGATTATATTCTTAACTATATTTTCGAGCGTGGTCCTCGTGCCAAACGGCATAAAATCGACGGCCTGCTCTATTTTTTTACATTCCAGAATAAGCGCGAGCTTTATCGTGCGCTTGTTCTCGTCGGTAAGCGGTGCGCCACCGTATGCGATAACGTAGGGGTTGTACTTCCCTTTTCGCCTGTCCTTTTCGTAGTCGTCGGCAGCATCAGCTGCGTAGATGAATTTGCCGAGGTGGTAGCCACACTGGTAAAGCACGGTACGGTCGGCACCGGAAAAACCGTGGGCGAAAACCGCACCGAGAATCTCACCGAACAAGTGCGCCGGCTCGTCAACACTCGGGCATCCTTCCCTCTCAAGTTCGGAAATTGCATCAAGCTTATCTCCCATGAGCCTTGCAAGATCGCCAATTCCTGCCCTCTTTGCACCGCCCTTTAAGACCGGCAGAGCGGGTGTGACCAGCATTCTTTTTCCAAGGCCGTCATCCGCCATATCGTCGCGCAGCTTGTAATAGGCGAAGAGAGCGAAGGCACGTGCTGTGTACTCCACGGCTTCATTGTCGCGGAGCATATGACGTTTTTTAAGCGGGTGAGCAATACAACGGCGCTTGTCCGTTTTAAAAGCGGTGTCGGGAACGTACAGCATTCTGATCATAGCAAGAAAAACACTGTCATAGCTCAGGGTGATGTTAGAGAGCTTGCCGGTGTGCTTTTTCATTGAGCGGCAGATTCCACAGTAGGTCGCCTTGTAGAACTCATATTCCTTTACAAGAAGATCGCCCGATACGGGCTTGACATAGCCAAACATAACAACCGATCTCCTCTCATAAGCGTCTTCTATCAAATTATTATACCATATAATTACGCACTTGTGTTAACTTTTATAAAACTTTTTATTATTTTTTATTCTTTTGGCTTTCGTCTTTTGTGTTAAATCTGCCTTTTTTGGTCAAAAAAGCGCGAAAAAAGCGACACGGGTACCACCGTGTCGCTTAAATCAATAGGCTTTATCAGTTTTTCTTTATATCGCCCATTCCCTTTCTGGTAAGGGAAATTCTATGCTTTTCAACGTTAACGTCCTTGATCTTAACCTCAATTACGTCACCAACCGAGAAGAGCGCTGAGGGGCTCTTAACGTATCTGTCGGACATCTCGGAGATGTGAAGAAGACCGTCGTGGTGCACACCGATATCAATGAAGCAGCCGAAGTCAACAACGTTTCTGACAGTACCGTTAAGGATCATGTCGGGCTTGAGGTCGGTAATCTCGAGAACCTCGGTGGAGAGGACAGGTGCGGGAGCATCGTCACGAATATCTCTGCCGGGCTTCTCAAGTTCCTTGATAATATCCTCAAGAGTGGGCTCACCGCAACCAAGCTCGCGAGCAAGCTTAGCGATGCCGTACTGCTCTGCCTTGAAGCGAAGGAGTGCGAGGTTGTTATTCTTTACGTCCTCGGGAGTGAACTCGAAGCGGTGAAGAAGCTCCTCTGCAACTGCATAGGACTCGGGGTGAACACCGGTGGAGTCAAATACCTCCTTAGCACCGGGGATACGAAGGAAGCCGGCACACTGAGTGAACGCCTTATCACCTATCTTGGGAACCTTAAGAAGCTGCTTTCTGGACTTGAACTCACCGTTTGCCTCTCTGTACGCGACGATATTCTTTGCTGCGGTAGCATTGATACCGGAAACGTAGGAAAGGAGGGAGTAGGAAGCGGTATTTACGTCAACACCAACCGCGTTAACACAATCCTCAACTACACCGCCGAGTGCATCGGTAAGTCTGTTCTGCTTCATATCGTGCTGATACTGACCTACACCGATCGCCTTGGGCTCGATCTTAACAAGCTCTGCAAGGGGGTCCTGAAGACGGCGAGCGATGGAGATCGCGCTTCTCTGCATTACGTCGTAATCGGGGAACTCCTCGGTTGCGAGCTTGGATGCGGAGTAAACGGATGCGCCAGCCTCGGAAACGATGGTGTACTTAACACCCTTGGGGCACTCTGCATCACGGATAGTGTCAGCGATGAAGCGCTCGGACTCACGGGATGCGGTACCGTTACCGATAGAGATTATATCAACGTTGTTCTTCTTAACCATACGAAGAACAATTGCCTTAGACTTTGCAAGGTCTGCCTCATTGGGGTTACCCTTTGAGCGGAAGGGGTAGATAACTGCAGTATCGAGAACCTTACCGGTCTTATCAACTACTGCAAGCTTACAGCCGTGGCCGTAGCCGGGGTCGTAGCCAAGGACGGTCTTGCCCTTGATGGGAGAAACAAGAAGAAGGTTACGAAGGTTCTCTGCGAATACCTTAAGCGCACCCTCTGCTGCGTCGTCAAAAAGAGTGGTTCTGATCTCACGCTCGATTGCGGGGAAAAGAAGTCTTTCGTAAGCATCCTTGATGGTTTCCATAAGGAAAGGAAGCGCGGGCGACTCCTTGTTGGTGATGATCTTGGAAACGATCTGTGCGATTCCATCTTCCTCAGCAACGCTGACCTCTACCTTGAGGAAGTCTTCCTTCTCGCCACGGTTGATAGCAAGAACACGGTGGCCGCGAAGCTTCTTGATAGGCTCGGAGAAGTCGTAGTAGTTCTCGTAAACGGAGGTCTCCTCGGTGGTACCCTTGGTAGCAAGAGAGCCGTATGCCATGGTGAACTCACGAAGCATCTTTCTGATCTCTGCGCTGTTGGAGATATCCTCTGCGATGATGTCGGATGCGCCCTGAAGAGCTGCCTTTACGTCGGGAACGCGCTTGTCATTCTCAACGTCCTCACCGTCAACGATAAACTGCTCGGCATATACCTCGATTGCGGGATCGTATGCATCGCGCTGCTCCATAATGTAGTTTGCAAGAGGCTCGAGTCCCTTTGCACGTGCAACGGATGCTCTGGTCTTTCTTGCGGGCTTGTAAGGTCTATATATATCCTCGATTTCTACGAGGGTCTTTGCATTATTAAGTGCGAATGTGATCTCGGGAGTAAGCTTACCCTGCTCCTCAATGATCTTGGAAACGGTCTCTCTTCTCTCCTCAAGGTTACGGAGATACTGAAGACGGTCGTTAAGGTCACGGAGAGTCGCGTCGTCAAGCGAGCCGGTAACCTCCTTACGGTATCTTGAAATAAAGGGGATGGTGTTACCCTCGTCTATAAGCTCGATGGTAGCGGTGACCTGTTCCTCTTTGATGCTGAATTCTTCTGCTAATGTTTTTACGATATCCATGTGTTACTCCAATAAAAAATGTTGTTGCATGTCGAAAATCGACCTTATTATTTTACCATAACATTCAGAATTTGTAAAGGGCTTTTTCGCAATTCATCAAATTTTAAAATTCATCCCTTTGATTCAAGAAGCGCGCGTTCCTCGTCTGTGAGCATACGCCACTCGCCACGTGCAAGAGTGCGATCAAGCGGGATTCCGGCAAAGCTGATGCGCTCAAGAAAGGTCACGGCATTGTCAGTCGAGGCTATCATTCTCTTGATCTGGTGATACTTGCCCTCGGTGAGAGTTATAACACCGCCGAGTCGGTCGGCATCGGGGACAATTACCGCCTCCTTGCACTCGTATCCGTCAGCGAGGGTGATGCGATTTTTGAAGCGCTCCTCAACGTCAGATGCAAGCGGCTCGGCACACTTGAAATAGTAGTCTTTGGCAACGTGGTGCTTTGGAGAGAGAACGCTATGAGCAAGCTGACCGTTATTGGTAAGTATCATAAGACCGACGGTGTCGCGGTCAAGTCGACCGACGGGAAAGAGATCCATTCGCTTAAGCTCATCAGAAAGAAGCTCGGTGACAACCGGCAGGCGGCTATCCTCAGTGGCACTGACGTATCCTGTAGGCTTATTCAGCATAACGTATACGTATTTTTGATACTCTATCACGCGTCCCATGTAGGAGACGGTTACCTTATCCGGGTCTATATGCTTTGACGGATCGCGCACAACTACACCGTCAACCGTTATCTGTCCACGCTTCGCAGCGGCGGCACTCTCGCGCCGTGAAGCGATGCCCATATCAGACAAAAATCTGTCAATACGCATTGATTTACCTCATACGAAAAAGCCGTAGTCCTCGGATAAACCGACGAGAACGGCTTTTTGCGTTAAATTTTATTTCTGGATAAGGTGGATCGCGAATCCGCAGATCTCATCCTTGAAGTATACGAACTTAGGCTTGCCGGTCTTGTCATCGTATGCAACGGTGGACTCGTCAAACTCAAAGCCCATACGGGTGAAGTATGCCATCGCTCTGTCTACAAAAGGAGTACGGATAGCGATGTGGCCACACTTACCGGGGCCGCGCTGACACATAAACTCAAACGCCTCGCCAGCGAAGATGGACTTGCTG
>JAZOWT010000080.1:0-3818 GCA_045659365.1 Eubacteriales bacterium | reverse complement strand
GCGCTAGCCTGTCACGCTAGAGGTCGTGGGTTCGAGCCCCATCCGAGTCGCCATCCCGATATGCCTCTGTAGCTCAGTTGGTAGAGCAGGGGACTGAAAATCCCCGTGTCGTTGGTTCGATTCCGATCGGAGGCACCATTTTGCGGATTTAGCTCATTTGGTAGAGCGCGACCTTGCCAAGGTCGAGGTGGCGGGTTCGAGCCCCGTAATCCGCTCCAAAAAAAGAGAAGCACCCTTGTGGTGCTTCTCTTTTTTTGCTTTCGGATAGGGGCTCGAACAGAGGCGGTGTTGAATGACAGTCCGGTGGACTGTCAGATCCGCCGGCGACCAAGGAGCGTAGTTCGCGACGCGAATCGAGCCCCGTCCTAAAAACGTTGCGGAAGCAACACAGCCTTCGTAATCAAATGGAGTGGATATAGGAGCTCTCACCCCAAGGGGTTCTCCGATAACCAAACGCAGCGAATCGATGCTTGCATCAGCGAGCAAGTGCAGGTTGCTATGCGAGAGTTTTGCGATGCGCAAAACGTGTGCGAAGCACAGTCTTGACAAAGACGGCTCGCAAAGAGCACGGCTCGGAAATATAGTTGCTATGCGTCGTTCGATACACTCACTCCTTTAGCGCCTTATTTCCATCGGGCCCATCAACAAAAACAACACTCAGTTGTTTTTGTCTCGGTTACCCGTAATCCGCTCCAAAAAAGAGAAGCACCCTAGTGGTGCTTCTCTTTTTTTGTGCCTACTTTACGGCACTTGTGCGCTCTTGGTGATTTGTGTTGTATTCAACGAACCTTTGGCAGGCGATAGAATGATATCTGTTGCTTTTTCTGTAAATATAAATGCTTCGGGTCGTCTCGTCGTCGGCGAGCTTAAAATATCTCATATTTTGTGAGGTCGGTGCGTTTTTGACGAGAACGTCACTGACAAAGCAGGCGCCCATTCCGGATGAGGATATATTATATGCCGTTATCTGCTGGTCGAGCTTGAAAAGGACGTTTGGCTTTACCGAGTGCTTTTTGAAAAGATTTACCGCTCTTTTTCCTGTATCGTTTTCTGAATTCAGAAGAATAAACGGTATGGAGCTGAACTCGGCAAGCTCGACGGCGCGATCGTTAAGGCGGTGACGATTGGCCTTTATTTCCTCGGCGCTAAAGGATGCCTTGAAAAGATTTTGGCTTATCGGCATCGTGTCGGGTAGAGCAAGAAGTATAATCTCGCGCGAGTATTCACTTGACCAGATGTTTTCTGCCTTTATGACTGCGTTGTCTATTACTATATCCAGATCTCCCTCTGCCAGCTCGCGCAGTAGGTCCTTCGTGTTGTTTTCAAATATCCTCACGGTTACGTGAGGGTATTTTTTGTTAAAGCCCTCTATCATAGACGGAAGAAGGAAGGAGGAAAAAAGGCTGCTGCCTCCGATCTTTATTTCACCTACGGTGAGGTTGGTGTGGCTGTTCACGTAGATCTTGAAATCCTCTTCTCGCTGCTCTATCTCCGAGGCACACTTTACGTATTCCCGACCTAGCTCCGTAAGACCTACCGGCGTGACCGTGCGATCGAATATCGGTGCGCCAAGCTTATTTTCCAGGCGTTTTACCGTGGCGCTTAACGAGGGCTGTGAAACGAAGAGCTTTTCTGCCGCTTTTGAAAAAGTTCCTTCACGTACTATTGCAAGAATATATTCCTTATTTTTAAACATTTTTATTCTCCCGAAGATATAACTCAAAAGTTATAATAAAGATATTGAAATATGTATTTGATTATATCACATTTTTGTTGTATAATCAATACCGATCGCAAAAAACAAGGAGATAAAATGCAAAGATTCAGAGAGGAATCCGATTCTATCGGATCAAGATCGATACCTGTAGATGCTTATTACGGCGTACAAAGCTTGAGAGGCGCCGAAAATTTTAATATAACCGGCCACAAGCTTCACCCCGAGTTTATTCGTGCAATGGCAGAGCTTAAAAAGGCATCTGCGATGACCAACAAGAAGGTTGGTACAGTTAAGCCCGAGATAGCTGATGTGATAATCGCGGCATGTGATGATATTCTTGCCGGAAAGCTTCTTGACAGCTTTATTACCGATGCGATTCAGGGCGGTGCGGGAACATCCGCAAACATGAACGCAAACGAGGTTATTGCAAATCGCGCAATAGAGCTTCTCGGCGGTAATAAGGGTGATTACAAGATCGTACATCCCAACGATCACGTCAACTGCGGACAGTCCACAAACGACGTTATCCCGAGTGCCGGACGGATCGCTGTTATAAGACTTTTAAGCGCTGCTGCGGAGTCGCTTAAGCTTCTTAAAGGAGCGTTTGAAGAGAAGGCAAATGAGTTTGAGTCGGTGATCAAAATGGGTCGAACCGAGATGCAGGATGCCGTTCCTGTGAGCTTTGGACGCGTTTTTGGGGCGTATGCCTCGGCTATTTCTCGCGATATAAGAAGATTTGAGCTTGCCAAGAGAGATATGTCGGTACTGAATATGGGCGGCACAGCCATCGGAACGGGTATAAACGCGCATCCCGATTATATAGCAGGCATAGCCGCGAGCGTTTCGTTGGTCACGGGTCTTGAGCTTTCACAGGCCGATGATCTCATTGATGCAACGCAGAATCTCGATTCCTTTGTATACGTATCCGGAATAGTTAAATCCTGCGCCGTGACTCTTTCCAAAATATCGAACGATATTCGCTTGATGTCATCGGGTCCGAGAGTCGGTCTTGGTGAGATAAATATTCCCGCTATGCAAAACGGCTCTTCTATTATGCCCGGCAAGGTAAACCCGGTTATGCCGGAGGTCATGAGCCAGATAGCCTTTAATATCATTGGAAATGATACTACCATAACCCTTGCAGCCGAGGCAGGACAGCTTGAGCTGAATGCCTTTGAGCCGGTGCTTTTCTATCGCCTTTTCGAATCGCTCGACACGCTCAGAAACGGCGTGGAGGTGTTCAGAACAAAGTGCATCGAGGGAATTACGGTAAATGTGGATAGATGTCGCGACGACATTGAAAGAAGTATCGGCATCGTAACAGCGCTTTGCCCCTACATCGGATACACAGAGTCCGCAAGAATAGCGAAAAAGGCGCTCAAAGAGGGCAGAAACGTCAGGGACGTGCTTATTGAAGAGAACGTGCTTCCCACTGACCGACTTGCCGAAATACTCGACCCCGCGAAAATGATATAACCCGGAAAAACAGATCCGCCACGGAGTAATCCCGTGGCGGTTTTTGTATTCACACATCCTCATCGCGTCGTATGGGAGGGTATGTACGGCTTGCCGTGACGGATGATATCCAGCTCTTATAGAGCTGATGAGATACCAAACATGCGATTTGGATAAAAAAAGAAGCACCACTAGGGTGCTTCTCTTTTTTGGAGCGGATTACGGGTAAGCGAGGTGGAAACAACTAAGTGTTGTTTACACCGACGCGCCCGATGGAAATAAGGCGCTAAAGGAGCGAGTCTATGAGCGACGCATAGCAACTATATTTCCGAGCCGTTGGAGAACCCCTTGGGGTGAGAGCTCCTATATCCACTCCGTGTGATTACGCAGGTTGTGTTGCTTCCGCAACGTTTTTAGGACGGGGCTCGATTCGCGTCGCGAACTAACACACAGAGTTGCAAGCAACTCGTTGAGTTTGCAAAGCAAACGTCACACTGGTCGCCGGCGGATCTGACAGTCCACCGGACTGTCATTCAACACCGCCTCTGTTCGAGCCCCTCCATCACGCACAAAAAAAGAGAAGCACCACTAGGGTGCTTCTCTTTTTTGGAGCGGATTACGGGGCTCGAACCCGCCACCTCGACCT
>JAZOWT010000079.1:0-50897 GCA_045659365.1 Eubacteriales bacterium | reverse complement strand
TGTTTTAACGAGATCTTTCGCACTTTTCAGTGCTTGAAAAATTTCAATGTTGTTCAATTTTCAATGATCAAGTGCATTCCCTACCTCGGTACAAGCCCTTGGAGGTGATGCGCTTTGTTATTATACTACATTATTTTCCGTTTGTCAATACCTTTTTCAAAACTTTTTTGAATTTTTTTGTTTTTTTGAAATAATAATGAATATTACGAGGGGAGATGGTGATTTATGCTGGCAATTCTGATCCGAACTGCAATAGTTTATATACTGCTTTCGGTTGCAATGAAGCTTATGGGAAAGAGAGAAATCGGTGAGCTTGACATAAGCGATCTTGTGTCTGCACTACTAATTTCCGAGATCGCGGCGATACCGATCGACGACCCGGATATACCGCTTTCGAATGCTATTATTCCTACATTATTTATATTCTCGATAGAAATACTGATATCATATGCGAAAACGAGGTCGCCAAGGCTGAAGAGGTGTGTTGAAGGTGAGTCGGTGTTTCTGATATACAAGGGGGCTTTAGACCAGAATGCTTTTCGTGAAAACAGGATCTCACTGAACGAATTTCTTGCGGAGATGAGGTCGCAAAGCATAGGCGATCTATCGCTTATTGAATACGCGGTGCTTGAGCAAAGCGGAAAGATCTCAATACTTCAAAAAGGAAATGACAATATTTCGCACGTGCTGATAATAGACGGCGAATTCAATGCACCGGAGTTTACGGTCGACAAGTTTTCCAAGAAAAAGGTTAGCGAGCAGCTAAAGCGACGAAATCTTCAGATGAGTGAGGTTATGTATATGAGCGTTGATGACCGCGGAACCGTTAATATTATTATAAAGGAAGAAAAATGAAAAGTGTACGTATTGCGGCGGTGGTACTGATGTTGACCGTACTTTTGGTTGTTGCTAACTCATTTGTTGTAAGAGAGCTGATAGACGGTGTAATAGACGACATCGAGGTGGCGGAGCCTGAGGAGTACGAAGAAATATTCGCAAACTTCAAGAGGATAGGAAAATATATAAGCATTTCGGTCGATCACGAGGACATGATGGATATTGATATGACCTTTGCCGAGCTTGTTGGCATGGCTAAGGTTGGGGACAGCAAGGGAGCTGAGGTGACAAAAAGCCGCCTCAGATACTCGCTTGAGCATCTAAGACGGCTTTCAGGTATGAATATAGACAGTATTTTTTAACGGTACTCGCTCATGTCGGCGGCATATGCACCGTGACGGAGGATCGAGTAGCTTTCTGCCATGATATTTTCGTTCGAAAGCAAACCGCACGCGGAGCGCAGGTACTTTACAAGGTACTCAGGATTCAGGAAAGACGACGCATCCGCAGAAAGCGTGCAATCAACACGTATAAGGCCACCGTCATACACTGCGCTTGCAAATCTGATAAGTGGCTTTATATCCACGGTATCGTCAGGCTTCTGCTTTTTCGCAACGTGCATAGCATCGGCACGGAGAGCAGAGTTGATATTCTCGGCAAGCTCTGCCGATGCACCTGCTGTATCGAGGGTTATAACGTAGGAGAGCCATTTGAGATCGGTGAGCTTGGACTCGGGATAGTAAGCATCGAGGACTACAAGCTCGTCGGTCATATTGGCATTGAGAGATGCTATAGCGGTCACGGGATCAATGCGCTCAACAAGGCGAAGATCCATAAACTCGACAAGGCTCTCGGTTCCTATCGAAAGGGGTGCGGCAAACACCATCTTGGGCTTGGGATTGAAGCCCTCGGTATACCAGAGAGGAAGCTTGGAGCGGACGATTATTTTATGCATCGTGCGGACAAGGTCGAGGTGAGAAACGTACTGAAGATTACCCACCTTTTTGAACTTGATACGAAGAACTATCGGTGTGTTATTATTCATCAGAGTCACCTCCGGTCTTACAGCTCTTGCACCAACGGGTCTTTGCACCCATGTTGTTGGCGCCACAGCCATTACAGTGCTCGGCACAGGAGGGAGTGGTCACTCCCTTATATGCTCTTTCCCTCTCGCGCAGAAGATAGGACTTGGTAACGCCGCAGTCGATAATATCCCACGGAAGGATCTCGTCAAGACCGAAGCCGCGGGTGGTATAGCGAGCGGTATCCACACCGGTGCGCTCAAAGACGTCAACCCACTTGTCGTAATCGAAGAACTCGTCCCACGCATCAAGCATTGCGCCCTCCTCTACTGCAAGAGCAAGTGCGGGAGCAACACGGCGGTCGCCACGTGCGAATACTGCCTCAAGGAAGGACTCCTTGGCATCGTGGTAGGTATATCTGATCTTCTTTTTGTCGCTGATGCAGGTTTTGAGGTAATCCTGCTTTTTCATAAGAGTGTCAAAGGAATCCTGCTTTTCCCACTGGAAGGGAGTAAAGGGCTTGGGAATGAAGCAAGAAACACTGATGGTAACACCTACACCGCGGGGGCGCTGCTCCTTAGGAAGCTTGTAGTACTGTCCTACTACCTTTGAAGCAAGGTCTGCAATACCCTTGATGTCCTCCTCGGTTTCGGTAGGAAGTCCATCCATAAAGTAAAGCTTTACGTTGCTCTTTCCACCGCGGAATGCTATTCCAACCGAGCGCATAAGATCCTCTTCGCTTACGTTTTTGTTGATAACGTCGCGGAGGCGCTGGGTACCTGCCTCGGGTGCGAAGGTTATACCTCCGGTACGGATGGTGGAGATCTTTTCCATAAGCTCCTCAGAGAAGCTATCGATACGAAGCGAGGGGAGAGAGAGGCTCACCTTGGCATCATCGGTCCACTCGAGGAGCGAGTCGGTAAGCTCGCGAAGTCTGGAGTAGTCACTTATAGAAAGGGATATAAGAGATATTTCCTCATATCCTGAGTTGTCGTAGAGGCACTTTGCAAGCTTGTTGAGAACCTCGGGAGACTTCTCTCTTATCGGGCGGTACACCATACCTGCCTGACAGAAGCGACATCCACGGATACAGCCACGGTATATTTCAAGAACTATACGGTCGTGAACGGTCTCGATATAAGGCATTACAAGTTTTTCGGGATAGGAAACTGTATCAAGATCGGCTATAATGCGCTTCTTTATCTTTTTAGGAACGTCGGGATAGATGGGAGCGTGGGACTTGATAGTGCCGTCCTCATTGTAGGTAACCTCATAAAGCGAGGGGATATAGACACCCTCGATATGAGATGCTTCACGAAGGAAGCCGGCGCGAGTATAGGTGCCGTTATCCTTCATATCATTGTAGAGGTGGCATATTTCGAGCAGGACCTCCTCACCCTCACCGATATTGATAAGATCGAAGAACTCTGCTATGGGCTCGGAGTTATATGCACAGGGGCCGCCACCGATAACGATGGGGGCGTCCTCATCTCTATCCTTTGCCCAAAGGGGGATTCCAGCAAGACGGATCATCTGGAGTGCGGTGGTATAGCACAGCTCGTACTGAAGAGAGAATGCGACCATATCGAACTTTGTAAGCTCGTCACCGCTCTCAACAGCGGTAAGAGGAATGTTGTACTCCTCCATCTTCTCCTTCATATCTACCCAGGGAGCATATACGCGCTCGCACCATATATCCTTATCCTTATTGATAACGTCATAGAGGATGCGAACTCCGAGATTGGACATGCCTATCTCATAAATGTCGGGAAATGCAAATGCAAAACGGCATTTTACCGCGTTTTTATCCTTTATTATACTGTTATACTCTCCGCCGATATATCTACCGGGCTTCTGCACGGCCTTAAGGACGGAGGAAATGTTTGGTCTTTCTGAAAGCTTCATATTACTTATATTTCTCGTAATAAGGTGAACTCCAAGAAGTTCACCTTATCCTTTAATCCTGTTTGTTTTTATCCTTTGATGATCTGAGTGTACGGTGGCTCATGAAGAACATCACGCCACACCACGCCAGCTGCCAAAGCGCAAGCACGCAGGACGGAACAACCATCATTCCGCTGAGCGCAAGAACCACAGCAAGAGTTGCGCCGACTGCCATAGCTGAAAGCTCAACGATCGAGAGGCGCTGCTGGAATCTGACATACTTCTTACAAAGAAGAAGCATGCTGATAACATCAATCTTATCACCGACGGTCACGATGCCTGCACTGACGCGGTGATAAAGCTTGTCCTCTCCGTCGGGGAGAGTCTGCTTTTTGAGAATACGGATAGAATCCATACCCGCAGTGAGAGTGCGAAGAAGATCATCATTTATGTTGGGGTCACGGGTATATATGAGAGGTATTACACCGTCGTCTGCAAGCGAGGGCAAGATCATGGTGAAGTCCTCTGAAAGGGTGTAGCGGATATAGAACTTAGCGTAAACCTCGCCGTTTTCAGCGGCATACATAACCTTAGTTGAAAACAGAGATGCGGAATCCTTGGCAGGATCGTACGGGATCTTGATACCGTTCTTAACCATGTACTCAAGCGTACCGGTCATTACCTCGACACCGTCAACGCGGGCGACTATTCCCTCATCCTCAATACGTACGCGGGTCGCGGCAGTAGGCATCTGCTCAAGGGCGTCGGCAAACATATTCTTAAGGGGGCCGCCGACCACCGCAAAGATTGCGGACATCTGATACATTGCCTTTTCAAGATTTTCGCTTCTGCCATAGAGCATGATTCTCTGAAGATTGACGTCCTCGTCACCGAACACCTCGGTATCATGGAAGGTAACAACGTCAACACCGGAATAATCGTAAAGAGAGCTTTCACCGATTATTGCACTGTTTTCACTCTCTGCCTGCTTTACCGAATGGAAGAACGGAATCTTATGAAGCAGGATCGAGAATGCGGGCATTCCAAGAAGGAATACGCATGCAAACGTCATCATGGCCGCCATGAAATTGGTATAAGCACCGGGGATGAAGAATGCAACCGCTGCTGCTACAACCGCAAGACCGAATGATGCGGATATAACAAGCACGACACTGCCTGAGTTTTCTGCACACTTTCCGCTGCGTTTGAAGAAATCGGCAACAAATGAGGTGCGGAATACACGTGCGGTTTTAGACTTATATGCTTCAACCTTACCGTCTACTGCAAGATTTTCCTCTGCGAGTGTACGTGTAAGCTTGCGGTCAACTATTCTCTTCTCTGATCCCTGGGAGATCATTTTGAAGTTCGAGAAATCTGCGAGCTTCTTGAAAAGAGAGGCTGCTATCGCACTGACTGAAAGCAGTGAAAACAAAAGTCCGAAGAGAGGATACTGAGAGGGTGCGGAGGTTACTACGACAACGGTATATCCGCCTATGACAATTGCTGCGGCAGGTACAAAAAGCTCGGGAACGGCACGGCCGACAAGCATTTTATGTACCGCGTATATGACCTCCGGCAATGCAAGAGCAAGGAGGCCTACAACAAATATCATATCGAGTATTGCCATAGAACCGGGTATGGTGGTAACTCCTATTGCAGCGGGGATATCCACACCGAGGAGCCAGAGATTTTCAACAACAAGAAGTGCCGCAAGAAGAGCGAGAGAGGTGAAAAGACGAACCTTGACGGACATTATAGCGTCAAGGAATCTATCCTTAAAGCCGTCTCTTTGAGCCTGGATAGTAAATTCCCTGTTCTTCTTTGCCTTGTCGTCGGTTTCATCACCAACGTTCTCGAGCGATTCGGGAGCAGCAAGCCCTACCTCGCGGGTTGCGAGTGCGGTGCTTTCGGTTTTCGACACCGGATCGGGCATATGATACTCCGTAGGAGTCTCGGGAATAGGATCAAGCGGAGGAAGCTCATCAGTGACGGGCTCCTCTTCCTCAATATGCTCCTCCTCAACGGGCTCCGGAGCATATACAGGCTCGATAGGGTCGGGAGCGGCAAATTTAAATACGGTTGACTGAATATCGTAGCTTTCGGGCTCGGGCGCGCCTACGTTAACGATGGTAGCATCTGCAATAACGGTGCTCTCATCGATCTCTGCGGTAGGATCGACCTTAGGTCCCTCGTCCTTTACCACAATTACCTCCGGTTTAGGCTGGGGGCGATAGGTGGTACGGGGCTTGTTGGGATCTGCCATTTTATAGCTTGCGCTGACCTCGGTGAAGCGAGGAACATACGTAGTGCGGACAGTCGGCTCTTCACGTACCGTGATAGTGGAGTCGGCTCTTTTTCTTTTAGTGGTCTTGGGAGCTTCCTTTTTATCGGTTACAACACCGAATTTAGGATTCACAGTGAATTTATCGGGAACAGAAAATTCTGTCGCCGCCTTCACCGGTTGCTCTACAGGGCGGGATGTGGGCTTGCTCTTTTTCTCGGGTTCGAGCTTTGGTGAGCTCCCCGGCTCCTCTACCGTAAACTCAAGCTTTATTTCCTTTTTGTCCAAGTTATTTACCTCCCTTCGTATCTCTTTGTCTTGCTACCTCGGCAAAGATAACCGCTGCGGCGCAAGAAACGTTCATTGAATTAACCATACCGTGGAGCGGTATAGAGAGAGTAAAATCGCATTTATCCTTCACAAGGCGGGATATACCGAAGCCCTCACTGCCAAGGACAACGGCAACACTGCCGGTAAGATCGGTGTTATAGTATTCGGAGCCGCCCATATCTGCGGCATAGATCCAGAGCCCGCGCTCCTTAAGTTCGTCGATAGTGGAGGCGATGTTAGTTACCTTAGCAACTCTTACGTGCTCGGTGGCGCCTGCGGCGGCCTTGGCAACGGTGGGAGTAAGACCGACTGCGCGTCGCTTGGGAATTATGACACCGTGAGCACCAAGACAATCGGCGCTTCTGATGATAGCTCCGAGATTATGGGGATCCTCAACACCGTCGAGAATTATTACAAAGGGCTTTTCGCCCTTCTCTTCTGCATAAGCGAGAATATCGTCAACGGATGAGTAATTATGCTCTGCCGCCATAGCAACTATGCCCTGGTGACGAGCGCCGGCACACATAGCATCGAGCTTAGTCTTATCTACGGTTATAACCGGGATCTTGCGCTCCATGGCCTGTGCAATAAGAAGCTTGATCGAGCCCTCGCGATCACCCGAGGTTACATATATCTTATCAATATCGCGGTCGGCGGCGAGAAGCTCACGCACGGCATTACGGCCGCTAACAACACACTCGCTTACTGTCTCGGGTGCTTCATTGAATGCGCCAGCGGGCTTACGATAGGGCTTTTTGCCTGCGTTTTTATTCTTATATCCGTTCTTGTTTTCCATATTTATCTCCATTGATGCCCAAACAGGCATTTCGTTACACTTTTACTTATAAAGTATAACACATATTTTTAAGTTTGTACATAGTTATCGCTAAAAAATATTTTTTTATATATAATATTATCGATATTTGACGATACGGTGGGAAAATGAAAAAAGGCCCGCAAATAGCGGACCTTTTTCAGAGCGTAGTTATTACTCCTGGGGAGCTCTCTTTGCTGCGAAGCACTCGCTGCAGTAAACAGGCTTACCTTCGGTGGGCTTGAAGGGAACCTGGCAATCCTTACCGCACTCTACACAAACAGCGGAGAACATTTCTCTCGCGCCCTTCTGTGCATTCTTTCTTGCGGTACGGCACTCCTTGCATCTGGAGGGCTCGTTTTCAAAGCCTCTGGATGCATAGAATTCCTGCTCACCTGCGGTGAACACGAAATCGTTGCCACATTCTTTGCACTTCAATGTCTTGTCCTGGTACATGTTTTCTTTCTTCCTCACTTAAATGGGTTTTGTTTTTGCCCTTGGACGGATTCCAACCGACGCCTTTGTAAACAACGCTCTCCCTTAAGCTACTCGGGCATATAAAAGCGGCATTTGTCAGATTATATCGGAGAACTCATCCCTGTTCTCTCTCAAATGTCGCCAGAGTCTGTTCTTCGCGTTGTCCACCGATTTAGCCGTTTTACCAAGCTCGGCAGCAATCTCCGCGGTGGTGTAGCCCATAACGTACAGGGAGAAAACCTCGTATTCGTAGTCCGATAATAATTCACGTGCGGCACGCATCGCACGTTGCATTCTTTCCTTTGCAACGAGCTGATCCTCAATTCCCACGCTTCCCACATCGACGCTCTCATCAATAGAATCGTCGGTTTGAAGCTCCTTCTTCACCATATCGCAAAGACGACGATAGATGCAGATGCGGGCATAAAGACCAAACGTCACGGCATCGACCTTGCTAAGATCGTACGACGCGGCGGCACGGTAAAGAGTCGTGTACGCCTCGGAATACGCCTCGCCGGATTCGACAAAGGAGCCGTGAAAAAGTGAAATAACCTTGTTAAGCATAGGAGTATAGCGCTCGACAAGCTCGGAAAATGCAAGCTCATCACCCTCGCGCACGAGGAGGAGAAGTTCGGATATTCCGGTATCAGAGTGCTTACCCATTGCAGTTCCACCTTTATTAAAAATAATTATAAGTGTTTATTAACATTTTGTCAAGAGATTTAGACAAAAAAAGTCACGATTGTATAAAGATTTGTACATTTTTTATCTATTTACGCGTGTCATTTTTACCAAAATGTACAACAAAATGTTAATTATTTGAGATATTCGAGTCTTCCGGTCGAGGAAAGAAGTATGCCTCTGTACACGTCCTCGGGACGGAGAGTGAAGTTATTACGTATCTTTTCCGCCTCGGAGCGAGCAAAAACTACAACGGCCGTACTCATGATTATACCAGTCTGGTCGGAGAGCTCAAGGGTTACCTTAAAGCGGCCACCCTCGACCTCCTCAATAGACGAGGTGGCCTTTGCACCGCGCTTGGAAAGGGACATATGCTTTATGGCACTCTTAAGGCTTTTTTCCCTGAATTCGGGATCAATGCTATCAAAGAGCTCGGCAGCTACCATGGTGCCGGAGTCGGTGATGCCAAAGTACTTCTCGCCATCGGTATCCTCATCCTCCCAAATATGGCCGGAATCGGCAAGCTCGGTGAGACAGCCGTCATAGTCGATTATGATCTCATCGGTATTTTCCGAGACGATATTTATAAGAGTGGTGCGGTCGACGGGGTAGCGGATGTGCTCAAGCAAAAACAAGAGAAACACCTTGATATCCGTAACCGTGCGCAAAGTAAACTTTTTCTTTTTCATTGTTCCCTGCCGGTTTAGTTTTTTAAAAGGGGTGGAAAGGTGAGAGGGGCTGACGGCACGCCGCAGCCCCCACAGGCATTATTCTTTCTCTACGATGAAGTGATCCTCGTAGTTCTTAAGCTTTGTGTCGGTAAATACAAGATTTCCGAGGCCGTCAACCTTAACCTTGGAGATTCCCTTTGCAGTGAATACGAAGGTCTCGTTGAATACAAGAGGAATTACAGGCATTTCGTCGATAAGAATTGCCTCAGCCTCTTCAAGGTATCCGTTTCTTGCATCGTCGTTTGCGGTATTGTATGCAGAAGCGAGCTTCTGATCGTATGCAGCATTAGACCAGCCGGAAATGTTAGGACGAAGAGTAGTATTTGCGTTATCGAAGATAGCGCCGCAGCCGTTCATATCAGAGGTGAGGGATGCGAGTGCTACGAAGGGATCGGTGGAGTACATCTGCCAGTCAACAGCGATAACGTCGAACTGAACGTTGCCCTTGGATGCTTCCTTGACAAGATACTGGATCTCGGAGTCAAGAACGGTGATGTTGGTGCTGTTACCGAAGTCGATGATGGTGCTTTCCTTAGTACCTACTGCATTTACGGTAACGTTGAAGCCAAGGCTCTCCCAAGCTTCCTCAACGATTGCGGCGATAGCAACGCTCTCTGCATCGTTGTTTACAGTAAGAGTGAAGGACTTGCTGATGCCGGTGAAGTCAACAGATGCAAGAAGCTGCTCTGCCTTTGCCTTATCAGCGGATGCGGAGATAAGGGACTGCTGGATATTCTCGGATGCAGCGGGAGAAACAAATCCGGTTGCCGCCTTACCGAAGGTGATGGCATTGATGATCGCGTTACGGTCGATAACGAGAGAAAGCGCCTGTCTTACCTCCTTCTTTGCGAAGAGAGGATTGGTGGTATCAAAAACATAGGTGTAGGTGGAAAGGTCGTCGTATACCTCTGCCTCATCGCTCTTGCCGGATCTGTCGGAAAGAGGTGCATCGGTCATGATGAACACGGTCTTATCCTCGAGGTCGGCATAGGTCACGTCAACCGCCTGGCCGTTTACCTTAAAAGGAGAGGTAAGGAGGTGAGGATTTACCTCATTGTCGTAGTCAACCTTGTTAGGATTCTGGTGGTAGCCCATGTTTCTTTCGACAGTGATGATACCCTCATCGTAATCGAGTGAAGAAAGCTTGAACGGACCGTTGGTATAGATGGAGTTGATGTTCTTAGACCAGTAAGAGGAGGACTGTGCAACACCGTTCTGACGAAGAGGAGCGGTTGCAACGGAAGCAAGGTTCATAAGAAGCTGCTCGTAATCTGCGCCCTCACGGTAAACGATGGTGATCTCGTAAAGGCTACCGGTTGCACCGAATTCGTAAGCGGAAACCTCACCATTCTTGATCTCAACAGCATTCTCGATATCGTAGAAGAGTGCTGCAGCGGGGTTGGACTTGGTGGGATCGAGAATAACGTCACGCCATGCATATATGTAGTCGGATGCGAGAACGCGAGAGCCGTCAGACCAGTAGGTTTCACGAAGCTCGATAACAATAGTACGCTCTTCCTCGTCTACCTCGTACTTCTTTGCGGCTGCTTCCTTGAGCTTACCCCTTGCATTAACGGTAAACAGAGGCTCATAGAGAAGGCTCATAAGCTGATCAGCATTGCTGTCAACATAATAATCAGTGGGGTCAAAGTCATAGATCGGCTCACCAAGATATACGGATATCTGTGCGCCTTCATCATCGGGAGCACCGCAGGACGTAAGAACGAGTGCGGAGCCGAGGAGAAGGGAGAGAACCAATACCAAGCTTAAAATTTTTTTCATGTTTTTCTCCGTTCTGTCGAGCAAGCGACAAAATATTTTTTAATTTTAGTTTTACCCGTATAGTTTACCACATTGTGCGCTCATTTTCAACCTTAAAATGCGCGTTATTATTCTTTTCGTCTATATGCACAAGTGCGAGTTGAATAAATTGTGCAATATGCCTTTATATGTGCGTGAATATGTGCGCGCCGGCGGGGTGATAATTTATTGAACGAATGGAAAAGGAGAAATTACGATGTACAACTACAACTACCGTGTAGGCAGGAGCGACGGTGTCTACACCGATCTTGCGCTTGAAAGACGGAGGGCGGACCTTGGCGAGAGCGGAGTGGAATACACAAAGGAGCTATGCCCTCCCGGGACGTGGGAGAGGGTGAAAATAACGAGCGATGCGGGGGCAAAAAGCATCGGTAGACCTCGCGGTATATACGACACGCTCACACTACCGAGGCTTGACACTGCGGACGATGACGTGCTTTACGACGCGCAGGAGGAGGTGGCAAAAAGACTGTGCTCAATATGTGACGACATATCGGTACTTCCCGGGCGAATTCTTGTGGTCGGGCTTGGTAATATTAAGGTTACAGCCGACTCTGTTGGCACAAAGAGTGCCACCCGTGTCAAATCAACGATGCATATCAGGGAGTATGACGAGGATTTCTTTGATGAATTGGAATGCTCGGAAATAGCGGTTCTCTGCCCCGGTGTTCCAGCAACGACCGGTATGGATACCGCAACAACGGTCAGGGCTATTTGCGATGGGATCGTGCCGGACGTGATAATTGCTATCGACTCGATAATGACCCGATCACGCACCCGACTCGGCAATACTATACAAATATGCGACAGCGGTGTATTTCCCGGCGGTATGGGGAACTTGAAGACTCCGATAACGCGCAGCGCGATCGGTGTTCCGGTTATCGGAATAGGTGTGCCGACGGTTATTGACTCCCGTCTTTTTGGTAATGGAGCGCGCATAAGCGAGTTCGACTTTGAGCCACTTTTTATCTCTCCGAGGGAGATAGATGAGATAACCGACAATGCGGCTATGATAATAGGCGGCGCGATAAATCAGGCATTCGGGCTGTCGTATTGACAAAAAGGAAGCGGAGATGCCGATAACGGCATCTCCGCTTTTTGTTTTATTTGGTTTCGAGTATCTTTTTGGTTATTCTTTCGCAGTTGGATTTATCGTTGAATGCAAAGAACGAATCAATTCTTTCGCGGTACTTATCCTTTAGCTCACAACCGCTTTCAATGTACTCGATAAGAGTATTTACAGTCGTCTCGTAGTCGGGAGTTATCTCACCAAAGCCGTAGGTGTCGTAGAAATCGCAATTCAATGAGTAGGTAGTAGCGCGCTTAAGCATCTGTTCCCTATCGAACTGCGCATAAACCACCGGCTTTCTCAGATATGCAAAATCGAACACCGCAGACGAGTAATCCGTAAGTATAAGATCACTCTCGGCATAGACGTCGCGGTAAGAATTCATTCCGTCCATAAACACTACACTGTCGTTTTTGTCAAAGAGATCAATGTGCGGCGCAAGAATGGGGTGAGGCATGAACTGAATCTTATAGCCGTGCTTCTCTGCCGCATTTATCAATCGCTCATCGTTCAAAAGATCGTTGTAGAAGTTAAAGAAATCGGAATCCTTGAAGTCGTTTACAAGCGTCCATACACCGGTCTCGCTATTCATACCAACTGCAAGATAGCTACGCCAGGTGGGCATAACGGTTATCTTCTTTGCAGATGCATCATAGAGGCGGTCGAATCTCGCAAAGCCGTCAAGCCAGATATTCGAGTTCTTATAGGCAAACTTGCTACCACGGAACAGATCACGCTCTACCTTGGAAACAACGGTAACTCCGAAGATGTTTTTGCTGAATTTATTGAGGTATGCAGAGATATCATTCTGCGTTACGCCATGCTGAAGGAAGATAAACTTTTTCTTCGCGGTTATATCTTTGATATAAACCTGCTTCCATGAGAGCGGGCGCATAACAAAATCGTCAACGTGAGAGGATATGATCCTATCGCTCATAATATAGTCGAGATAATGGCGACGTGAATTATAAACCGTAACGTGCTTGTACTCGTTCTTGAGGCGCTTAAATTCATCACCGTCGGCAACGACGAAGCGAGCCTTTACGTCCTTCTTTCTGTGCTTGCACAGATAATCGAAGAGAGCCTCGGCATTATCGTCTGCCTTATTTATTCTATCCATCAGAAGCCAGCGAGGCTTGACGTGGAGCATCTTGCCAAGGAAGTAAAACCATCTGTATGCGACGATCTTGTAGCCCTTGGGATTTTTGAGCTTCATGAGATCTTTTGAATACTTCAATTCGTAGATCATCTTACGAAGCCTTGATGAGCGCTTGATAACGAATACATTATTGGATGCCTTTTTGAGCGTCCATTTACCAAACGAAAAATAGGAGGTATCAACCGTATTGATGGGGAAAAACTTACCGAAGCGGTTAACCTCAAGCAATGAGGTGCGCGACTCCTTGTTTTTAGCCATTCCGAAGGAGAAATAAACGTCCGCCTTCTGAAGCGGTATTGTCACCTTGAAGTGCTTTTTCACGTGCGAAGGGAGGTGAAGATTGTATTGCATATCATTCTTCACTTCGCTTGCATATACGCGCTTTTTACCAATGTCAACGAAGTAACGGTAGGTATCAACGTCTGCAGGACAATCGATGGTGAAATAGAGATCCGCGCCCTTTTTCGTTGGCTCGAACATACAAGGCTCTGCTACACAAAGTCTGGACATATCGAACAGCCATCTGTTTCCGTAAAAGTAGCAGTCGACACCGCGAAGGTTTTTAATGGTAAGCTTTTTCTTCTGTATATCCTTGAGGATAAAAAGCTTAAGGGTGTCGTTATAAAACTTATTGGTCATTACGACATCAATGTCGATCTCATTAATGCACTTGGAGAGAAGCTTGAAATAGGCTTTGTATTTTGCGGGATCGGTATCGATGTACTTGTTATCCTTTCTGCTTTGGGTAATGCGCCACTTGAAGTCACAAAGGAAGGTGTGCTGAAGGAACTCGGGAACGTCGCCGTACTTCTTTCTTGCATATTCGATAGTTTCAAGGAAGGAATATTCAAGAGTATCGAAGTACCAGTCGTCCCTGTTCTGAGAGGAATTAATGGCAGAGGTATTAGCCACTCTGCGTCTGTACATATACTTACAGTCGGCAACTACACCGAGTGCGAGTTTTTCAAGCAGAATATGCTGGACATACTTTGAGTCCTCGGCAAATTTAAGGCGCGTATCAAAGGTGAACATTCCCTTTACGCGGCTATGAATAAAGGACGAGGATGAGCTGAAAAGGGGTGCATAGGGCTCTTCAACAAGGTTGATAACTCTGGTTCCCTGGTCAAACTTGGAGTTGTGGTAAGGAACACCGGTATATGCCTCGAAAAAGTGCATGGGTATTGTGGCAATATCGATCTCGTCCTCGTGCTCTTCAAAGAAATTCCATACAGATGAGAGTGTGTTGGGGGTGAGGAGGTCGTCGGGGTCGCAGAAGTTGTAATACTTACCCTCAATGTTAGCAAGACCTATGTTTCTTGCAGATGAAACACCACCGTTTTCCTTGTGTATCACGCGAATGTTATTAGGATACATTGCGGCATATTTATCGCATATTTCACCGCTGGCATCCTTTGAACCGTCGTTTACAAGAACCACCTGGACATTTTCCTCAAAGCCGATATCCTGAGCAATAAAGCTTTGCAGGGTTTCTTCAACATATTCCTCAACGTTATATACGGCACATATCAAGGTAAACTTGTATTTGTAGGCCTGATTTTCGGTTGCAGTTATGATGTCCTTGTTCATTTTATTGCTCCGTTTGGAAGGTTTGTAGGCAGGATTTTATCCTGGAGGAATTTCTCGTATGCGTCGCAGATGCCCTTGACGTCGTCACCAAAGGTGACCTGGCGGCCGTGATCGAGCCAGAGTATTTTGTTACACATTGAGCGCACCTGGGGGATCGAGTGGGATACGAGAATGGTGGTGGCGCCACCGTTGATGATGGATTTCATCTTTTCCTCACTCTTTTTACGGAATGAGCCGTCACCGACCGAGAGAACCTCATCAAGAATAAGGATGTCGGGGTTAACGAGGGAGGCTATGGAGAACGCGAGGCGGGATTTCATACCCGAGGAGAGGTGCTTGAATGCCCTGTCCTGATATTCCTCAAGCTCCGAAAATGCTATGATCTGGTCGTAGGTGTCGTCCATAAATTTCTTCGTGTAGCCGAGCATAGCACCGCGCAGATAGGTGTTTTCCTTTACGGTGAGGTCACCGTCAAAGCCGGAGGCAAGCTCGAGAAGAGCTGCAATCTTTCCGTTGCAGACTACCCTGCCCTCGGTGGGGCGCATAATTCCGGAAACGGCCTTGAGAAGCGTTGATTTTCCGGCACCGTTAGTACCGATAATACCGAGCATATCGCCGCGGTTTATTGAAAAGGTGACGTGTCTGTCAGCCCAGAATTCGGTGACCTTATAATTGCGCGTCAACTTGCGCATGACGAATTCTTTTATACCGATCTCCTTGAAATCGCCCGAAATGTAACGGATCGAAACGTTATCAAGCGAGAGAATGGGTTGTGTATTCATATCGTTTTCCGTTCTTGAATGGTTTAGATGTAGTAGAGGAACTTGTGGTTACACTTCTTGTAGATCAGGGCGCCGATACCGAAAACCGCAAGCGCATAGAAGACTGCAAGCAGGTGGAACTTGAGCGAGGGCAGAGATCCGTCGAGCACAGCTATACGGAAGTACTTGATGTACACGTAAACGGGATTAAGAAGGAACAGGCGCTCAAGATCACCGAAGCGCGAGGGATCGTAGAAGATAGCGGACATGTACATAAGGAGCATGGTAAATACGCTCCAGAGGTACTGGATATCTCTGAAGAAAACAAAGAGTGCGGAGAGGATAAGTCCAACACCGATATTGAATACGATCAGGCAGGTGATGGGAATGATGAGGGCGAAAAAGCTGAACGAGAACGGCACTCTGTCGATGATGCAGAACAACAGGAATACAACGAACGTAAGTCCGAAGTTGATAAGCGAGGTTATCGACCTTGAGAAAAGGAAAAGGTATTTCGGAACGTTTACCTTGGAGAATATGGCAGCATTACCCAGAAGCGAGCCCATGCCACCGTTGGTCGCATCGGAAAAGAAGGAGAACACTATATTACCGCAAAAGAGGTAAATCGTGTAATGCTCGATTTCATTTTCGAAAAATTGGGTAAACACGATTCTCATTACCAGAAGCGTAAGGAGGGGTGAAAGAACGCTCCAGAGCATACCGAGATATGTGCGTTTATATTTCTTTTTAAAGTCGCGCTTTACAAGCTCGGAGAAAAGAAAGCTATGCTCCTTCATCTTGTGCACAAGGCTGTTTTTGTTGTTTTCCTTAGACATAAAAACTCCCGCTTTTATTTGTTAAAATATAGTATAACACACTCGCGCGAAAAAGTCAATATTTTGGCAATTAAGTTAACGCTTGGTTTTATTTTTAGCAAGACGCACACTTAATATCACAGGCTGACAAAAGCGGTAAAAAGAAAACTTATATTTACATTTTTGCACTTAGATACAAGATTTAACGCGACACGGGTATCGACTAAAAGAAAAAGTCCTCCGTTTTCAGGAGGACTTTTAAATTATAACATTTTGAGAAGCTGGGCTTCGCTTATTACCTTTACACCAAGCTCGTTTGCCTTGGTAAGCTTGGAACCTGCCTCCTCGCCTGCGACGACATAAGAGGTCTTTTTAGATACGGATGAGGACACCTTGCCGCCGTTTTTCTTGATAAGAGCGGAGGCCTCATCGCGCGACATTGTGGGAAGCGTACCGGTAAGAACAAAGGTAAGTCCAGCGAGTGTATCAAGCTTTGGCTCAGACTTTGATGCGGTGCTAACACCGAGAGCTACAAGGCGATCAAGGAGCGCGCGGGTACCCTCGTCAGCAAAGAACTCAACGAGTGCGGTTGCGGTAATTTCGCCTATATCGTCAACCGACATAAAGTCGTCATACCCTGCCACGATGCAGGCATCGAGTGTTTGCATTTTGACGGCTATAGCCTCTGCGGCAACCTCTCCGACACCGCGAACACCGAGAGCAAACAGGAGTCTTTCAAGACCGCGACTCTTCGATTCTTCGATTGCATTTATGAGGTTTTCGGCACTCTTTTTGCCCATACGGTCGAGGGTTTCGATATCCTCAACC
Organism: Eubacteriales bacterium; assembly: GCA_045659365.1. GTDB lineage: Bacteria > Bacillota > Clostridia > Oscillospirales > CAG-272 > UBA1740. The sequence continues at coordinate 33,800 of JAZOWT010000079.1, read as the reverse complement.
TTGAGGGTGTAGAGGTCGGCCACGTCGGATATACGGTTGTTTGCAAGAAGGAGCTCAACCACCTGCGGGCCAAGGCCGTCGATATTCATCGCGCCCTTTGATGCAAAGTGGACGATTCCACGGGCATTTTGTGCAGGGCAGCCGGGGTATACGCATCTGATCGCCGCACCGTCACCGCATTCGTCACGGACGGTGGGATGACCGCAGGAGGGACAGGTATCGGGCATTTTGAACTCGTACTCTGTGCCGTCGCGAAGATCCTTGATGCTTTCGAGAATTTCGGGAATTATCTCACCCGCCTTACGGACGATAACTGTATCACCGATGCGGATATCCTTTTCCTTTATATAGTTCGCATTATGCAGCATTGCGCGCGAAACCGTCGTACCTGCAAGACGTACGGGTGAGAGGTTGGCGGTGGGGGTAAGAACACCCGTTCTGCCGACCTGAATATCAACCGAGAGAAGCTTTGTGCGCTTTTCCTCGGGGGGATATTTATAAGCAACTGCCCATTTCGGTGTGCTTGTTCCCTCTCCGACGGTCTTACGGCTTTCAAGATCGTTTACCTTTATTACCGCACCGTCCATATCAAAGGCAAGCTCGGCACGGGCATCGCCAAGATATGCAACGTGCTTGCTCACGGCATCAAAGCCGGAAAGAACGCGCCAATCAGGAAGAACTGTAAAGCCAAGCTCCGAGAGGCGGTTAAGGGACTCGGAGTGGGTTTTACAGGGGCGGCCGTCCATATAAAGAGAGCCCTCCTGAAGATTGAATATGAATATTGAGAGTCTGCGTGATGCGGCTATTTTTGAATCAAGCTGACGGAGTGAGCCTGCCGCGGCATTACGGGGATTTGCAAAAAGCGAGAGCCCCTCTGCCTCGCGGATCTCGTTGAGCTCACCAAAAACGGCACGCGACATATAAACCTCACCGCGCACGTTGAGATAAGGAATCGGCTCTGTGAGCTTTAAGGGAATGTCCTTGATCGTGCGGAGGTTTTCGGTAACGTCCTCACCGGTTATACCGTCGCCACGGGTTGCACCGCGTACAAATACACCGTTTTCATATATAAGAGAAACCGAGAGACCGTCTATTTTAGGCTCTACGGAGTACTCAACACCCTCGCCGAGAATGCCGTCAACGCGGTCGGTGAACTCACGCAGCTCGTCGTACGAAAACACGTCGGTAAGGCTGCCCATGCGGACGTTATGGGTGAACTTTTCAAACTTATCGAGTGCCTTTCCGCCTACTCTTTTTGTGGGAGAGGTAGGAGAATCCAGCTCCGGATACTCGCGCTCAAGATCACCAAGCTCGCGGAAGAGTGCATCATACTCGTAGTCGGAGATCTCGGGGGCGTCCTTTTCATAATAAAGACGTGAATTATATTCGATTATTTCGGTTAATTCCTTAATTCTTTTTGCGGCTTCGTCGCGAGTCATAATTCCCTCCGAGAACTGTTTTTATGTGTATTTATTTTATCACAAAAGACTCGTATTTGTCAATTAAATTTGAGGTTTTAAAAATATTTTTATAAATTATAGGCTTTATGGAAAAAAGACTATTGACTTTCACATTTTTTAGTGTATAATTGTTCTTGCTCAATTTTATTTTCATAAGAGGAACTCTATGGATAAGTTTACCGGTGTTGGAAATTCACCGTTTATAAAACGACTCACATACTGGCTGGTGTTGAACCTTGGTGTTGCTATGCTTGCCGTCGGTATTTACTTCTTCCAGGCGCCTAACGGATTTGCGCCCGGCGGTGTCAGTGGTATATCGATCATTCTTACAAGGCTTTTCGGACAGCTGATACCGCAATCGGTTCTCCTTACCGCGCTGAACGTATTGATCCTTATAATCGGCGTTATTATACTCGGTAAGGAATGCGGATTTCTTACCTTTTACTGCGCACTGCTCTACTCTGTCGAGTCTATGCTGCTTGAGTATTTAGTGCCGCTTACGGCACCGCTTACCGATCAGCCGCTGCTCGAGCTTATATACGCGGTAACTCTCACCGGCATTGGCGGAGCTATCGTATTCCGCTGTAATGCTTCATCAGGCGGTACTGATATAGTTGCTTTGATACTGCGTAAGTATACGAATCTCAACACCGGCACTGCACTGCTTATGGCAGACCTTGTTGTCGCGACGTCAAGCTTTTTCATTTACGATATAAAGACCGGACTTTTCTCCCTGCTTGGTCTTTTTGCCAAGGTGTTCCTGATCGACGATATTCTTGACTCGATGAGCATGTGCAAGGCATTTACGATCATCACTACCAAGTCAGAAGAAATACGCGAATACATCATGACCGAGATGAAGCACGGTGCAACGATGCACAAGGCGGAGGGCGCTTACTCCGGAGAGGAAAAAGAGGTCATCATAACCGTATGCAGACACACCGAGGCGCTTAGGCTTCGCAGAAAGGTTAAGCAGATCGATCCCCAGTCATTCATTATTATCACCAAGACGAGCGAAATAATGGGTAAGGGATTCAGAGATGGCTAAAATAAAAAAAGGAACGAACAAAATGTCGTTCCTTTTTTCTTTTTTAATACACAAAATCAAACTCGAAGTCGTAGATGGATACGGTGTCACCCTCTTCTACACCGGCCTCGCGGAGCTTATCGATAACTCCGTTTTTGACAAGGACGCGCTGGAAGAAGTTGAGGGATTCGTAATCACCGAAGTTGATCTGGCCCATGAAATTGTAAAGCCATTCGCCCTCGACGATGTACTTATCATTCTCGCGACGGACGATAGTTTCGCGTACGCCCTGTCCCGCGGCAACGATATCTTCCTCGGGAATTACCTCGGCTTCATACGTCATGATGGGAGGAAGATCGCGGAGTGCCTCAGCGGCAACGCGAACAAGCTCGTCAAGTCCCTCTCCGGTCACGGCGGAAACGTATACGACCTTACGGCCAAGCTCCTCGGCATATTCGATAAAGCGCTTTACGGCCTCGGACTCCATATCCGCAGTATCGGTCTTGTTTGCCACGATGATCTGAGGACGGGTGGAAAGCTCGGGAGAATAGTTTACAAGCTCGGTATCGATCTTTTCGATGTCCTCGGCAGGATCGCGTCCGTCGGTGCCTGCGATATCTACAACGTGCAAAAGAAGACGGCAACGGTCAACGTGACGGAGAAATGCATGGCCAAGGCCCGCACCCTCGCTCGCACCCTCGATAAGGCCGGGGATATCAGCGGCAAGGAAGCCCTTGCCCTCTCTTACGGGAACAACACCGAGGTTGGGCGAGAGAGTTGTAAAGTGATAGTTTGCGATCTTGGGCTTTGCCGCGGAGATGCGGGAAAGAATGGAGGATTTACCAACGTTGGGGAATCCGATAAGACCAACCTCTGCAAGCATACGCAACTCAAGTGTTACGGTTCTTTCCTCACCCTTGGTACCGCCCTTAGCAAATCTCGGGATCTGACGGGTGGGAGTTGCGAAATGGCGGTTACCCCAGCCACCGCGACCGCCCTTACAAAGAACGAATTCGTCGGCATTTGCCATGTCGAAGATTATTCTGCCGGTATCCTTTTCGCGAACGAGAGTTCCGGGAGGAACGAGTATGGTAACGTCCTTACCGTTTGCACCGTGCATTTTGCCGGGCATACCGTTTCCACCGGGCTCTGCGATGAATTTTCTCTTGTAGCGAAAGGCAAGGAGGGTGTTTGCACCGGGATCGACCTTGAGGATTATATTACCGCCTCTGCCACCGTCACCGCCATCGGGACCGCCTGCAGAAACATACTTCTCACGGTGAAACGAAACTGCACCGTTGCCACCGTTACCTGCTTTTACGTAAATTTCTATATTATCTATAAACATTCCGGATCACTCCTTAATTGGTGCTATCATCACCCTTTTGCCTGATCACGATTCTGATAGGAGTACCGTCAAAGCCGAAGGTATCACGCAGACAGTTTTCGATATATCTGCGGTAGGAGAAGTGAAATAGCTCCTCGGAGTTGCAGAATATAACGAAGGTAGGGGGATTGGTAGAAACCTGAGTCATGTAGTATATCTTGAGTCTTTTACCCTTATCGGACGGGGGCTGAACACGAGTCATGGCATCGTTAAGAAGATCGTTGAGCTGGCCTGTCTTGATACGGCGGGATGCCTCAGCATAAACCTCCTTGATGAGGGGGTAGATTCCTGCACAGCGCTGACCGGTCTTAGCCGAGATATAAACTATCGGGGCGTAAGGCATATATGCAAGGGCGGTGCGGATATCGTTCTTGAATTTGTTGGTGGTGTAGGTATCCTTTTCGATAGCGTCCCACTTATTTACGGCGATGATACAAGCCTTGCCTGCCTCGTGAGCAATTCCGGCAATCTTCTCATCCTGCTCGGTAATACCGGTAACGGCATCGATCATAAGAATACAAACGTCGGCACGCTCGACTGCCATATTGGCACGGAGAACACTGAACTTTTCAATTCTGTCCTCGACCTTGGAGTGACGGCGGATACCTGCGGTATCGATAAAGTTGAATACACCGTGGTCATTCTCTACCCTGGTGTCAACCGCATCACGTGTGGTGCCGGCAATATCGGAAACGATCATTCTCTCCTCACCGCACATGCGGTTGATAACGGAGGACTTACCTGCATTGGGCTTACCGATCACGGCTACGTTGATGATACCCTCGTCCTCGTTGTCCTCCTCACTGAAGTCGCAAACCTCAAGGATAGCATCAAGGAGGTCACCGGTACCTGTACCGTGGATAGAGGAAAGGGCGATGGGCTCTCGCTCGAAGCCGAGCTCATAGAACTCGTAGAATGCAAGGGGCACGTCACCGATACCGTCGATCTTGTTTACTGCAAGGACGATAGGCTTGCCCGATCGTTTAAGCATCATTGCGATATCGCGGTCGTCAGCAAGAAGACCGGCATGGATATCACACATGAAGATGATGACGTCAGCAGTGGAAACGGCTATTTCAGCCTGGGTACGCATCTGCTTAAGGATGGTATCCTCGCTTTTGGGCTCGATACCGCCTGTGTCAATAAGGATAAAGCTGTGCTCGCCCCACTCTGCCTCGGCATAGATACGGTCACGGGTAACACCCGGCATATCCTCTACGATCGAGCGGCGCTCACCTATGATCTTATTGAAAAGAGTGCTTTTGCCGACGTTGGGACGTCCGACAATCGCTACTATCGGTTTTGACATATCAATCTCCTTCCTGATTATATTCCAAATGCGGCATCGATGAACTCAAAGCCATCACTTCCGCATATACGTATGCTTGTTTTAAGTTGATCGCGAAGCTCGTCAAGTGTCATTCCGCAAAGGAAAACGTCCTCGCCTGCACGCAAGCAGCAGGCAGGCAGGATAACCTCGTCACCGAGGTCGACTTCACGAAGTGCGGCAAGCATATCCACTCCGGTAAGAAGTCCGGAAACGGTGATGCTTTCGCCAAAGAATTTATTTTTAACCTCAACCACGTTTACACTGAGCTTGTCCGTGAGAGATTCAAGCCTTTGTGCAAGGGATGAAAGCAGAGGATGCGAGGCAACACCGGTCACCACAGTAACGGTGCGGTGAGAGTCGAGAGAAGCAACGTGATCGGCAATATCAGCAGCACACATGCCGAACTCATCGGCAAACGAGCGGAGCATTCCGACACCGTTCTCGATCTGCGGATAGTCCTCGTAGTAATCGGCATCGGGTATTTCCCTGCCGGCCTTGAGATAAAACTCGTCGGCGGCATAGATAAGCCTTGTGCCAAGCTTTTCCTTAAGCTCATCGCCAAAGGAATTTATCATATCCAATACGCCTGCCGCCTCCTCGGGTGAGAAATCGGTAAGCGGATAGAGCTTATCGCGGAATTTTGTAAGTCCGGCAGGAACGACTGCGACGCTCTTCATCTCGGGAGCAAGAGCGGCAAGGTCACGCATCGAGCGCATGAGCTCCTCACCGTCGTTGACACCGCGACAAAGAACTATCTGAGCGCAGATCGAAAGACCCGCCTCCTTGAAGTCGTTGAGGTATCTGAGCACCTCGCCGGAGCGCTTGTTCTTCATCATCTTGACTCGGAGCTCGGGATTTGTCGTATGCACCGAAACGTTGATGGGTGAGAAGCGCATTTTTACGATGCGGGCAATATCCTCATCGCTCATATTGGTAAGGGTTATATAGTTACCGTGGAGGAATGAAAGGCGGGAGTCGTCATCCTTGAAGTAGATGGACTCGCGCATTCCCTCGGGGTTCTGGTCGATGAAGCAGAAGATACAGCCGTTCTTACAGGTCTGCTTTTTATCCATAAGCGGAGTTTCAAAGTCGAGACCGATGTCGTCGTACTGCTGCTTTTTAATGAGTGTCTTGCGCTCCTTTTTGCCGCGCAAATATTTTATGACTATTCTCTCCTCCGCGAGATAAAAGCGGTAATCGAGGACGTCGTTTATTTCGTTTTCGTTTATACTGATGAGCACATCGCCCGCCTTGAGGCCTGCACGGGCCGCGCGTGAGCGTCGCTCTACCGATGTGATCTTAACCATTATTATCAACAGAGTGCGCCTTATCACGGATACCTGCAGTACGGCGCCTTATGAGTGTAACCGCAAGGTATATTACGTACAAAATTGTTGCGAGCGTTACGAAGCCTGCAGTATCGATCCACACGTCTGTGACTGACGGGCCACGGTTGGTGAAGATCTGAATGCTTTCATCCATGAGCGCCGTTATAGGGGCTGCTACATAGGAGTAAATGATGATCCTGCGCTTTTCGTAAAGGGTTGCGCCCCATGTGGGCAAAAAGAGGATAACCAGAAGTGCGACCTCTCCACCCAACGTAGCGAACTCAACAAAATGCGCGATCTTGCGAATGTTGGTATGAACGTATTCGCCGGTAGGAGTATCGGACGGGATTATCACCTCGATAGCATCGGAGAAGTTGTTGCTTACCTCGTTTGATTCCTCGGGAGGAAGCATTGACTGATAAAATGTAAATATAAGCGTACATATTATAGATGCGATCAGGAGGAGTCTGGCATAAAAGATAATCTTGTTTTTCATCACACGCCTCCCCTGTAACCACTCTTTTCAGCCTTTGCCTCAGCAAGAAGGCGCTCGGGAGAGATTGCATTTTCGGAAAGGTAGTCAATAGCCTCTGCAGAGCCGCTTTTTCCGGCGGCGAGCATAAGAAGCTCTCCCTTTTTCCTATCAAAATCGGTTCCCATGCCGTCGATATAGCACTTAGCGTAGAGGTACTGCCCCTTTGCGACAAGGGATTCAACGTAGGTGGGATCGTGGTGTGCAGCACGACGGAACCACTCAAAAGCGCGGCGCGCATCCGCGGACACGACCGAGAAACGAGCCTCCTCGTCTGCCTCGGCATCCGGAATATCACCCATAAGAAGGAACGCATCAGGGGTGCGATACTCCGGCTTATGGAATGGGATCATACATATGCTTTGTATATCGGGCTCAAGCATATAGCCGGTGGTATACAGCATACCAAGGTAGAGCTGAGCCTCTACACATCCCTGCGATGCAGAGATGTTCATATAGCGAAATGCCTGCTTATAGTCTCGTCTGACTCCCTCGCCATGTAAATAAAGCATCGCGATATTGTAGCAGGACTCTCCGCCCGCCATATCACGGGCAAAGGCAAAAAAGCTCTTCGCCTCGGCAGGATCGTAGTCAACGCCAAGACCTCGCATAAGGCAATATCCGTAGTTGAAGGAGGCGTCAATATCGCCATCCCTTGCCGCCTCGAGATACATCTCTGCAGCTTTTTCGTAGTTGCCGCGCATAAACAGCACGTCGGCATGCTTGTCGTACATTGTCGCTCTCCTTTCTGTGGATTTCGTTTAATAGAATTAGTTTGCTACGGTGTACTTGGTTCCCTCTTTTGTATCGATGAGGGTTATTCCCTTTGCAAGAAGCTCGGCTCTGATCTCATCAGCGAGGGCATAATTCTTGTCTGCCTTTGCCTGCTTTCTTGCGGCAATCTTCTCCTCAACGTAAGCGGCGAGCTCGGGATCGATTGCGGGTGCGGAGGATTCCTCCTCCTTTGCAGTCTTGGATGCCGCCTCAATGAGACCAAGGGAGAGCACGCGCTCGAAATCCTTGATAAGGGCAAGCTTGGTCGCATCGGTGGTACGCATCTTGAATACGTCGTAAAGAGCGGTTACCGCCAAGGAGGTGTTAAGGTCGTTGTCGAGTGCATCGGTGAAGCGCTTCTTACCCTCAGCGAATGCCGCCTCGTCAACCTCGCCCTCAGGCTTAAGGAAGGCAACCTTATTAACGAGCTTATTGTATGCTATTTTCGCATTCTCGAGGTTCTCCCAGGAGAATACAAGATTCTTTCTGTAATGTGACTGCATGCAGAAGAAACGGTATACGAGGGGATCGTATCCGCGTTCACGAAGCAAAGATACGGTAAGGAACTCGCCCTTGGACTTGGACATCTTACCGGAATTGGTGTTAAGGTGATGAACGTGAACCCACCAGTTGCACCACTCATGGCCAAAGGTAGACTCGCTCTGTGCGATCTCGTTGGTGTGGTGAGGAAACGCGTTGTCAATACCGCCGCAGTGAATGTCGAGGTATTCGCCAAGATGCTTACGCGCTATGCAGGAGCACTCGATGTGCCAGCCGGGGTATCCGATGCCCCAGGGAGAATCCCATTTAAGCTCCTGGTCGTCAAACTTGGACTTGGTGAACCAGAGAACGAAGTCTGCCTTGTTGCGCTTGTTACCGTCCTCCTCAACACTGTCGCGGACACCTACCTCAAGATCCTCCTCCTTGAAGTCGTTGAACACGTAGTACTTATCTATCTTGGAGGTATCGAAGTAAACGTTGCCACCGGCGATATATGCATAGCCCTTTTCAAGAAGGGTCTTTACCATATCGATAAACTCGTCGATGCAGTTGGTAGCGGGCTCAACCACGTCGGGGGTAGCGATGTTGAGCGCCTTGCAGTCCTCGAAAAACGCATCGGTGTAGAACTGTGCGATCTGGAGAACGGTCTTGTGCTCGCGCTTTGCACCCTTGAGCATCTTATCCTCTCCCGTATCACCGTCGCTGGTAAGGTGACCTACGTCGGTTATATTCATAACTCTGGTCACGTCGTAGCCAACGTAACGGAGATATTTCTCAAGCACGTCCTCCATAGCATAGGTACGAAGGTTGCCTATATGAGCATAATGGTACACGGTGGGGCCACAGGTATACATGGATACCTTGCCGGGTGTACGCGGCTTAAATTCATCCTTTGATCTTGTAAGTGAATTGTAAAGTTGCATGGTATTTTTCCTCACTGGGCGCAAAATGCGCAAAATATGTCATTTTATACTATAACATAATAAAAATATTTTGTCAAGGCTTTTGTTTACTTACGTGCGCAAAAACAAAAAATATTTTTGTAATTTATCACTTTACCTATTGTAATTTGCGCATTTCTTTGGTAAAATATATGGTAATAGAAACGATATCAGGGGGACTATTTCAGATGGAAAACAAAGACAAGAACAAGGAAGGCGCGTATGCCCAGCTTAAGGGATTTCACCGCGCTGTTCCGATCATCCTTGCGGCCTTTGCCTTATTCATTACACTTTGCTTTTTCACCAAGGAAAGCACAGGTGCATTCGGCGAGGTAGTAAGCAGCTTTCTTCTCGGTGCATTTTCAATAGGCGGATATTTTATACCCGTCCTTTTTGCTGTGCATGCGTTTTTCTACCCCTCTGACATTCAGGGCAAGAGACTGGTATCCAGAGCCGTTTTCTCTGTCATTCTGCTTATATTTATCTCCGCTATGACCTATGCGTTCAGCATTGTGGGAGTAGAAAACCCCGCATTCACCCCCGGTGATTTCTACGCAAACGGACAAGAGAACGTGGGCGGCGGATTTGTCGGTGGCGTTGTCGGATTTGCGATCATCAAGCTGATCGGTACCGTCGGTCTTATTATACTTGCTTTGGTGGTTATAGCACTCTACGTAACTTACTTCCTTTCCGGTGAGAGAATGAAGCGCATGTTTGAAAATGCCGTTCTCGGATTTGCTAAATTCGGAGCAAAAATGGAGGGCAAGTACAAGAAGTCGGTTGCCGAGGGCAAGGCGAACAAGGCCATCCGCGCTGAGGAAAAGCGCCGCGCCGAGGAAAAGAAAAACGCAAAGCGCCTTGAGGTTCTTATGGAAAAGGAGAGCGAGCTTTACGAGGACGATTTCTTTGCAGCAGATAACGGTCTTAAGGAGCTGCGCATTCCCGAGCTTGGAATAAACGAGACAAGGGAGCAGGCAGCCCTCGAGCTCAACCCTACTCTTCAGGAAAAGGTTCACCCGAAGAACAAGGTTGAGGAGGAGCCGGTTTACCAGACCAAGAGCGAGAGCTACGCAACCACTCACAAGAAAACCATCAACACCGATTACGGATTTGATCCGAACGAGGTTGAATACACTGTCGAGAACAATGGCCGCGACTTTGTGGCAGAGGAGCCTGTAAAGGAAAAGGCCGCACCGTCATACACCGGTTTTGACGATAGCGCTGAAAGTGTGTTCACAAGCAATTTTGACGGCTTCGACTTTGCAAGGAATGAAAGACTTGCCTCCAAGCAGTCCACCATGGGCCACGTAGAGGTTGAAAGAAAGCCTCAGAAGGAAGAGCCGATAGAACACGTATTTACCGAGGACGATATAGAAAAGGCGAGAAAAAGAGCCAGCTTCGAAATGCGCAAGGCAGAGCTTATCAAGCAGCGCGAGGAGGAAGAGGCAAGAAGAAAGGCCGCGGCTGAATTTGAGCCTATCACAGTAGAGTTTGATATCAATCCCGACATGGCTCCCAAGGAAGAGCCTCTTCAGAAGGAGGAGGCTTACACAGAGCCTGCATACACTACCCCGACCTATGAGCAGCCCGCGAGCGAGCCGTTTAATGAGGCCCCTGCCGAGCCCGTACGTATGGACACTGCCGAGGCAAGATACAGAAGAGCCGCAGAATATGCCGGCATAATCACCAGCCATCCCATGACCGAGGAGGCCGAAAAGAGAGCAAGCGAGGCGGAAGAGCGAGCACGCGAGGCCGAGCGCAGAGCAAAGGAGGCCGAGGAGAGGGCTAAGGAAGCGGAAAGACGCGCACTCGAGGTCGAAAGAGCGCGCGAGGCGGCAAAATATACCGCACCCACACCCCAACCTACATACACCGCGCCTGTACAGGAGGAGCCGATCAAGGAAGAGCCCAAGACAGAGGAATTCGTATTCACTCCCCCTGCAAAGGAATACACCTACAACGCACCCGAGACTGCAAAGACGTTCACCATGTACGATCCCGACGAGGAGGATGAGGAGGACGACGGCAGTGAGGTGTTTACCGGCAACGAGGACGAGCCTGTTGTCGACATCGCCAGCATAGTTGAGTCTGAGGACTTTGACAACGAGGACGGCGGCTTTGTTTACGACGAAACAGAGATTCCCGAGAGTGAGCAGAATCCTCAGGTGCTTGAATACAGAAAGATGTTCACCTGCCTCGATGAGGAGGAAAAGACCGAGACTGTATATCAGTCTGCACCTACGGTACAGAGCGAGCTTGACGACGTTACTGTCGTGGAGGAGGACGAGGAAGAGGAAAACGACGCCTACGTATACACCTACCCCGAGCAGGAGGACGAGCCTGTAGCACCCTCGATCCCCGAGGACGATGAGGATGATGACGAGCCTCCGTTTGAGTTTGAGCCGGTAGCCGCAAGACCCGGCAAGCCTGAGCCCGAGCCCGTGGAGGAGAAGAAGGCAAAGCCCGATTACTCCAACTTCAAGTTCCCTTCCCTTGATATACTCAAGAAGGGATCCGAGGAGGAGGACAAGGATGCTATATCCGAGGAAATCTCAGAGAACGGCGACAAGCTTATCGACTCACTCGATCAGTTCGAGGTGCGCGCAACCATCAAGAGCGTTGATCGTGGACCGCGTATCACCAGATACGAGATCGTGCCTGCAAGAGGCGTTCGCGTTCAGCGAGTAGTAAACCTTTTCGACGATATTGCACTTAACCTTGCGGCAGAGGGTATCCGTATGGAGGCACCCATCCCCGGCAAGAGTGCGATAGGTGTTGAGATTCCCAACAAGCACCCGAGCATGGTATATCTTCGTGATCTTCTTGAGACCGATGAGTTCCAGAACGCACCTTCAAAGACGCTTGCCTGCCTTGGTAAGGACGTTACCGGTAATCCTGTATTCGGCGACATTGCAAGAATGCCGCACATACTCGTTGCCGGTGCGACCGGTATGGGTAAGTCGGTTTGTATGAACTCGGTGCTTATCAGTATTCTTTACCGTGCAAGACCCGACGAGGTCAAGCTCATCATGATCGACCCCAAGACGGTTGAGTTTACGATGTATAACGGTATTCCCCACCTTCTCGTACCCGTCGTTACCGATGCTAAGCAGGCAGCGGGCGCACTTATGTGGGCTATCGACGAGATGAACCGCCGTTACGAGCTTATGTCTAAGTATGAGGTACGAAACCTCGATGCTTATAACAACATAGCAAGAGAAAGACCCGAGATCGGCGATCCGCTTCCCAAGATCATTATCGTTATTGACGAGCTTAACGATCTGATGCTTCAGGTAAGAAAGCCCGTTGAGGGACTTATCACAAGCATTACCCAGAAGGCAAGAGCCGCGGGTATACATATGATCATCGGTACTCAGCGTCCCTCAGTTGACGTTATCACCGGTGTAATCAAGGCGAACATTCCTACCCGTCTTGCCTGCAAGGTAACGTCGCTTACCGACTCGAGAACGATTCTCGACCAGCCCGGTGCAGAAAAGCTCCTTAACAACGGTGACGTGCTTTACTTCACTCCTCCCATGGCTAAGCCTAAGAGAGTGCAGTGTGCATTCGTATCTGACAGCGAGGTTGAGCAGGTCATGCGCCACCTTAAGTCCACCGTTAAGGGTGATATATACGACGAGGAGGCACTTGCAGAGATGACCCGCGCGGCACAGAAGTGCAACAAGGGTAAGGATGACGATGACAGAGATGACGAGGATACCGGTGAGGAGGGCGCAAGCTACCTCAGTGACAAGCAGTTCCTTGAGGCTGTTGATCTCGCTATCAAGAGCGGAAAGATCTCTACATCTCTTATCCAGAGAAAGGTCAGCGTAGGATACGGCAAGGCGGGGAAGTTTATCGACATTATGGAGGATCTCGGACTTGTTTCTGAGCCCAACGGTCAGAAGCCGCGTGACGTACTTGTTACTCGCGACGAGTGGCATGAGATGCTCTCAAGAAGAAGCCTTGACGACTAAAATTTTTTTAAAAAAAGCGGAGCCGTGAAAACGGCTCCGCTTCTGAAAGGAACAAAAATGATTGCAATAATGATGGCGGACGGCTTCGAGGAGATCGAGGCACTCACCCCTGTTGATATTTTAAGACGCGCGGGACTTGATGCTCGCATGGTGGCTGTTGGAAGCAAGGTTGCGGTTGGCTCTCACGGAATTGCAGTAGTATGCGATATGACGGCCGACGAGGTAAATCTTGATGAGGTGACGGCGGTTATATTCCCCGGTGGAATGCCCGGCTCACTCAATCTTGATGCTTCTCCTTATTCTGACAAATTTATCGAGGCGGCAACAAAAAACCGTGGCAAAATTGCCGCTATCTGTGCCGCACCGCTGGTGCTTGGCAGACGTGGGCTTCTTGACGGCAAGCGTGCAATATGCTACCCCGGTTTTGAAAAGGAGCTTAAGGGCGCAATAATCGAAGATGCGCCTGTTGTAACCGACGGCAATATAACTACCGCTATCGGAATGGGCGCGGCACTTCCCTTTGCACTTGAGCTTGTGCGCGTTATTCTTGGCGAGGAAAAGGCAAACGAGATCGCGGCAGCGATACAGGACAGGTAATAAAATGGTACTTAATCCCGGACAGACAAACATCGCGTTCAGATGTCCTGAATGCGGAACTATAATTTATGGATTTGTTGGCAAATTCGCACTTTCGGCCGGCATGCTCAGGATCAAATGCACCTGCGGAAAGCACGCGCTTGACATAAGCGCGACCTCGGACGGAAAGGTGCGTCTTTCGGTTCCCTGCATATTCTGCAAGCAGAATCACAACTACGTTGTGGCGCAGTCGATTTTCTTCGGCCGTGACCTCTTTCTTCTCAACTGCCCTTATTCGAACATGGACATTTGCTTCATGGGAGAAAAGGAAAAATGCGACGAGGAGCTGGTGCGCACCGGCAAGGAGATCGAGCAGCTTTTAGAGGCGCTTGAGGCCGAGTCACACAAGGAGCTTCAGCCCCAGGATATGGATGAGGAGGAGGTCCTCACCGATCCAACCGTATATGATGCGATATGGTTCCTTATCAAGGAGCTTGAATATGACGGAAAGATAGACTGCCCCTGCCATGCGGGAGGATATCAGCTTCGCTACTGCCGTGAGGGTGTGCAGGCATACTGCCCCGAGTGTGGCGCTACATACACATTTGACACAAGAGCTGAGGCGGCGAGCGAGGAATATCTGAGACTTGACGAGATCAAGCTGAGATGATCATTGATAATACTCTACTATTCCGCGGTATATACCCTCGGCAAACAGCTGAGGAGAATATGCCATAAGCTCGGCATCGTAGGAATTGGATATAAAGCCCATTTCTACAAGGACTGCGGGCATTTGCGTGCGCTTTAGGACGTAGAGTCCCGGGCGCTCGATGACACCGCGATTGCGAAGCCCGGTCACGAGATTCAGCTGTTCGAGAATATCGGTGGCGAGGTTGTATGCAACGGTAGACGAGCGGCTGTATATGAGTGCCTCAGATCCTGATGCCCTGCTGTTTTCGGCTGCATTGGTGTGGAGCGAGATGAATATATCTGCGCCCCAGGTATTTGCCTGTCTTACCCTTTCGGTAAGGCTTGAGGAATTGGACGTACCGAGTATTGTGCTTGGTGTGGGGCGTGAAAGACGAGGAGTAAAATCCGGGTTGCGGGCGAGCATATCGTAGAGCAGAACACCGACCTCGTACGTGATATCCTGCTCGTAAAATCCGTTGCCCTCGGCACCTGTATTAAAGCCGGAGGGATTATGCCCCTGGTCTATATAAATTTTGATCATAGTTATGGCTTCCTTTTTCCGTTTTAATATTATGGTATTCGGGAAGCCGAGGTTTTGTTAATGAATGAAATGAAAAGAATGCTCAGCTTTGTGCGCAGAGCTGTGGATGATTACAATATGATAGAGGACGGCGACAGGATTGCCGTTGGAGTTTCCGGCGGAAAGGATTCGCTTACCCTACTGGCGGTAATGGCGGCGCTTAAAAGATTCTATCCCAAAAAGTTCGAGGTTGTGGGTATCACCATTGACATGGGCTTTGAGGGATCCGACTTCTCCCCTGTTGAGGAGTACTGCAAGTCGCTTGGAGTTGAGTACGTCGTTGTAAAAACAGAGATCGCAAAGATCATCTTTGACGTAAGAAAGGAATCCAACCCCTGCTCTCTTTGTGCGAAGATGAGACGCGGATCGCTTCACGCGGCAGCACAGGAGGCCGGCTGTAACAAGGTGGCGCTTGGTCACCATTACGACGATGCGGTGGAGACCTTTATGATGAACCTGTTCTTTGAGGGCAGACTCGGGTGCTTCTCCCCCGTTACCTATCTTTCGAACAGAAAAATCAAGCTTATCCGACCGATGATATATGCGCAGGAAAAGGACGTGCAGTACTTTACTCGCAGACAGACTCTGCCGGTCATCACAAGCCTTTGTCCCGAGGATCACGCGACCGAGCGAGAGAATATGAAAAAGCTCCTTGCGGATCTTGAACGCGGCAACAAGGGTGTCAAGCACCGTATATTCAACGCGATGTGCAAGGGAGAGATCGACGGCTTTAAGCTGTGCGGCAGGTATCCCGATGCGGGAAAGATGGAGGAGTGACCCTCTAATATATACCGTAGGGGTTGACGTCCTCGGCAACCCGAAGAATTGTGAATGCGGGACGCCCGGGAGGTCGTCCCCTACTGAATGATGGATCACGATGCGGCAAAAATAAAGAAGTCCGTGGGTTACACGGACTTCTTTATTTTTTCAATTATGCCTTGAACTTCGAGATCTTTTCAAAGAAGGAAGCGGCAGAATCAGAATGTGCCTTTACGGTTATGGGAGAGAGAAGATCGAGAGAGAAGATACCCATGATGGACTTAGCGTCGATGATGTATCTGCCCTGAACAAGGTCAACCTCAAAATCCACAAGGATAACGAGATTTACAAACTCTCTAACCTCTTGAATGGTAAAGAGCTTAATTTGCATTTCCTGCATCAGAAATTCTCCTTTAATTGGTTTTATGAGTATATTATAACAAATGGTATCGGCTTTGTCAACTGAAATGAAAATATTTAAATCTATTATATCTGTAAGTTTTAAATTTTTTATTAAAAGTGTTGACTTTAAGGTGGGTTTGTGGTATCATACTATCCAGTGGAATATGTCCATTTGACACGCACAGCACCAGAGAGCCGTCGGAAGCTGAAAAGACGGACTGTGACGCCAGATTGGGTACCGCCCACGGCGTAAATGATTTTGCGCGAACCGAATACAAAAATGAGTTAATCGCTCGGGTGGAACCGTGCGGGACTTTTTGTCCTCACCCCGAAGGCTATGTGTTGTGGCCTTTTGGGTGTTTTTTTATTTTTATCGGTTACTTTTTAGTTATTAATGAAAGGAAGATATACATTATGAAAAAGATCACTTTTGCCTCGGGAGAGGTTTATGAGTTTGAGGGCGAGGTTTCCGTCTATGAGGCGGCTTCTGCGCTCGGAATTATATCAAGAGAGGTGCTTACCGCACGTGTAAACGGCGAGCTTTGTGAGCTTTCCACCAAGGTATCCGAGGATGCCGAGGTTACCCTTTACACCTTTAAGGATGCAGAGGGCAAGCAGGTGTTCCGTCACACTGCGGCACACATCATGGCACAGGCAGTTAAAAGACTGTTCCCTGCTACCAAGCAGACCATCGGTCCCGCTACCGACAACGGATATTTTCAGGATTTCGATTCTGAGGTTTCCTTCACCCCCGACATCCTCCGTCAGATCGAGGGCGAGATGAAGAAGATCGTTAAGGAAAATCTTCTTATCGAGCGCATCGTTGTATCCAAGGACGAGGCGATCAAGATCATGAAGGACCTTGACGAGCCCTACAAGGTTGAGAGAATCGAGGAGCTTGGCGACGATGCAACGATCTCCCTTTACAAGCAGGGCGAGTACATTGACCTTTGTGCAGGTCCTCACCTCCACACCACCGGCGCTGTAAAGGCATTCAAGCTTACACAGTGCACCGGCGCTTACTACAAGGGCGACCAGAACAATAAGATGCTTCAGCGCGTATACGGTATTGCTTTCCCCTCAAAGGACGAGCTTAACGCATACGTTACCGCACAGGAGGAGGCGCTTAAGCGCGACCACAACAAGATCGGCCGTGAGCTTGAGTACTTCACCACCGTAGATTCTATCGGTCAGGGTCTTCCCATTCTTCTTCCCAAGGGTGCAAGAACCATTCAGCGCCTTCAGAGATGGGTTGAGGACACCGAGGAGAAGCGCGGCTACGTGCTTACCAAGACTCCCCTTATGGCAAAGAGAGAGCTTTACAAGATCTCCGGTCACTGGGATCACTACCTTGACGGCATGTTCGTTATGGGCGATCCTAACGACTACACCAAGGAGTGCTTTGCACTTCGTCCCATGACCTGTCCCTTCCAGTATCAGGTATTCCTTAACAAGAAGCGCTCTTACAGAGAGCTTCCCATGCGCCTTGGCGAGACCTCTACTCTTTTCAGAAACGAGGACTCGGGCGAGATGCACGGTCTTATCAGAGTTCGTCAGTTCACTATTTCCGAGGGTCACCTTATTCTCCGCCCCGACCAGCTTGCAGAGGAGTTCAAGGGTTGTCTTGACCTTGCAAAGTACTGCCTTGAGACCGTTGGTCTTTGGGAGGACTGCTCCTTCCGTTTCTCTCAGTGGGATCCCAAGCGTACCGACAAATACGAGGGTACTCCCGAGCAGTGGAACGAGGCACAGTCTATCATGGGCGAGCTTCTTGACACCTACCTTGGCAAGGAGAACTACGTTATCGGTATAGACGAGGCTGCATTCTACGGCCCTAAGCTTGATATCCAGTGCAAGAACGTATTCGGCAAGGAGGACACCATCGTTACCATTCAGGTAGATATGCTTCTTGCAAAGAAGTTCGGCATGGAATACGTTGACCGTGACAATACCACCAAGACTCCTTATATTATTCACAGAACCTCTCTTGGCTGCTACGAGAGAACCCTTGCACTTCTTCTTGAGAAGTATGCAGGTGCGCTTCCCGTATGGCTTGCACCCACTCAGGCGGTTGTTATTCCCGTTGTTGCTGATTTCGCAGATTATGCGGCAGAGGTAACAAAGAGAATGCAGGCTGCAGGCATCCGCGCTGAGCTTGACGACAGAAACGAAAAGCTCGGATACAGAATCCGCGAGGCTCAGCTTTCCAAGGTTCCTTACATGATCGTTGTCGGTGAGGACGAGATGAAGGCAGACTCGGTTACCGTAAGAGCACGTACCGAGGGTGAGGGCGGCAAGTTTACTGTTGACGAGTTCATCGCCAAGGTTGTAAACGAGATCGAGACCAAGAAGCGCTGATCGATATGAAGTACGTAATTAAGAATGAATATTACACCGCTACTGTCAACGGAATAGGCGCAGAGCTTATCTCCGTTGTGGGTGCGGACGGCCGTGAGATAATGTGGCAGACACCGAACGAGAATTTCTGGGGCAAGCATGCTCCTCTTCTCTTCCCTGTCTGCGGACAGCTCAAGGGCAAAAAATACACCTACCGCGGTGTTACTTACGACATGAATGGACACGGATTTATCGGCGGTGAAGAGTTCGAGCTTGTGGAAGGTGGCGAGAGCTACGTTATCCTGCGTTCGGTAGCAAATGCCGATACTCTTGCAAAGTACCCTTTCAATTATTCCTTCACCGCAAAGTATTCACTTGAGGGCAAGAGAGTTGTGTGCTCGGTTACTATCGAAAACAACGGTGAGGACACCATGCCCTATATGTTCGGATGGCATCCCGGATTCGCGCTCCCCGATGACGGTGGAGCTGAAATTGAGGACTACTTGCTTGATTTCGGCAATGCAGAGCCCTTTAAGGTCATACCACTTCAAAACGGTCCGTTTGCTTCTCCTATCAGAAACGATTTTCCGCTTGAGGGGGGCAAATACACCCTTTGTGAAGCAGAAATATATGCAAATGACACGCTTATTTTCGAAAATCCCCCTACCCGTGTAACATTATCGAGCAAAAAGAACGATTACAAGCTTGATCTTGAGTGGAGCGAGAGCACTCCGTATCTTTGTGTATGGAAAGCGCCCTCACACGATGCGAGATTCATCTGCCTTGAGCCTTGGAGCGGAATTCCCGGCAACGGCATAGATGAAGAAAACTTTGAAACCCGCAAGATGAAGCGCCTTGATAGTGGTATGAGCGAGGTGTACAACCTTTCATTTGAATTTTCAATTTAAACAAAAGGATCACAAAATGAAATTAACTAAAAAGATATTTTTGATCGCTTCCCTTCTTGCACTTGCACTGCTTATGCTTGCATCCTGCGACGAAGAGTGTGACCACAGCTTCGGAGATTGGACTGTGAAGACAGCCGCTACCTGCGAGAGCGACGGTGTGAATGAGCGCGTGTGCAGTAAGTGTGACGAGGCTGAGACCATGTCTATCAAGGCACTCGGCCACAAGTACGCAACCGCAATCGAGGACAACAACGCGAGCTGCGTATCCATGGGAACGAAGTCTGCCCCCTGCACCAACGAGGGCTGTACCGACGTAAAGATCGAGGTGCTTCCCGGCAACCCGCTCGGACACATTTACAAAAACAGTGTGTGCACTGTGTGTAGCGATGCAATGACGCTTGACAAGAGCTTTACCGATGCTAACGGAATTACTGTAAAGGTATACCGTGGCAGCGACGGACACTATGAGCTTGACGTTACCGGCAACGGTGCTATGGCAGATTACACCGCCGAGGACACTACCCCCTGGTCTGAATATGCAACAAAGGTTACCGCAATACATATTTACGAGGGTGTCAAGGGCATCGGCGACTATGCTTTTTCAAATTTTGAAAAGCTTCAGAACGTGTTTATAGACAAGGGCCTCGAAAAGGTCGGTCTTTGCGCATTTGACAATAGCGCTGCTCCTAACCGCGTTTACATCGAGGACGTTGCAACCTGGATCGGAATTGAATACGAGGGCGAGGGCGCTCCTGTGCTCTGCCTCACCAAGTTCATCTACATGAACGGTGACGTTCTTAAATACCTTGAAATTCCCGAGGGTGTTACAAAGATCGGTGCTTATGCCTTTTACAACAACACGATGCTTCTTACAGTAAAGATACCCGAAAGCCTTAAAGAGATAGGCGAGTACGCGTTTTACGGTGCGAAGTCCATCGAGGAGGTTCACATAAAGAGCCTCGAAGGATGGTGCGAGGTCAACTTCCTTGGCGAGTATGCTAACCCCTTGATCGTTGGCAATGACCTTTACGTTAACGATTACTACACTACTGTGCTTGAAATTCCCGAGGGTGTAACTACCATAAATGCGCGCGCGTTTGAGGGCTGCGACTCCCTGCGTGAGATCGTGCTTGGCAAGGACGTTACCACTGTCGGTGCTATGGCATTCTACAACTGCAAGAACGTTGATAAGATAACTCTTAACGACGGACTTAAGACTGTTTCCGAGTACGCGTTCTACGGATGCGAAGCTCTTACCGAGATCACCATTCCTGCAAGCGTGGAGGCTATCGCAAGCGATACATTCCGCGGCTGCACCAAGCTTGTAACCCTGACGATCAACAGTGCCACAACAGTGATAGCAACAGATGCTTTTGCGAACTGCCCTATCGCAACTGTAAATTATGCAGGTACTGAGGCCGAATGGGAGGCACTTGGCATTGTACTTGGCGAGGGTGCTAAAGTAAATTTCGGTGCATAACAAAAATAAAAAACGACGGAGTCAAATCCGTCGTTTTTGTTTTTTACGGGGCGCCGAGGACGTCGCCCCCTACATAGCGCTGTTACAGACGTAGGATAATAGATGAAAAGGACAGAGTGTTAAAATCTTTGTCCTTTTTATTTTATTCATCGAGCATTATATTGAGTATTTCCCTGTCGGTTTCCTTCATGCCGTCGCGAGCGAGTCGGCCGATGGAGTTGATGGTGTTTTCAACACCCTTTTTGACTATACCGTCACCGCCAAAGAACTGATTGCCCTGGCGGAAGAGGTGGAAGCCAAGAAGACCGTTTTCAACCGCGGTGGCTATTTTTGCGGCACAGGATGCCTTAGCACCGTCGCAAATAAGACCGGAGTCTATTGCGAGGGCATTAACGAGGGTATGTGCAATTTCTCTGTATTTTCCACCGTGGAGATAAGCGACACCGCATCCCGCACCAGCACCTGCGGCAACTGCGCCACAGTAGGCGGAAAGAGTACCTATACCGCTCTTGACGTGGATGGTAATAAGGTCGGACAGACAGAGAGCGCGGTAAAGAAGCTCATCGGACACACCCATTTCACGTGCGTAAACTACAACAGGAATAGATGCGGTCATACCCTGGTTTCCGCTACCGGAAACGATTATAACTGGCAGCTCACATCCGTTCATACGCGCGTCACTGCCTGCGGCGGTATATGCCTTTGCCTTAATGCTGACGTCTGGCGAGTAGGCCGAAAGATAAACCTTACCGATATTAGCGCCGTAGTCGTTGCGCAGTCCCTCCTCGGCAATTGCCATATTGTATGAGATCTGGCGATCGAGGACTTCTTTTATGTCATTTATATCAACGCTATCGACAAACTCTACAATTTCCTTAACTGTCATCGCTACTTTTTCCTGCTTCTGCTCTGTCTTGCAGTCAGTGTAGAAGACGGTGGTTCCGTTCTTCTTTATGGTAGTGATGTTGGTGTGTCTGCCTATTATCTCAACCTCTGAGGTGCTATCCCCTGCGCTAAGATTGACGCGTATATAAAATGCTTCCTCGGTGTCGGCAAGTATGACCTTAACCGGGAACGTCTCTTTTTTCTCTTTCATTTCGGCTATTTGCTCGGGTGTAACCTCGGAAATAACCTCAAGTCTCGCCTCGGAGCATCCCGCGACAAGGCCTGCGATAAGAGCGGAGTCGATGCCGCGCATACCACCGGTATGAGGAACAACAACGCTTTTTGCATTTTTGATTATGTTTCCGCTGACCTCGATAGTAGCGGACTCGGGAAACTGACCGAGTGTGTCGCGCGCGGTTGCGGCTGCGTATGCGATAGCGATCGGCTCGGTGCATCCCATAGCGGGGATAAGTTCGGACTTAAGGAGCGCTATGTAAGCAGCGTAATTTTCTTTACACATCTTTTTTCTCCATAAATTTGTCTATAAGCTCGCGTGCTTCGGCATAAGGGTCGCGAGAGGTGTCGAGCCATACTATGCTCTTTTCCTTGCGGAACCAGGTCATCTGACGCTTTGCAAAGTGGCAGATCTCCTTATAAAGCTCGGCGCGGTAGTCCTCAAACGAGGGGTACTGGCCGGAAATATAGCGATACGTATAGCGATATTCGAGGCCAAGCTTCTCAAGAAACTCGGGGGTGGCACCCATTTTAACAATGCCCTCAACCTCCTCGACCATGCCCTCCTTGATTCTTGCATCAAGGCGCTCGAGGATACGGCGGTAGAGGGTGTCGCGGTCAAAGGTCATACCAAGCTGGAGGACGTCATAGCGCGGCTTTGACTCGCTTTCAGCACTGACACCGGCAGAAAGCTTCTCTATCATTCTTATCATTCTGCGCTCGCTTACCTCACCGGCAATCTCGGTTACACCGTAGGTAGAGAGGATCTGACGAAGCTCGTCTGCGGTTTTCTCGCCAAGGCTTGCGCGAAGCTCCTCGTTGGGAGGAACGTCAACAAGCGTATAGCCCTCAACGACCGAGCGGGTATAAAGTCCGGTGCCGCCGACAAGTAAAGGCAGCATGCCGCGAGAGGCGATGTCATCTATCGCGCTATATGCGAGGGGCTGGAACTCTGCCATTGAGAATGGCTCGTTCAGGTCGAGTATATCTATTAAGTGGTGCTTAACGCGTGCCATTTCCTCGGGAGTGACCTTACCGGTGCCGAGGTCAAGATGGCGGTAGACCTGTCTTGAATCGGCGGATACGATCTCGGTGCCGTAATGCTCTGCCAGCTCGATACCGAGAGAGCTTTTACCCGAGGCGGTGGTGCCAACTATTGATACAAGCTTATTTTTCATTTCACACCCTCTTTCGGGAATGCAGATCTAAATGTGTTGATAACGAATATCGAGCAAAGAGCAAGGCTGGCAAGCTCGGCGATCGGGAATGCCCACCATACGGCGGCAACATTACCCGTGAGGGAGAGAAGAAATGCCGCGGGGATGAGGATCACGAGCTGACGGCCGATGCTGACAAAGAGGCCGTATATACTTTTGCCGAGTGCCTGACAGGAGGATATGCTTACTATTGAGAAGCCGGCAAAGATAAAGCTCAGGCTTATAGTACGAAGCGCGCCGTTGCCTATGGCTATCATCTCCGCGTCGGCGTTGAATATTGACAGAAGCGCCGAGGGAAACAGCTGGAATACAAGCAGGCACACGATCGTGTACGTTATACCGGTGATGTAAGAGAGGCGCATCGTGTCGAAGACGCGCTTTTTATGCTTTGCGCCGTAATTGTACGAGAGGATCGGCACCATACCGTTGTTAAGACCGATAACGGGCATGAACACGAAGCTCTGCAGCTTGAAGTAGACACCGAATACGTTAAGTGCCATTCTGGAAAAGCCGATAAGTATAGTGTTCATCGACAGGGTCATTACCGTTCCTATCGCCTGCATAAGAATTGAAGGAATGGATATGACGAGGATCTCCTTTATCAACGGAAAATCGGGCAGGAAGTTCCTGATGCTTATGGAGATCTCCTTATTAAAGCGGATATTGAGTATAATTGCGAGTGCGGCGGCTACGAACTGACCGATTATGGTCGCGACAGCGGCACCGAGGACACCCATTTCGGGGAGGCCAAAGTAACCGAAGATCAGAATAGGGTCGAGAATGATATTGACTATCGCACCGACACCCTGAGTAATCATGCTGAGAACTGATTTACCGGTAGCCTGGAGCAATCTTTCACCAAGGACCTGTATAAAAACGAACAAAGATCCGATGGTTACTATGCTGACGTACTGATAGGTATAGTCAGCAAGCAACGTGTCACCCGCGGACTGCGACGTGGCGTACATACCGGCAAAAAATATGCCGAAAATCAAGAAAAGGACATAACCGCAAAGCATAAGGAAGAAGCCCTGGCCTGCGATTTTGTTCGCCTTTTCGAAGTTCTTTTGTCCCATGGAGCGCGAAAGAAGGGCGTTTATACCCACTGCCATACCTATCGACATAGCGAGCAGCATATTCTGCACAGGAAAGGCGAGGGTGAGCGCACCTGTACCTTGGTCGTTATTATATAATGCGACGAAGATGGAGTCGACGATGTTGTAAAGCGCCTGAATGATCATAGATATGACGATAGGTAAGGAGACCGAGAAGAGGAGCTTTCCTACCTTCATTGTGCCCATCTTGTTTTCTTTTACTATTTCTGACATTTTCTTTATTTTTCCGTTCTTATATTTATCTCATGTATTATAACATAGCGCGCGCAAAAAGTCAAGAAAAAGGCGCGGGATTCAATAATCCAGCGCCTTAAGATTGCGTTCTATCGTTTTACGGCCTCGCCAACCGAATGCACGACTCTTAAGCTCGTCCTTAGAAAGCGAGTCAAGGACATCACTTGTAAGGCATTCGATACGGTCTTGGAGAAAGAACTCTAACGGTGTGATAATGGGGGATCTATTGTGCGGGCAAACCCGCTGACACACGTCGCACCCCCATACCGTGTCAAATTTTCGCATTAATTCGACCTCATCTTCCTCTAAGTCGCCCTTTCTTTGAGTGATTGCAGAAAGGCATTTATCACACTCGCCGCGGAGTATTCCGGTGGGGCAAGCGCGTACACAAGCGCCACAGTGCGAGCAGCTTACAATGGACATTGGAGGCTTTGAGCCGAGGACCTCGGGCGGAATATCGGTAACTACATCGGCAACAAAAACGTACGTGCCGTATTTTTCGTTAATAAGCAACGTTGAGTCACCCTTGATACCGAGGCCGGCGATAACTGCGGCATGGCGCTCGTCAATCGGAGAGTGGTCACCGTAGCCGCGGAAGTGGTTTTTGGGAAACTCCGCTTTAAGCTTCTCGATAAGTGCGCCTGTTATCTCGCGAATGGCGATGTGATAATCAAGGGATGTAGCATAAGAGGAGAGGTTTTTACCCTCGCCGGCATAGTAAGGCAGGAGAAAAACTATTACACTCTTAGGAGCAAAGCCCTCGCGCGACATCATCTCGGCATCAAGCTCGTTGCAATCGGTGTAGTCGAGGACAGAAAAGTATTCAATTTTCCGTTTGTGGAAGAAATCAGCAATCAGCTTATGCATATATCCGCCCTCCTTTTTTTATATTTTAGCACACACGCGTGCGTTTTGCAATATATTTCTTGACTTTACCTTTGTTATGTGGTAAAATGGATTGATAAATTTATAGAGCTGTGAGGTTTTGTATGTTTAATTTAAACGAAGGACTCATGTACTTCCTTTTTAACGGAAAGTCTCCGGACTGGACGTATTATCTCGCCTGTGTGATTGGCGCTTTGGCAATTACTTTAGTTCCCTACCTCCTTGGAAGCATAAATTCGGCAATAATCATTTCAAAAGTCGGATATAAGGACGATATAAGAAATCACGGAAGCGGAAACGCAGGACTTACCAATACTCTTCGTACCTACGGCCTCGGCGCGGCAGGACTCACCCTGCTTGGCGATATACTCAAGACCGTAATTGCGCTTGTGATCGCAGGTGCGGTATGGGGATTTGGCTACGTTGCGGCAATCAGCACCCAGCAGTTCCTCTACGTTGCAGGTCTTTTCTCGGTGCTTGGACATATTTTCCCGGTTTACTATAACTTTAAGGGTGGAAAGGGTGTGCTTGCAACTGCTACGATTGCGCTTGTGCTCTCCCCTATTCCCTTTGCTATACTGCTTGCAGTATTTGTCCTCCTGGTATGGTGGACTCGCTACGTTTCTCTCGGCTCGGTTGTCGGTGTCGGCCTGTATCCGGTTATAATATCCGGTTACTTCCTTGTAGCTTTTGGCAAATCTACCCCCGGACTTGTTGCACTTTGCACCGTTGTTCTCGCGGTGCTTATCGTATGGTGCCACAGAGGAAATCTTCAGAGAATTTCTGACCGCACGGAAAGAAAGATCTCCTTTAAGAAGAAGGACAAAGATGGCGAACAAGACTGATTTCATCGACCTTACGGTGCTTGCCCTTGAGCGCGAGGTGCTCAAAAAGCTTGTGTTCTCACGTCCTGTTGACTCGGAGATACAGAAGGTTTCCGGCAGACTTTGTGCGCATAGAGGCAGACGCATTCTTGCGCTTGAATATTCCCTGCCCGGCAATACGGTATCGCACAAGAACATACCCGAGAACAACGTTCGCGAGGTAGTGGCAGAGCTGGTTGATGGCTACAAGCAGGCTAACCTTATAACAACACTCGGAGATGCCGAATGGAAGGTATCGAAGAGCGGCAAGGAGGCACTGCTCGGTGCCGAAGCGCTTAAGAGAAAGCTTGACGGTGAGGCGCCGGCCTTTGAAAAGGCTATTGAAGCGCTTGACAACAAAAAGAACTATATACTTTCCGGCAGTGAGGAGTTTCTTATACGCCTTGGAATATCCGACAAAAGCGGACGTGTGCATGACAAAAAGCAAGGAAAGTACAGACAGATCAACCGTTTTCTTGAGCATATTGAGTTGATCTATAAGGAGCTTCCCCAGGGTGGCGAGATCAAAATTTACGACCTTTGCTGTGGAAAGAGCTATCTGAGCTTTGCGGTGTATTACTACCTGACCGCTATCAAGGGACGTGAGGTATCGCTGCTTGGAATTGATCTTAAGCGCGACGTTATATATTGGTGTGACGGGCTTGCAAAGGAGCTTGGCTGGGGTGGTATGCGCTTTGTATGTGACGACGTAACCAACACCCCGAAGGGTGAGGCTCCTGATATGGTTATATCCCTGCATGCCTGCGACATAGCGACCGACATAGTTATCAACACGGCTATATCCATCGGAGCAAAGGTAATACTTTCAACCCCCTGCTGTCACAGATATCTTAACGATAAGGTGGTAGCCGGTGAGCTTGAATTTGTTACCAAGTACCCTCATCTTTCAGGAAAGCTTTGCGAGGCACTGACCGATTCGATAAGAGCTATGCGCCTTGAAGCAAACGGATATGCCGTTTCGGTAGCAGAGCTGACCGATCCTGAAAACACACCTAAAAATACACTTATAAGAGCTATAAAGCGCGGCGGTGCCGATGATGCGGCACGTAAGCAGTATGAAAGCATACTCAGGTTTGTTCTCGGCGACGGAATGGACACGTATTTAAAGTTCAAGTAAATAAAGGTTTACACATTACGATGATTTTTATGAGTAAAAGTGCTGAAGAAACCAAAAACTTTGGCACTGAAATAGCAAAAAAGCTTGACACGGGTGGCATCAAACGAGCATTTATCGCCATGAGAGGCGAGATGGGTGTCGGAAAGACCGCCTTTACCTCCGGATTTGCCGCACACTTCGGCATTTCGGGTGTCAAGAGCCCGACGTATGCGGTTATGAACCAATACGGACGCGGTGCTAAGACGAAAATTTATCACTTCGATATGTACAGAATAAAGGACGATGACGACCTTTATTCCATTGGCTATGACGACTACGTTGAGGCAGACGGATATGCGATCGTTGAATGGAGCGAGAATATAGAATACGCCATTCCCGAGGGTGCGATATACGTCACGATAGAACGGGTAGCCGAGGACGAAAATTACAGACGGATAACCGTCAGAGGAGGTATCTTTGATGAAGATACTTGCATTTGACAGTACGGCAAAGGCGGCCTCCGTTGCGGTATGTGAGGACGAAAAATGTCTTGCACTTTATACCATTGACAACGGACTTACACAGAGCGAGCTTCTGATGCCTATGGCAGAAAATATACTTAAGTGTCTGAGTTTATCCTTTGATGACATTGAGCTTGTGTGCGCTTCTATGGGTCCCGGATCCTTTACCGGTGTCAGAATAGGCGCGGCGCTGGTCAAGGGAATTGCATTTGGCAGAGATCTTCCCTGTGTCAGTGTTTCCACAATCGAGGCACTGGCAAGAAATGCTATGCCCCTTAAGGGAATTATCGTTCCGGTTATGGATGCAAGACGCGGACAGGTATATACCGCGATCTTTAGGTCGGACGGACAGACCATGACACGAATCACCAAGGACGATGCAATAGCGATCACCTCACTTGCACAGATGCTCCGCGAGTACGAGAACGAGAGCATATACCTTGTCGGCGACGGCTATGCAGTAGCAAAGCGAGGACTCGGTGCTGCGGGAATAGAGCTTTCCCCTACCCCTCCGCTTCTGATAAACGAGAACGCGTACTCTATCGCTCTTGTTGCACTCGAAATGTATGAGCGCGGCGAGTACGTTAAGGACACGGAAATAGCACCTATATATTTGAGAATGCCTCAGGCAGAAAGAGAAAGACTTGAAAGGTTAGGTAAGGAACAGTGAATAAGAGAATAATTTACATTGGCGCGGACAGTGCCGGATATGATATGAAGGAAATACTCAAGAAAAAGCTTGAGGGTGAGGGATACACTGTTTGTGATATGGGACCCGATTCATCGGCATCCTGCCACTACCCCATTTATGCATCAAAGGTAAGTGAGGCTGTACAAAGCAACCCCGAGGGTTCGTACGGCATTCTTATCTGCGGAACAGGTATCGGCATGTCTATGTGTGCAAACAAGTACAACGGTGTTCGCGCGGCGGTATGCTCTGACACGTTCTCTGCAAGAATGACCAGAGTGCATAATAACGCAAACGTGCTTTGCATGGGTGCAAGAGTTATCGGTCAGTGCCTTGCGGAAGAGGTGCTTGACGCGTTCCTTGGCGCAGAGTTTGAGGACGGCGGAAGACACAGAGCGCGTGTCGACATGATGACTGATATTGAAAACAAGCAGAAGTAATTCTGATATATCAAAGGTCGCAGGGGGATAGATAGCCCCTGCGACCTTTTTTAATCTATAATACTGAAAAGCGCGTGTGCGGGTACGACTGTTGCATGCTCGGAAAGGTGGATAGTCAACGTAGCGGGTACCTCGGTGCCAAATTCAGAGAGGACGGAAAGATCGCCAAGCGGTATGGCGCCGGTGCGCTCCTCGGCAAGAAGATAGCAGCTGTCGTCCGTAAGATATGCGAGCCGGCATTCCTCCCTTGAGTCGTGGCGCAGGTGCTTTAATGCAGATAAAAGTGTAGAAACGTCGAAAAATCTATATAAGCTGCTTTTAGAGGAAAGCATGGTCACACCTCCCGAGCGGGCAATATTACGCTCTGCCGATGCACCAAGACGGCCGAGCTTGGTAACGAATATCTCACATCCATATTCAGAGCAGTATATCTGAATGAGCATTCTTTCACCTGTGGTGGAAAATCCGCACTCTCTGTACGCGACGTCCAATACGCGCCATAGTGCCGCGCGCACCTCTTTCGAGTTATACTCCTCCTCCGCAACATTCAATGAGTAGCGCTTAAGCTCCTTTTTGTTCATTTTAATTTTTAGCTTATTTTTGCTTATAACAAGAAAATCCAAAACTGTACTCCAAATATTATTTCTCTTGTATTATACTATACTGTCAGGATTTTTGATATAGCGGATTATTGGAAATGATGTTCCGTGATGGTAAAAAACAAAGAAAACTGTATCTTTTTGGCGGAAAAACAATAAAATTTCTCCTGGGGGTTGAATTCTTGCGCTAGGTATGGTAGAATATTCGTCGGTGAGTTCGAGACCTTCCTCACCGAGGCTAGCAAATGAATAGCCGAAAAAACAAAACTAAAGGAGAAAAAAGCAAAGGAATGAAAAGAAAGAAAATTTCTACCGCACTATTCGTCACAAGAGGAGCGATCGTAGCGGCAATTTACGTTGCCCTGACATATCTTGCATCAATGCTTGGACTGTCAAGCGGTGTTATCCAATTCCGCATTTCGGAAGCCCTCTGTATTCTTCCGGTATTTATGCCTGAGGCAATACCCGGACTTGCGATCGGTTGCCTTTTATCAAATGCGCTTACAGGGTGTGTGCCCTGGGACATCGCACTTGGAACCGTGGCAACTCTTATAGGAGCGGCGGGCGCGTATTTGTTGCGCAAGCTTCCGGTGAAGCTTATCTGGATCGCAACACTGCCGACTGTACTTGCAAACGCGATCATAGTTCCCTTCGTGCTGCTTTATGCATACGGAATTGAGGGCGGATACTTCTACTTCATGCTCACAGTAGGAATAGGAGAGATCGTATGTGCGACGGTAGGCGGAACACTTTTATATTTTGCTATGAAAAAGGCGAAAATAAAATAATAAAAAGTCCATCGCGGTTGCGATGGACTTTTTATTATTCTGTTGATCAATCGACCTTTTTGTACTTGATTCCGCCGATCTTGATATATTCAACACCGTTTTCCTCACCCTCAGCAAAGGAAAACTCACCGGAATAGGACTCAGCATCATCATCCTCGAAAGTAAAGGTGATGGTATAGCCATCCTCATCCTCATTAATTTCATACTTACCCTCGAAAGTCTTCTCAACAGTGAGAAGCTCTGCGGTAACAGTTACCTTTTTGCCGCTGAATTCATATGTAGCGGAGGCAACACCGGCATCACTCTTATAGGTGCCGGACAGCTTCTTTGAGCAAGAAGCAAGTGTGAACATACAGCCTACAAGCAAGATGCAGACAAGAAATACAGAAATGATCTTTTTCATTTGTTTTTCCCCTTTCCAATATGAGATAGATCCACTATCTCTGTTTAACCCTATTATAGCACATCAAAAAGAGATTGTCACTATTTTTTGGAAAAGTTAATTTTTTTTAATTATATTATTTGCCGAATGCGGCATCCCAGTCCTTCATGAAGCGGTCAATACCGGAATCAGTAAGGGGGTGACCAAGCATCTGGGTGATTACCTTATAGGGGATGGTGGCGATGTGAGCACCTGCCTTTGCGGAGTCAACAACGCTCTGGGGAGAGCGGATGCTTGCAGAGATGATCTCACAGTTGATGTCGTGAATAGCGAAGATCTCAGCGATGTCAGCGATAAGGCTGATGCCGTTGGAGGAAATGTCATCAAGTCTGCCAACGAAGGGGCTTACGTAGGTTGCGCCTGCGCGAGCGGCAAGAAGAGCCTGTGCAGCGGAAAAGATAAGAGTTACGTTAGTCTTGATGCCCTTTGTGGAGAGGATCTTTACAGCCTTGAGGCCCTCTACGGTAACGGGAATCTTGATTACGATGTTCTTGTGAAGTGCGGCCAGCTTCTCTGCTTCCTTAACCATGCCCTCGGCATCGGGGGCTACTACCTCTGCACTGATAGGGCCGTCAACGATAGTGGTGATCTCCTTGATGGTTTCGATAAAATCTCTGCCCTCCTTAGCGATAAGAGAGGGGTTGGTGGTTACGCCGCAGATAACACCGAGTGCAGCGGCTTCCTTAATTTCATTTACGTTTGCGGTATCGATAAAAAGCTTCATTTTCGTCTCCGTTTTTCGTTTTATAATATTGACATTAGTATTAAATACTTGTATAATTATTTTAGCACATCGATTAAAAACGCGCAACAGTTGGCGACAAAATAGGTAAACGCGCACAATTTGTATAAAAATGCGCAATATCGGAGATAAAATGAGCATTACAAAACGACAGGAACAGATAATCGAGCTTCTGAATGAAAACAACTTTATGAGCGTTGAGAGGCTTTCGGCACTAACATATACTTCCCCATCAAGTATACGTCGAGACCTGCAGTCGCTTGAAAATCAGTCACTTATAAAGCGCACACACGGTGGTGCAACGCTCTTTGACGGAATTAATCATGCGGTTCCGCTGGTTAGCCGCATGGAGAGGAATATTGCGGAAAAGCGCCAGATTGCCAAGAAGGCGGCGGTATTCCTGCGCGACGGACAGTCAATAATGCTTGACGGGTCGAGTACTGCAGGCTTTCTTGTGCCGCATATTGCAAAGCACAAGGATATTATTCTTTTTACGAACAATATGCTGACCGCGATAAACGCGATCAATTACGGAATCGCGACGCACTGCATCGGTGGTGCATCGGTTAACGGATCGGCAGTTTTGTCGGGAACTCAGGCATACAGAATGATCAGCGAGATCAACACGGATATTCTCTTTTTCTCGTCGCAGAGCATCGGACGTGACGGATATATTTCCGACCCGATCCCCGAGGAGAACTACGTAAGACAGCTCATGCTGGATCGCGCTAAGACGTCGGTATTTCTCTGTGACAGTGAGAAGTTTGGAAGCGAGTCGCATTACCGCCTGACGTCGGTAGACCGCATTGATGCATGTGTATTCGACAAGCCGTTTCCCGAATTAAAAGCGAAGTGCAAGATAATTGTTTAAGAGGTTGATATGAGTATAAAAATGGTGTTATTTGATCTTGACGGCACACTTTTGCCGATGGATCAGGATAAATTTATGAAGGCATATTTTGGCGGACTTGCAAAAAGGCTTGCTCCGCTTGGTTACGAGCCGGAGAAACTTATTAAGGCAATTTGGGGCGGATCTGCCGCCATGGTCAAGAATGACGGAAAAATGACGAATGAGGACGTGTTCTGGGCAACATTTTCCGCTATTTACGGCAAGGATGCGCGTGCCGATGAGCCGCACTTTTATCAGTATTACGTTGAGGAGTTTGACAACGTCAAGGAGGCGTGCGGATATGATCCGAAGGCGGCATTGACGGTGCGCGCGATAAAGGATATGGGATTCCGTATAGCGCTTGCGACCAATCCGCTTTTCCCCTCTATTGCGACTGAAAAGCGCATAAGCTGGTGTGGGCTCAGTCACGATGAGTTTGAGCTTTTTACCGCTTATGAGAACTCGTCATACTGCAAGCCGAATCTTGATTATTACCGTGCCGTTATAGACAAGCTTGGGGTTAAGGCTGAGGAGTGTCTGATGGTCGGAAACGACGTGCAGGAGGATATGATCACCGAGCAGCTTGGAATGAAGGTCTTTTTGATTACAAGAGATCTGATAAACAAGAGCGGTGAGGGTATCTTGAGGTATCCGCAGGGCGGCTTTGATGAGCTTTTGGAGTTTGTCGAAGGATTGAGATAATCTATTCCTTCTTTAACATTGACAAAGAACGAAAAAGATGATATAATACGTTTGGTAGCGTGGGAGATACTTTTCTCCCTCGCTTCTTTATGAAAAATCTACCCGTGGCACAGCTGGATAGCCGTGACACCGCATTCCGCAAAGCGGAATCTGGCGTATTGCGTGGGTATCGACACATCAAAGAACAAAGCGCTTCAATCATCTATTGGCTGCCGCACGCTAGCCAACTCTCAAGGTCACACCGCAAGCGGTGTGCATGAACTCTTAATTTCATAATCATACCTACCCGTGGCACAGCTGGATAGCCGTGACACCGCATTCCGCAAAGCGGAATCTGGCGTATTGCGTGGGTATCGGCACATCAAAGAACAAAGCGCTTCAATCATCTATTGGCTGCCGCACGCTAGCCAACTCTCAAGGTCACACCGCAAGCGGTGTGCATGAACTCTT
>JAZOWT010000078.1:0-28629 GCA_045659365.1 Eubacteriales bacterium | reverse complement strand
GGCGCTTGCGCCTTTTATTTTTGCCGATAAAGTCGGCCGAGGGGAGGAATATACGTGGCAGATTATAAGGCTTTATACCGCAAATGGCGTCCTGTTGACTTTGATGACGTCTGCGGTCAGGACAGGATCACTGATATTCTTAAATACGAGGTCGCCAACGACAAGGTTTCTCATGCATATCTCTTCTGTGGATCACGTGGAACGGGTAAAACGAGCTGTGCGAAGATTCTTGCCAAGGCAGTAAACTGCGAAAATCCCCAGAACGGTAATCCCTGCAACAGATGTGAGGCCTGCCGATCTATCGATAGCGGTATCGCTACCGACGTTATAGAGATGGACGCCGCAAGTAATAACGGTGTTGATAACGTACGTAACCTTAAGGACGAGATCAACTTCACACCTGCACTTCTTAAATACCGTGTTTATATCATAGACGAGGTTCATATGATGTCTGGTCAGGCATTCAATGCGCTTCTTAAAACGCTTGAGGAGCCGCCGACATACGTTGTGTTTATACTCGCTACCACCGAATTTAACAAGCTTCCGACCACGATAGTTTCCCGTTGTCAGCGCTTTGACTTTCGCCGCATTTCCTCTGACGTTATAGTCAACCGTCTTATGCGAATCTCTAAAGAGGAGGGCATTGACCTCACCGAGGAGGGCGCGCGCCTTATTGCCAGAGCATCCAGAGGCGGTATGCGTGATGCAGTCAGCCTTCTTGAGCTTTGTGCAGGCTCAAAGCAGCTTATTGACTCCAACCTCGTTGCTACAACGATAGGGTCCGGTGACCGTGACAGTGCATACAGACTTATCGAGGCTGTCGGAGCATCAGATTTTTCTGTTGTATATTCTATCATCCGAGAGATAGTTATGTCAAGCGGTGATCTCTCCGTTTTCTGGCAGGAGATCATAGATTCCTACCGCGATATAATGGTAGTTAAAAATACCGATAAGGCTAAGTCCTATCTCGACCTTACCGACGGTGAGTACGAGAGGGTAAAGAAGATTGCCGAGAACTTTACTATGGCACGTCTTTCTTACCATACAACTATTCTTGAAGCCGCACTCGGTGATATGCAAAGGGCATCGAACTCCAAGAGATCGGTTGCTGAAATAGCACTTACACGCATGTGTGATGCACGACTTGTTGTTTCTGCCGAAGCGCTTGCACTTCGCGTTGAGGAGCTTGAGAAAAAGGTTGCTATGCTTAAAATGGGTGTACCGGTATCGGCTCCCAAGACTGAGGAAGCGCCCAAAAGCGCGCCCGCTGCTCCCACTCCCGCACCAGTGACCGCAAAGGTTGAAAAAAGCGCGCCCGCTATTACGACAGCTTCCATAGGGCCCTATGACAGCTGGGGCAGAGTGCTTGAGAGAATAGGTGAGATGAAGAAGTCGCTTTCCAGCCGCTTCGTAGGTGCAAAGGCTTATCGCACCTCAACCAATAGCTTTGTTATCAAAATGAGCGCGTTTTTCGCTGCTAATATAACCAACAGTCCGGCAGATATGGCGATACTCCGCGGCGTTATAGCCGAGTGTGAGGGGCTTGAGCCCTCGTCCGTCACCGTGACACTTGAAGGTAAGGATGCCGCACCCAAGGGCGCAGAATCCGACCTTGAAAACATCTTTAAATAATATTTTGGAGGAACGATAAAATGAAGGTAAGAATACCCCAGAGCGGTGGCCCCTCAAATATGCAGGCTATGCTCAAGCAGGCACAGAAGATGCAGGAGGATATGGCTGCAAAGCAGGAGGAGCTTGAGGCTCGCGAGTACGACATCTCCGCAGGCGGCGGTGTTGTAAACGTAAAGATCAACGGCAAAAAGGAAATCCAGTCCGTTAAGCTTTCTCCCGAGATCGTAGATCCCGATGATATCGAAACCCTCGAGGACCTTATCGTTGCCGCAGTTAACGAGGCAGTGAAGAAGGTTGAGGCTATTTCCGCTGAGGAGATGCAGAAGATCACCGGTAATATCGGACTTCCCGGAATGTTCTGATAATGGCAGAATATATTGCGCCTATTCAAAGGCTTATAGAGGAATTCAGACGTTTGCCCGGCGTCGGTGCTAAAACTGCCGCCAGATACGCATTTGCCGCGCTTAATTTTACCGATGATGAGGCTGCCCGCTTTGCCGAGGCTATGCTCTCGCTTAAGCGTGACGTACACAAGTGTCCCACCTGCTTTAGCATGTCCTCATCGGCCGAGGCATGTGAGGTGTGCTCGGATCCCGATCGCGACCGTTCCGTCATCTGCGTTGTGGAAAATGCAAAGGACGTTATGGTTATGGAAAGGGTAAGAGGCTATAAGGGGCTTTATCACGTTCTTGGCGGAGCGCTTTCTCCCATTGATAACGTAACTGCAGACGATCTTACCTTTGCCGCACTCGTAGAAAGAGTAAAGGGCGGTGAGGTTCGCGAGATCATAATTGCCACCAACCCTACACCGGGCGGTGACACTACTGCGGCTTACCTTGCAAGAATACTTGAGCCCTACGAGGTTGAGGTATCCAGACTTGCCTACGGAATTCCTGTTGGCGGGGATATCGAGTATGCCGATGAGGTAACTCTTTACCGCGCTATGGAAGGCAGACGTTATTATTAAAATGATATTTTTAAAACGGTAACCGGCTAGGTTGCCGTTTTTTTATGTCCGTTTTTACTTAAATCGTCGCGTATTTGTACTTAAGCCTCATATTATCGGCTATCATAGCGATAAACTCGGAGTTGGTCGGCTTACCCCTTGAATTCTGGATGGTATAACCAAAGTAGGAATTGAGTGTATCAACGTCCCCTCTGTCCCACGCAACCTCTATCGCGTGTCTTATAGCACGTTCTACGCGTGATGTTGTGGTCTGATATTTCTTTGCCACTGCGGGGTAAAGTATCTTTGTAACAGAGTTTATAACCTCGGTATCATCAATAGTCATAAGAATTGCCGTGCGCAGATACTGGTATCCCTTGATATGTGCCGGCACTCCGATCTGATGAATGATCTTAGTAACCTGAGACTCCATATCTGCAGATGCGCCCGAGGATCTCTCGTCGTCCTCATCGCGTTCTCTGAACTTGAGAAGTGATTCTATGTGTGATATAAGGGCAGAGAAGTCAAAGGGCTTAGGAATGCAAAGATCCGCACCCGCCTCGCAGGCCTCTACAAGTATTGCCTGCTTGTTTATAGGTGACATAAGTATAAATGAGGGGAGATTTGTAAGATCAAGCTTCTTAGCTGCGCGGATAAGCGCAATGCCGTCAATGCCGGAAAGCCATAAATCGGTTATAACTATATCATATCCGGTGCGCTTTATCGACTCAAGCGCGCCATCTCCGTCACGTGCCTCGTCACAGTTATCGAATCCGCCTGCCACAAGATTTTGCAAAAGCCTGCTTCTTTCCTCGTTGTTCTCGTTGCATACGAGTATTTTTGTGTTGCTTTTCATAGTTTCAATTCCTTTGTCATTGTTAATTGTTAAATTTTGCCAATCCGGATGTGATTATATTGTAACACAAAGCATCTTGTAAAATCAAGGGGCAAAAAAGCGAAAAAGTAGCCAATCTTTTTATCTCTAAAATGGTAAAATTTACCAATTTGAACTCGGGTTCGACGGGCTTCGATAGGGAACGACAAGGCTCGACATTGTGGTGTATTGACTTTGATAAACAGCTGTGAGGCTGGCCTTTTCGACTGCTGGTACGTAAATTTATTTAAAGTAGATATTGAAAATCCGATAATGATATGATATAATGTATTCATAAAAATACTTAACGTATAAATGCAAAGGAAGAGATTATGAAAAAGATAATTGCACTGATGCTTATACTGGGTACACTTCTTGTATTCGCCTCTTGTGGCAAAAACAAAGAGTGCGAGCACTTGGATAAATCTCCCGTAGACGGCATATGTGACGACTGCGGTGTAGATATTGCTCCTATCGAGCCCGGTGGATTTCCGCTTGTACCCGCATAAATAAAAGGTAATAAAAGGCCTTTAGCACTAAGCTGCTAAAGGCCTTTTATTGCGCTTATTACAAGAATTATCGTGGCAGCGATACACCCCTGCAGGATCTTTCTCGGAATATACGTGCGCATCGAAATATCAGAGCTCTTGCCTATAACACTCATCACCTGCGCGCTCACACATAAGCCTGAAAATGATATGGAAAACGCTATCATTGCAAGGGTTATATACTTTGGATAAATGTACAAATCCGATAAATACACCGCCGCATTGCCTATCTCTAAAAAGGGAATAATGACGGATTTTATAACCGCGCTATTGATGAGCAAATCTGTCGCTCCGGTCAATATTGAAAAGGTGGTAACAAACCCTGAAATTTGCAGGCATATGTTTGATGCGGATTTTACCGACTCTGTAAAAGAGTAATTCTGCTCATATATAAATCGCGAATTACTTGAATTTACTTTATTTATACCGGTTATTATTCCTGTTAAAGCGCTTGACAAAATCATCGAGGTATACAGTAATATTCCCTCAGAAAGACTGCCGAGCATACCGACTCCCACCGCACAAATTACATATCCCGGGCTTGCATTATTTGAAAAAGCTATAAGTCTTTCACATTCGCATTTTGATATTTTTCCGCTCTCATACAGCAAGATCGCAAGTCTTGCGCCGACAGGAAATCCGCATAAAGCACCGCATACAAAAACAGGAAGAGCCGCTCCGTTTATCCGGAACATGCGCTCGAATGCTTTCCTCATGCAGCCGATTTTTTCAAAGTGTATATACCGCACGGCAAGGTCGCTCAAAATCAAAAAGGGAAATACAGAGGGAATGATTACTCTGGCCGAAATTGAAAGTCCCTTAGCTACGTATCCTGCAAGCTCGTCTGATAGCAGAATTGCCGCGAGGAATATAAAGGCTGTGAATCCCACAGACGTTAAAAGCGCCGCTATTTCAGTAAAGCGGCTTTTTTCTTTTTTCCCAGGCTTGCTTCCCGTCATTTTTTCCACCCTCGGTCATACATTGTACTAAAGGCTATGAAAGGAGCAATGGTATAATGACACGGAATAACGAAAAAATAGAGGCTCCACCGCGCTTCACATCACCCTTTCACATCGAGATCGATCGAGTGCAGGGGGGTGTAGCAGTGTTGGTTTCTGGAGTCAGAGCCATACGTGAGCTTACCGACACTACGGCGCTATTTCGGATCAGGGGCGGCTTTTTACGTGTAAGCGGCCGCGCTATTGCGGTTACAGTCTACGAGAATAAAACCGTCGAGGTGATAGGAGGTGTCAGTGGCATTGAAATTAAAAATGATAAGGCCTGATCATCTGATACTCGGGTATTTTTATCTCATAATTTCGCCCGAGAGTACACTGACTGTATCGCAACAGCTTTTGAAGAACGGCATTTCCGCAAGGATGTGTAACGGCACTCTAATACTGCCCGCAAGACTTTATAAAGACATAGACCGAATGCTCCCGGGAGTTGAATATAAGAAAAGCCGGATATTCGGCCTCTATGGAGCTATTTTGTCTGCCCGTCACAGATATGGCATAATCCTGGCGCTACTTGTTGTGTCAGCCCTGTTTTTCTTCCTGAATTCACTGGTGTGGGATGTGCGCATAGAGGGGTGTGAGAGCGGTAGCGAGGATGAGATAATTGCCGAGCTTGAGAGTGCCGGACTCACGGTTGGCTCGCGTTGGCGACGTCTTGATAAAGGAGAGATTGAGGCAAGGGTGCTCGCCTCGTCTGATAAGGTGTCGTGGCTCAACATAAACAGGCGGGGAACGGTTGCATACGTCAAGGTGATCGACAAGGTGATTCGCGAGCCGGATAAGATGCCGACAGGATATGCTAACGTGATAGCCTCGG
This sequence comes from Eubacteriales bacterium, assembly GCA_045659365.1. GTDB lineage: Bacteria > Bacillota > Clostridia > Oscillospirales > CAG-272 > UBA1740. The sequence continues at coordinate 22,796 of JAZOWT010000078.1, read as the reverse complement.
TAGACTGTATAATCGAAAGCATAACCGTCAAAAGGGGTGTCGCCATGGTAGAGGTTGGTGAGAGTGTGCGCGCCGGACAAATACTTATATCCGGTGTTATACCGGCAGAGCTTGGCGGTGGATATTGCTATGCCGAGGGGAGTATAACCGGCCGTTACACCGATACCGTCAGCGTTTCGGTTTCACAGGATCAGTGTGAACGGGAGTGCATCGATACCTCAGTGGGCGCGTTTTCTATTAAAATTTTTGGATTTTCAATAAATATTTTTAAAATATATGGAAATTCCCCCGAGTCTTGTGATATAATAGAAAAAACAAAGAATGTTATGCTAGGGGGAGTGCGCCTACCGATAAGGCTGGAGTATTCCGAGCTGCATCGTTATACAGAAAAGCTGAGACGTCTGACTCCGGGTGAACTTACCGAGCAGGCGGCGGACGATTTGCACCTTAAGCTGCTCGATCATCTTTCATCAGCAGAGCTTGTGTCCTTATCCACCGACGGTGAATTTACCGACGGTGGTTACGTAATGCGCGCGTACGCTGTCGTACGTGCGGGCGTTGGCATAACAAAGGAATTTGATTTAAAATTGGAGTAAAAATGACTGAAAAGATTGTAATGACCAATTCGGGCGAGGCAACTGCCGCGATATTCGGCGCGTTTGATATGAACGTGAGAATGATCGAGCGCGCATTTGACGTCCGTATATCCAATCGCAATAAGGAAACCGATGATGGTGATGCAATAGTTATCACCGGCGAGTCAAAGAATGCCGACAAGGCGGCTAAGGCGCTTGAATATCTTAAGCATATGGCAGGTGCCGGTGAGGTCGTCAGCGAGCAGAGTGTTGAATACGTTATCGGAATCGTGCGAGATGATCTTCACGAGGAAATAGATTACTCCGACGGTGTTATATGCATCACCAACCGCGGCAAGCCGATAAAGCCCAAAACCGCAGGCCAGAAAAAGTACGTCAAGGCAATCCGTGACAACACTGTTGTTCTCGGCCTTGGTCCTGCCGGCACCGGTAAGACCTTCCTTGCCGTAGCTATGGCAACCGAGGCGCTTCGAAATAAGCAGGTTTCGCGTATAATTCTTACCCGTCCCGCCGTTGAAGCGGGCGAGCGTCTTGGCTTTCTCCCCGGTGACCTCCAGAGCAAGATAGACCCCTATCTTCGCCCTCTTTACGATGCGCTTTTTGAAACACTCGGCCCTGAGAATTACCAGCGCCACCTTGAGCGCGGCACAATAGAGATCGCCCCCCTCGCTTATATGCGCGGACGTACGCTCGACGATGCCTTTATCATTCTTGACGAGGCGCAGAACACCACCCCGGAGCAGATGAAGATGTTCCTCACCCGTCTTGGCTTCAATTCCAAGGCCGTTGTAACCGGTGACCTTTCACAGACCGACCTGCCAAACGGTCAGAAGAGCGGTCTTTCCATTGCCGCACGCGTTCTTCATGACATTGACGGCATAGGAATATTTGAATTCTCCGAGCGCGACGTTGTAAGACATACCCTTGTCCGCAAGATTATCAGTGCCTACGATAAATACGAGCGCGAGAGAAAGAATATCGCGGAAGCGAAAAAGAAAAAGGAAGATGTAAAATAATGGAGAGAAGTCTTTATATAAAGTTCAGTACTACCGGTAAGTTTGAGGAGATAAATTACAATCTCAAAAGCATTGTCAGAGAGGCGATACTCCGCACCCTTGACTATGAGGACTTCGTATACGATGCCGAGGTTTCTGTAACCTTTTGTGACAATGAATACATCAGAAAGCTGAATAAGAAGTACAGAGATAAGGACAAGTCCACCGACGTTCTCTCCTTTCCGATCTACGATGATGGCAACTTTGATCCTGCAGAGTGTATCTCGGGCGCAGTGCTTGGAGATATTGTAATATCCCTTGAGCGCGCAAAGGAGCAGGCCGCTGAAATTGGAAACAGCTTCTTGCATGAGGTAGCATTCCTTGCAATACATTCAACCCTCCACCTGCTTGGCTACGATCATGAGCGCTCGGCAGAGGAAGAGGAAGCACAGTGCATCGCACAGCGTGAAATTATAACCGAAATGGAGATATAAAAATGACAAGAACATCGTTTATAGCACTTGTAGGCCGCCCCAACGTGGGCAAATCGACCCTTCTTAACTCCATTCTCGGTGAGAAGGTTGCGATAGTATCAAAGAAGCCTCAGACCACACGTAACAGAATAACCGGTATACATACCGTAGGCGAGGATCAGTACGTATTCCTTGATACCCCCGGCCTTCATAAGCCTCGCACCAAGCTTGGCGACTATATGGTTAAGGCGACAACCTCAACCCTTGGCGGTGTTGATGCAGCCGTGCTTGTAGTTGAAGCAAGGGAAGAGGTGGGCGATATAGAGCGCACTCTTATCTCCCGCTTTAAGTCGGACAACCTCCCGGCTATCCTTGTTATTAACAAGACCGATACAGTTACCCCTGCAAATATTGCAAAGACTATTGCAGCATACGATGCCGAGTACAAGTTCGAGGCAGTTATCCCCATGTGTGCAAAGAACGGTAAGGGAATAGACGTTCTTCTCTCCGAGTGCGAGAAGTTTCTCTATGACAGCGAGTGGTTCTTCCCCTCGGATATCGTTACCGATCAGCCCGAGCGCCTCGTAGTTGCGGAGATAATCCGTGAGAAGCTGCTTCGCACTCTTGATGAGGAAATTCCTCACGGTACTGCCGTATCGATCGAGGAGTGGAAGGAAAAGCGCGGTGTAATCTCTGTAAGAGCCGAAATATACTGTGAGAAGGCAACCCACAAAGGAATTATAATCGGTAAGCAGGGCGCCAATATAAAGAAGATAGGCACTTATGCGCGCGAGGATATCGAGAAAATGCTCGATGCAAAGGTATTCCTTGACCTCTACGTAAGAGTAAAGGAAAACTGGCGCGACAGCGACTTCAACATCAACAACCTCGGCTATAACAAAGACGACGTTCAATGAGAGGTGAGGTAAAGGAGGTCAAGGGCCTCGTTATCAGAACCACCGATATTCGTGAGTCGGATAGAATACTCACCATCTTTACCGAGGAGCTTGGTGTAATAAGCGCACTGGCAACAGGTGCGCGCACGCTCAAAAGCCGTAAGATGTCCTCAACAATGCAGTTTTGCTACGCGAACTACGTTCTTACCAAAAGCGGAGAGCATTACCGCATAGCTGAGGCAGATCTTATCGAAAGCTTTTTCGGTATCAGAAACAGTATAGAGGGGCTTGCCCTCGCCGGCTATGTTGCCGAGGTCTTATCCGACGTAACCGTTGCACAGGCAGAGCGTGAGCTTCTGCGACTGGCTCTTAATACCCTCTATGCAATATCGGAGGAAAAATACCCCCTTGTAAAGATCAAGGCGGCATTTGAGGCGCGTTGTGCCGCGGTCCTCGGATTTATGCCTGAGGTAATGCATTGCTCCGAGTGCGGCGAGAGGGAGGGAAGCTTTTATTTTGACATAATGGGCGGTTCTATAATGTGCTACGAGTGTAACGACCGTCGAGCAAAGGCACATCTACCGCTCGGTGATCCGCATGAGAGCCATATTGTGTCCATCCTTTCCGAAACGGCAAAGGTTGCCCTCGGATACTGCGTTCACGCGCCCCTTGAAAAGCTTTTTTCATTCAATATTCCAAGTGAGGATATGGAGCTGCTTTCGAAGGCGGCAGAGCTGTACTTTGTGCATCAGATGGAGCGTACGTATAAAACTCTGGAGTTCTATAATTCCATAAAACGAAACTAATTTTGAGGCAGAAATGGTATTTACAACAAAAACATCATCAACCCTTGAATTTGATAAAATAAGCGGAATGCTCGCAGACTGTGCAGCAACCGACGGTGCAAAGGCACGCGCGCGTGCCATCTCTCCAAGCGACGATTATGATACCGTCGTCGCAAGGCAGACCCGCACCGACGATGCTAAAAGGCTGGTCAATGCGAAGGGCTTTCCGCCCTTTTCTGCGCCCGAGGGTGTAACCCCCTCCGCAGAGCGAGCATATAAGGGAGCAACCCTTTCTCCCCGCGAGCTGCTCGATATTGCAAGCCTTTTGCGATCGGCACGCGCGATGCTTGATTATATAAACACCGATAAGCCGTTTACCACCTCTCTTGATGAGATCTTTGCACGTCTTATGCCCAACCGCGCCCTTGAGGACAAGATCACCCGATCTATCCTCTCGGAGGATATGATAGCCGATGAAGCGAGCCCCGAGCTTGCCGACATCAGACGTAAGATCCGTGCGGCAAACAATAAGATCAAAGACACCCTGCAGAGCTATATCGGTGGTAACCGACTGAAATATCTTCAGGAAAACATCGTTACCATGCGTAACGGCAGATACGTTGTTCCTGTAAAGGCAGAGTATAAAAACGAGCTCAAGGGCCTTGTTCACGATACCTCATCATCAGGCGCGACGCTTTTTGTCGAGCCCATGTCGGTTGTTGAGGCGAACAATGAGCTTAAGAGCCTCACCACTGCAGAAACACACGAGATCGAGCGTATTCTTGCCGCTCTTTCTGCCGAGTGTGCGGAATTTTCTACTGCAATAAGCCGAAATTATCATAATATCACCGAGCTTGCCTTTACGTTTGCCTGTGCCTCGTTGGCAATGCAGATGAAGGCAGAGAAGCCGCATATTGTAAACAAGCGCGAGATAGATCTTAAAAGGGCAAGACACCCCCTTATTGCGCGCGAGCGCGTCGTTCCGATCGACGTTTCCGTCGGCCGCGATTTTGACACACTTATTATCACCGGCCCCAATACCGGCGGTAAAACCGTAACACTTAAGACCATCGGTCTTTTTGCCGCTATGGTGCAGTCCGGCCTGCAGATCCCCGCGCTTGAATCAAGCACCGTGGGTATCTTTGATAAGATTCTCGTTGACATAGGCGATGAGCAGAGCATAGAAGCCTCTCTTTCGACCTTCTCAGCTCATATGGTCAACGTTGTAAGCATACTTTCAGAGGTTGATTCCAGATCTCTGGTTCTTTTTGACGAGCTTGGCTCGGGCACCGACCCGGTAGAGGGCGCGGCGCTTGCTACCGCTATTCTTGAGCGCACTCAGAAAAGCGGAGCGCTTTCGGTTGCTACAACTCACTACTCCGAGCTTAAGGTTTACGCTCTCGAGGCTCCCAGAGTACAAAACGCATCGTGCGAATTTGACGTTGAAACTCTTCGCCCGACCTATAAGCTTGTTGTCGGTACTCCCGGTAAATCCAATGCCTTTGCAATATCCGAAAAGCTTGGTATGTCCGACGACGTCATTGCAAGAGCTACACAGCTCATCAAACGCGACGAAAAGCGCTTTGAGGACGTTATTGAACGCCTCGATACCAACCGTATGGAAATGGAGCGAGAGCGCGACCGTGCAGAAAATCTGCGCCGCGAGTACGAGGATTTCAAGCGCACCTCCGAGGAGGAGCTTAAGCGCAGAATCGCAAAAAGCGAGGAGGAGATCTCCAAGCAGGTGATAAAGGCACGTCAGATACTCGATAGTGCAAGAGCATCAAGTGAGTTTATATTCCACCAACTTGAGGCGATCAAAAAGCAGGAGGATAGGGAAAAGCGCAATGAAATGATGGCCGAGGCACGTGCCGAGGTTCGTCGCCGCCTTTCCGAAAGCGAGGGAATGTTCTCTGATATAGATATCAAGGAGGTTTCCCTTGATGACGAGTACAAGCTTCCTCGTCCTCTTGTACAGGGCGACAAGGTATATCTTGTCACGATCGGCAAGGAGGGTATAGTTACCGCTCCTAAGGATAAAAGCGGCTTAGTTTCGGTAACCGCAGGCATACTTAAAACTAAGGTGACAGAGGATAAGCTTCGCCTGATAGATGGCAAAACACAGTTCAAGCGCAAGGATACCCCCAAGCCTGTAAGCGAGGGCAAGGTCAAAAAGAGCATTACCTCCACCTTCTCGCCTGAGGTTGACGTGCGCGGTATGATAGGTGACGATGCATGGTTCGTCGTAGATAAATACCTTGACGATGCCGTTCTTGCCGGAGTTCCTACCGTGCGTATAATCCACGGCAAGGGTACAGGCGCGCTTCGTGCCGCACTCTGGCGTTGCTTTAAAAATGATCCCCGCATCAAGTCCTACCGTCACGGCGCATACGGTGAGGGCGATGCAGGTGTAACCGTAATAGAATTTAAGCGCTAATAAGTAATAAGGAAGCAAAAGATGAACTTTCAGCCACTTAGGGATTTTTTAGACTATTATCTGCCCGGCATGGGTGTTCCGGGATCCGATACGGTCATTTATATGGACCATAAGGAAATATTCAGACATACCTCCGGATTTGACAGTCTTGCAAAGCGTACACCGATGCGTAAGGATCTTATGTTCAACATATACTCCTGCTCAAAGCTTGCTACCGCAGTTGCAGCGCTCCAGCTTATCGAACGCGGTGAGCTTGTGGTAACCGACCCGGTATATGCATATCTCCCCGAGTTCAAAAACCTTACCGTAAAGGTAAAGGATGATAGCGGCAACGTTATCGGCACCCGTCCTTGCGAGAAAACAATGCTTGTAAAGCATCTTTTGACCATGACATCCGGTATGAACTACAATATGCGCTCAAAGTCGGTAGAGAGCGCAGTTGCGGCATCCGGTGGCAAAGCACCGACCGTGCAGGTGTGCAGCGCCATGGCGGGTGAGCCGCTCGAGTTCGAGCCCGGTGACGATTACTATTACAGTCTTTCTCTTGACGTTATGGCGGCGCTTGTTGAGGTCATATCAGGCAAGAGATTTTCTGACTACATGGCTGAAAACGTATTTTTGCCGATAGGAATGAATGACACAGGCTATCATCCCGACCAGTCAAAGCGTGATCGCTTTGCTGCACATTATTCCTACGATCCTAAAACACATATAAGCACCGAGATCCCCTTTGAGCAGTGTCACTGCCGTCTGGGGCCTGATTATGACAGTGGCGGCGGCGGAATCGTGTCCACTGTTGACGATTACATTCTCTTTGTTGACGCGCTTGCCAACGGCGGTGTTGCTAAAAACGGCAACCGTATTCTTTGCTCCCGTTCGATCGAGCTTATGCGCGCAAATGCACTCAACCAAAAGCAGAACGAAACCTTTGCTACACTCTGGAACTCCGGATACGGCTATGGCTACGGTGTCAGAACGAACGTTGATCCGTACCCGTCAGGAAACCTCACTCCCAAGGGCGCATTCGGTTGGGACGGATATAAGCTTTGCGTTGCCCATGCCGATCCTGATAACCGCCTTGCTATGTTCCATGCCGAGCATATGGGCGGCTTGCACAGTGTTGTCATTCCTCGCCTGCGCAATCTTATTTATTCCTGCATCGATATATAAGGTGACAAAGAGGTCGCTATGAAATTTATAAATATCCAAACAACAAAACCTGCTCCCGAGATTCTTTCGATGCTCCGCGATAACACCAGAGTAAATGAGGGTGTTAAGTTTGCCGACAAAAAGGGTGGCAAACCCTTTATGCACGTAAAGGAGAAGGAGGGCAAGCTTCGTATCAAATGTGAAATGATGGGGCGCCCCACCAAGGATAACGGCTTTCTTATGGGAACTGCATTTTACGGTCGCATAACCGAAAAGGATGGCGAAACGACACTCAAAGGGGTTATCGTTACTTCTCCGATCTATCACGCCGTCGTTTTCATCCTTTCCATAGCACTTATCTTGCAAATGATATACAGCTCCAACGTTTCCTCAATTCCTGTTCTTATATTTGCCGCCGCTTTTGAAATAATGTTCTTTTCTGACGAATTTAAGAAGCAAGGCTATATTTCGCGTTATCTTGAACGTGCCGTGCGCCGTCTTGAAAAAAGTAAATAATAAAAAAAGAGACTTGTTCTGCAAGTCTCTTTTTTTATAGCAAAAAATGACGGGCGAACCCGTCATTTTTTGTTTTATCTTTAGTTTATACTGTTTTACCAGATAACGATTTCGCCTTCGTCGTTGATGTACCAGAAGATACCCTCGCCGCCTTCACCAACCGTAGGGTTGTAGAAGTAGAACTTAGCGCCCTTGAGGTATACGTTGTTTGCGCCGATGGTCATGTTGAAATCGCCGTTTTCACCCTTGAGGTCGGTGGAAAGACCGGTGTAGTAAACGGTGCGAAGCTTCTTGCACTCTACAAATGCATCATCAGCAACGCTGGTAACAGTCTTGGGCAGGGTGATAACAGAAAGACCTGCACAGTCTGCGAAAGCTTCCTTACCGATAGAGGTAATACCGTCGGGAAGGTTTACAGTGGAAATGGTGTCGCAGCCCTTGAAAGCGCCATCTGCAACCTTGGTGCCACCAAGAATGGTAACAGTATTAAGGGTTGCGGGAACAGTACCGAATACGTACTTGAATGCGCTGTTCTCGGTGCAATCGAGAGACTGACCGATGAAGGGAAGAGTGATAGACTTGATGGTGGTGCAGCCGCCGAATGCAGCCTCGCCGATCTCGGTTACGCTTGCAGGAACTACAAGAGTATCGATGTAAGGAGCATTAAGGAACGCGCCCGCCTTGATCTTGGTAACACCGTCAAGGATTACTACGTCACCGGAAATGAAGTGAGGAATAAAGTAGATCTCCTTGTCAGCGGTGTAAAGAATGTTGCAGTAGGAAATGTATGCGGTGTTCGCAGCATCAACAGTAACCTTGCCAAGTCTCTGACAGCCGATGAAAGCGGTTTCGGAAATATTAGTAACGCTGGCAGGAATGTTGATTGCGGAAAGCTCGGTGCATCCGGAGAATACGTAAGGAGCGATCTCGGTAATGCTACCGGAAAGAGTAATGCCGGTAAGCGCACCGCAGTTTGCGAATGCGAGAGTACCAACGGTAGTCACACTTTCGGGAAGAACGATCGCCTTAAGAGAGGAGCAGCCCTTGAATGCTGCGGCCTCGAGTGTGGTAAGAGTAGAGGGGAGTGTTGCGGTGGTGATAGAGGAGCATCCGTTGAATGCTGCATACTTGATCGTGGTAACACCCTCAGGAATTACGAGGTCGGTAACGAGTGTACCGTTGAGGTAGAGGTTCTTTGCGAAGTAAATGGGATTGGAATAGTAGTCTGCAAAGTCAACTGCACACCAGGATGCGATATCGGTGATGTGTACCTCCTTAAGAGCGGTACAGCCTGCAAATGCATCGTGTCCGATTGCGGTGATCTCAGAGGAGATGTGAACAACCTCGATAGCACAGTTCTTGAATGCGCCTGCAGCGATAGGAGCGTTACCAAGCACGTAAACGGTCTTGATCTTAGGCATTGCTGCGGTGTCGTTAGCAAAGATCCAAGCAAAATCAGAGGAGTCAGTGCCTGCTGCATCAGAGCCGGTAAAATAGAGAGATACGGTTGTAAGCTTGCTGCATCCGTAGAATACACTGTTGCCGATGTAACCGATGGTTGCAGGGATTGTGATCTCAGTGATAGCTACACAGCCTGCAAATGCACCCTCGCCGATATATTCTGCATTGTCGGGAAGGTCGATAGAGGTTACAGACTTACAGGTAGCAAATGCATATTCGCCGATATATTTGATAGATTCAGGAAGTACAAGAGCCTTGAAGCCGCAGCCATTGAAAGCATTCTTTTCAATGGTTGTTATGGAAGCGGGGTAGGTTACTGTCTCAAGCTTAGCGCATCCGGAGAATGCTGCCTCGCCAACAGTGGTAACACCCTCGGGAATAATAACAGTCTTAAGAGCGGTACAGTTGGTAAAGGTGTATGCGCCAATTGTGGTAAGAGCAGTGGAGAGAGTGAGCTCCTCGAGGGCCTCACAGTCAGCAAATGCATAAAGACCGATCTCGGTCACAGAGCCTGCCATGGTAACGGTCTTGAGGTTAGCCGCACCGCGGAATGCCTCGTCCTCGATAGTGGTGATGTTAGCAGGGATAGTGATGCTCTCCATACCTGCGCACTCATAGAATGCATATGCAGCGATAGTGGTTATGCTTGCATCCTCGGGGATTGTGGAGGTTGCAACACCCATGTATACAGTGTTGCCGTTCTTTATAATGCAGTTATTCTTAGAGGTGTAAACAGTGTTTCCTTCCTCAACAACAAGAACCTTGATGTCCTTGGTGTAGCTGGTAAGAACAAGCTCGGGAATGATAACAACGTCCTTGTGAATGGTAAGGATGGTGCCGGTCTTTGCCTCGTCGCTTTCTTTTTCAAGCTCGCTGACAACTACGTCAACAAAGATCGCGTAGAGGTTCTCGCCAACTGCAAGGTACTTTGCGCCCTTGTAGGAGTTGGTCTTAACCTTGGTATCCTTGATCGCGTTTGCACCGAAAACAGTGATGCTATCGGTTATGTTAAGAGTATCAAGCTTCTTACAGCCGTTAAATGCAGATGCACCGATTACACTTACTGTGTCGGGGAGATTGATATCCTCAAGCTTCTTACAGCCCTCGAATGCGCTCTCACCGATAACGGTCATTTCAGAACCCTCTGCGATGGTAACCTCTTCAAGCACCTCGCAATCAACGAATGCGGACGCGTCGATTACCATAACACTTGCGGGAATGGTGATTTTCTCGAGGTCCTCGCACTCCGCAAATGCATATGCGGGAATTGCGATAAGGGAAGTGGGGAGCTTCACGTCGGTAAGCTTTTCAAGGCCTGCAAATGTGTAAGCACCGAGATTTGTAACGGTGTCGTCAACCTCAACGTAAACGATCCTCTTTCCGTACTCTTCTGACCAGGGAGCCTTGCTGTTATCACTGAAATCAACAGCAACACCGGTTCCGCTTATCTTAAGGAGCAGGGCAATGTTCTTGGTGGTACCGATGGTCTTATCGGTTTCGTAAATGGTAGCAATAACACTACCGTCGCCGTCAACCGATATATCGTACTTCGCAAGGTTGGCAAGAACGTCGGAGCATGCGGTACATACACCGTCTGCGCCGTAGCTGTGTCCCTTTTCTGCGCCAACGTACTTAACGTCGGTAGCATCACAGCCCTCACGGTCACATACTGCTACTTCAGGTGCGCCGGTGGTACAGGTAGCTTCACCGTTAGGGGTATATGTGGTAAAGGAGTGGCCCTTTGCATCCTCAAGCACGGTGTTGTTATAGCCGCATACCGTACAGGTTGCGGTCTTTGCACCATTGGTAGTACAGGTAACTCTACCGTCGGATACATACTCACCGTAGGTATGAGCAATGGGCTCGATCACCTTGGTTTCAACGTGATCGGAATCAAACTTACAAACTCTGTAAGCCTCTCCGGGTGTGGTACAGGTAGCTTCAGTTGTTACTGTCCACTCGCCATAGTCATGGTCGCACTCGCCGCAGGATGTAAGCACCACTGCGCAAATAGCAAACAGGACGACGCTAACAAGCAGAGCAACAAAACGCTTCTGAATCTTCATAATTGTCCTCCGTAATGAAATTTTCTTCGTTATGTATGCGCATATATAATAATACACATTATTCACTAGATATTTTACCACATAAGCACGATAAAGTCAATCCTTTTTGAGCATCACACATGCCTAATTTTGTGCGTGTGTTTATGTATATATTGTACAAAGTTAGTGATAAAAAGAAAGGAGTCCGAGATAAAACAAGGACTCCAAAAATCTTTATTCAAATATCATTTCTCCGAAGCATTTTGTGTTATGAAAGCTAAGAGGCTCGCCGTCAAGCCAGCTCCATGACAGATAATGCGGCGGGGTGGATTTGTCTGCACATTTGTAGCAATTGGCAATTATTCTCTTGCCGGAATACACCTCGAAATCTGAGAAAAAACGTCTTATGAATTCATACGAAACGCGATAAAATATTTCCCAACCATCACCATGCTTAAGTATATTCTGCTCAAATATATCTGCCGTTTTGTTGGCTGGAATGAGTCTTACAAGATCGCCGATGCCGCTTCCGATTCCAAGATAGAAGCAGCCGTTGGAGTTGAACTCGATATTGAAGTATCTGCCGTTTCCCTCACAGGGGCAAAAGAAAAATTCAAGACAGCTGTCGCAGCATGGCGATCCGAGTAGTCCAATCTCATTCGCAATGTAATCTTTTTCCTTAGTTTCAAGATGCACAAGCAGCGCATCTTCGTTGTAGCATATCTGCGCACGCGCCGTAATGCCGTTCGGATTCTCGCGGCGCTCATTGTCGATTTCAAGGTAGGGAATGTTAGTCCAATCCGGTGTTGTTGCAACACGGGAAATAATGTAGTTTTTCATATTAGTACACCTTTCATTGATGTAGTTGGTTGTTAGTTGGTGGCTCGGGGCGGGTTCTCGCCCCGCCTAGCAAAAAAGGAACGATACAGGTGCATCGTTCCTTTTTTGGTGCCGGTGGCGGGGGTCGAACCCGCACGCCATTGCTGGCAAAAGATTTTGAGTCTTCCTTGTCTGCCATTCCAACACACCGGCAAGCGATAACTAGTATATCATAATAAAACCAAAAAATCAACCCCTATTGATAAAGTTTTTTAATTCTATTCGATCAAAAAAATGCTTTTTCCCCTTGTAATTTTAAGTGACATATTGTATAATATATCTGTATAAATATTTGTGGGCGACACAGTTTGGAGGGATACGTATGCTACTCGACGGCGTTTATTTTAAAAATGATGTCACCGAACATAATATGAAGGCTCTTTCCGACACTCAGGCCAAGATCGTGGAGCAACGTATATGCGAGCTTGCAGAGCTTGCCGAGGATGCTGTGAACGCCGCTTGTCAGCTGATTGACGAGGGTTACGGTGTGTATGAGATTCTCGGTATTCTTTCGGACGGTGTTTCCTTTGAGCCCTCTGACGTTCATAAGCACGCTATGGCTGAAAACGTTTCGCGTATCCGCTCGTATGCTTCGTCCGTTGAATACAAAGACAGGGCAGTGTTGGCTGAGCTTCTTGTTTTGAGACTCGGCATGCGCGGCGTAAACCTTTCCGAGACAGACTTTCTTGCCGAGGGTAGCGGTGACGAAACCTTTGTTTACGTCAAAAACCGCCTCGCCGATGAGGCATATGACGTTTTTTCGCAGGACTTTTCCGATCCTCACCTTCGCTACGAGGCTTCGCTTCGTGATGCGGCACGTGCAGTATCTCAGGGCCGCGCGGAATATTGTCTTTTGCCCCTTGAGGAGCGCGGAGGCGCACGCCTTCCCAGTGTAGCGGCACTTCTGTTTGCCGAGGATCTTAAAATTTGCTCGGTTACTCCCGTTTTCGGATTTGACGGCACTGCCGATATGAAATATGCTCTGGCATCCCGCCACTTCAACGTCCCTGAGGTTTCACCCGATGACGACCGATACCTTGAAATACGTATAAGCGCGGAATCATCCGACCTTGCCGAGCTTTTCTCGGTCGCCTCGCATCTTGATAATACAGTCTACCGCGTGAATACCGTTACGTTTGATACCGAGGACGGAGAGGCACAGTACTACACCGTGGTATTCCGTCGTAGCGGTGCCGATTTCTGCACCTTGCTCACCTATCTTACACTCTTCTGTCCGTTTTACACGGCAGTAGGTATTTACAACAATCTCGAATAAAAAAGGAATTTATAATGAAAAAGCACATAGAATATAGAACTCGCGGAACCTGCGCACGTCAGGTTATCATTGACGTCGAGGACGGCGTGATCAGTGAATGCAGCTTTGTCGGCGGTTGTGCCGGCAACACCGCAGGTGTAGCTGCGCTTGTAAAGGGAATGAAGGTTGAGGACGCAATTGCCAGACTTAAGGGTATAAAGTGTGGCTTCAAGCCTACCTCATGTCCCGATCAGCTTGCCCTCGCACTTGAAGAAAGCATTGAAAAATAATTTTTAAATATATCGGAGGTCTTATGAGCTACAACAAAGAGTACCAAAGATGGCTTGAGTCATCACTACTTTCCGAGGAGGAGAGAGCAGAGCTTCTTTCAATAGCACAGGATGTACAGACTAAGGCGATGCGCTTCAGCGCACCCATGGATTTCGGCACAGCCGGACTCCGTTCGACTATGTATATGGGTATCGGTTGTATGAACCGCTTTACCGTTGCACAGACAACCCGCGGTATAGCAGGTCTTATCAAGTCTGTCGGCGGTGAGTCCCGCGGTGTTGCAATCGCATACGATTCCCGTAACAATTCCGAGCTTTTTGCACGCGTGAGTGCTTGTGTTCTTGCATCCGAGGGCATCAAGTCCTACATATTCAACGGCATTCGTCCTACTCCTGAGCTTTCCTATGCCGTTCGCAAGCTCGGTGCTCTTGCTGGTATAAACATTACCGCATCTCATAACCCCAAGGAATATAACGGATATAAGGCTTACTGGGAGGATGGCGCACAGATCAGCCCCGACCAGGCAAAGATCGTTTCTGCCGAGCGCACGAAGTTCGATGTTCTCGATGACAATCTTGCAGACTTTGATGCTGCAGTAGCCTCCGGCATTATCGAAATTCTCGATGAGAAGTTCGACGAATACTACCTTGCGGAGGTTCTTGCTACCGCAATCTCGCCCGACGAGGTTAAATCGGTTGCAGATGACCTTAAGGTTGTATACACTCCCATTCACGGTGCAGGCTACAAGCTTGTTCCCGAAGTGTTCCGCCGTGTTGGTCTTAAGTATCTTTACACCGTTGACGAGCAGATGATCCCCGACGGTAATTTCCCCACAGTTAAGAAGCCTAACCCAGAGTATGCAGAGGTATTTACCAAGGGTATAGCTATCGCTAATAACGTTGGCTCCGACCTCATTATTGCTACCGACCCCGATGCAGACCGCGTTGGTGTAATGGCAAGAAACAAGGCTGGCGAGTTTGTAAACATCACCGGTAACCAGATGGGCGCACTTCTTCTTGACTATGCGATAAGACAGAGACGCGCACTTGGTAAGCTTCCTGAGGATGCTTACGTTGTTAAGAGCATCGTGTCCACCGACATGGCTTACGGCATCGCTAAAAAGCAGGGCATCAAGCTTCACGACGTACTCACCGGATTTAAGTTCATCGGTGAGGTAATTAAGAATTATGAGGCAAAAGGCAAGGCAGACGGCTTTGTTCTCGGATTTGAAGAGAGCTACGGCTACCTCCTTGGCTCCTATGCAAGAGATAAGGATGCGGTTGAAGCATCCATGATGATTCTTGAAATGACCGCATTCTACAAGAAGCAGAACATGACTCTTTGCGATGCTCTTGAAACCCTTTACGAAACCTACGGCAACTATGCCGAGGGCATGATCGATATCTACATGGAGGGCTTTGACGGTATCGAGAGAAGAAAGAGAGTAATGTCATCTCTTCGCGCTGATGCTCCCACCGCCTTTGGCGATTATAAGGTCGCAACAGTAGGCGATTATCTTGACGGCACAGTCAAGAGCCTTAAGGACGGCTCGGTATCCTCTACCGGCCAGCCTGCCTCCGATGCACTTTACTATACTCTTGAAAACGAGGATAAGATCATAGTTCGTCCCTCCGGCACCGAGCCCAAGATCAAGATATACGTTCTTGCTCACCACGAGGACAGAGCAGTTCTTAACGAAAAGATTAAAATTTATTCTGAAGCAGCAAGGAAATTGGCGGACGTTTAATTCCGCTATAGGAAAAACAAAGTGACCGAAAAACAAAACCATATTCGTAATTTTTCAATAATTGCACATATAGACCACGGTAAGTCCACTCTCGCAGACCGCTTGCTTGAGTCCACAAGCACCGTTGCCACCAGAGATATGGAGGCACAGCTGCTCGATAATATGGATCTCGAGCGCGAGCGCGGTATCACCATCAAGGCAAGAGCCGTAAGAATGAACTATACGGCAAGCAACGGTGAGGAGTATATTTATAACCTTATAGACACTCCCGGCCACGTTGACTTTGGCTATGAGGTCTCCCGTTCACTCAAGGCCTGCGAGGGCGCGCTTCTCGTTGTCGATGCTACACAGGGTGTCGAGGCGCAGACACTTGCCAACGCATATCTAGCGATTGACAACGACCTCGAGATTCTTCCTGTAATTAACAAAATAGACCTCGCAAGTGCCGATATTGAGGGTACTCGTAACGAGATCGAGGACGTTATCGGCATTCCTGCCGAGGGATGTCCCGCTATCTCGGCTAAGAACGGACTTAATATCCGTGACGTTCTTGAAAAGGTCGTTACCGATATCCCCGCTCCCGTCGGGGATCCCGATGCCCCCCTTAAGGCATTGATATTCGACTCCTACTACGATTCCTACCTCGGAGTTGTGGTATACATCAGAATATTCGACGGCAAGCTTAAGGCCGGTCAGCGCATCCGCCTGATGTCTACCGGTGCCGAGTTCGACGTTGTCGAGGTCGGTTATATGGATGCCTTCGGACTCAAAAAGGGAACCGAGCTCACCGTAGGTGAGGTTGGCTACGTTACCGCATCGATCAAGAACGTTGGTGATACACGTGTAGGCGATACCGTAACTCTTGCCGAGAATCCTGCAGAAGAGGCACTCTCCGGCTTCCGTGAGGTTCACCCCATGGTATATTCGGGTATATATCCCGCTGACGGCGCGCGCTATGGCGATCTTCGTGATGCACTTGAAAAGCTTCAGCTTAACGATGCATCTCTCGTTTTCGAGCCTGAAACCTCCGTTGCGCTCGGCTTCGGCTTCCGTTGTGGATTCCTTGGACTTCTCCATATGGAGATCATCGAGGAGCGCCTTGAACGTGAGTTCAATCTTGACCTTATAACTACCGCTCCCTCGGTTATTTATAAGGTTGAGCTCAGAAACGGTGAAACCATACTTATCGATAACCCCTCGAAGTTCCCGACGGCAGACGAGATCGGCACGGCATACGAGCCGATAATGAAGGCGACCGTAATCACCCCCACCGAATACGTTGGCGGTATTATGGACCTCTGTCAGGATAGACGCGGTACCTTCATCGATATGAAATATATCGACACCGAAAGAGTAGAGCTTCACTACGAGCTTCCTCTTAACGAGATCATATACGACTTCTTTGACGCGCTTAAGAGCCGTTCAAAGGGTTATGCATCGCTTGACTACGAGCTTAAGGGCTATAAGACCTCAAAGCTTGTTAAGCTTGACTTTATGCTTAACGGTGAGGTTGTCGATGCACTCTCCTTCATCGTATTTGAGGATCGCGCGTACACCCGCGCAAGAAAGATTGCCGAAAAGCTTAAGGAAAACATTCCGCGCCAGCTCTTTGAAATTCCCATTCAGGCGGCTATCGGCTCGAAGATCATCGCAAGAGAAACCGTAAAGGCAATGCGTAAGGACGTCCTTGCAAAGTGCTACGGCGGTGATATTACGAGAAAGAAGAAGCTGCTTGAAAAGCAGAAGGAAGGTAAGAAGAAGATGCGTAAGCTCGGTAGCGTAGAGGTTACGCCCGAGGCATTCATGGCAGTTCTCAGACTTGACGATGACAACTGATAATATAGGACTTTATATCCATATTCCGTTCTGCATCCGTAAGTGTGCCTACTGCGATTTCGCATCATTTTCAGGCGTTGAATCCGACGTCCGCGCTCGCTATATCGACAGACTTTGTCAGGAGATAGAGAGCTACCAAGGTGAAAAAAGAGTAGGGGTTGATACCGTTTTTTTGGGCGGCGGCACCCCTTCGCTTTTGGAACCGGAGGAGCTTTGCCGTATCCTTTCTTCGGTGAGATCAACGTTCGACCTTTCGACGGATGCCGAGATAACGATGGAGATGAACCCCGGTACTCTTAGTGAGGAAAAGGTGCGTGCATATACCTCGTTAGGTGTAAACCGTGCAAGCATCGGATGTCAGTCGTTCAATGAAAATGAACTGAAAATTCTTGGCAGAATACATAATTCTTCGCTCATATATGATGCTGTACGTATCGCGAGAAGTGCCGGAATTACCAATATAAGCCTCGATCTTATGTATGGAATTCCTGAGCAAACCAAGGCTTCATTCGCTTACACGCTCCATGAAGCGCTTTCGCTTGAGCCATCACATTTGTCGGTCTACGGATTGATACTTGAGGAGGGAACTCCGTTCTATGATGCGCGTCAAAGTCTGCCACTGCCGAGCGAGGACGAGGAGTGCGATATGTATGCGCTTGCCTCGAAAATTCTCGGTGAGCACGGCTTCTCGCATTACGAAATTTCAAACTATGCGCGCCCCGGATACGAGTGCCGCCATAATTTGAAATATTGGCGCGACGAGAAATATATCGGTGTCGGTCTTGCCGCTTATTCCTACTATGGTAAAAAAAGGTTCGGCAATACCGCAAGGCTTGATGAATATATTTCGGACAGCTACGTAGAATATAGATACGGTGAGCGCATATCGGATAACGACGAGGCATTCGAGTACGTTATGATGCGCCTGCGACTTTCGGAGGGATTTTCGCTTTCCGACTACTGCTCGCGCTTCGGTATTGGTTTCACTGACGGACGCGAGAAAATTATTGAGCGTTACCGCTCGCTCGGGTATCTCGATATATCCAATGACCGCATAAGGCTTACCGAACGCGGATTTTATATAAGCAATACTATCCTCTCCGATCTCTTGTAAAAGTTACTCTTGACAAGCGGAAAGATATAGGGTAGAATATAAACAGAAAATCACCATACTGACTAGGAGGACATTAAAATGGCAGAGAACGAGAAGAACCTTCCTGTTGAAGAGGAAGATCTTGAGGAAGTTGATATAATCACCCTTACCGATGAGGAAACGGGTGAGGAAAAGGAGTTCGAGCTTCTTGCACGCGGTGAGATTAATGGCGAGCTCTATTTCGCACTTGTTCCCGCAAACGAGGAGAGCGAGGAGTACATCATCCTTAAGGCTCGCGAGGACGGCGACGACATCATTTTTGAAAGTGTTGACGACGACGAGGAGTTTGACAAGGCTGAGGAATACTTCAACGACCTTTTCTTTAACGAGATCGATTACGATCAGAACTAATTTTTGATACATATCCTGCGTGGTGCGTGATATTGTGATATTTGGACCTACGAACAATTAAAGGGAGTCTGGACTTCTTTTTACGGGATGCAGGCCTCCTGCCAGGAGCTGTCTTAGTACCCTCCGAAGCAGACGTTGGAAGCGCAAAGAAAAAGAGAGGACACCCACCTGTAGCATACAGGGTTAAAAATTGCCTTACACGGCCTCGCGGGTATTCAAAAAAGCGGAATGGAAATTACCATTCCGCTTTTTGCATTTTTCGGATAGCTTTATCATAGGATTTAGAGTAAATACCCTCGTGGAGGAAGCTATGACAAAAAACATTCAAGGCTTGAGCAGTGAAGAGGTTTTGAAATCTAAGGAGCAGCACGGCCAAAACGTGCTCACCAAGGAGAAAACCAAGGGCTTTTTCAGAAGATTTCTCGAAAACCTTAACGATCCTATAATCAAAATACTTATCATCGCCCTCGTAGTCGAGGTTATATTCACGCTTGGCAACGTTAATTTCTTTGAAATATCCGGCATCGTCCTTGCTATACTTATTGCAACAACCGTATCCACCGCCTCTGAATTCGGAAGCGAGCGCGCGTTTGAAAAAATGCAGAGCGATGCCTCGGCTACGCGTGTCCGAGTCCTCAGGGGTGGTGAGGTTGACGAGATTTTTGCAACCGATCTTGTCGTTGGAGATATTCTTTACATACGCTCAGGCGAGAGAGTTCCGGCAGATTCTACAATCGTATCCGGAAAGCTGAGTGTTGATCAGTCCGCACTGAACGGTGAAAGCCGTGAGGTGACAAAGGAACCATCAAGCGACCAGGGGTGGGAGCTATCCACCAAAAATAAGGTGTATAGCGGCACCGTTATAGTATCTGGTGATGCTACCGTACGCGTTGGCAGAGTCGGTAAGGATACCTATTACGGCATGGTTGCCAAGGACGTGCAGACCGAAACGCGCGAGAGCCCCTTGAAGCTTCGTCTTGGCCGTCTCGCTGCACAAATAAGCAAGATCGGTTATGCTATGGCGTCAGTCGTAGCGTTCATCTACATTTTTAATGCTATCGTTGTCGAAAACGAATTTGACGGAGCGCGTATAGTGTCTGCCCTGACCGATTATAAAAGCCTTTTTTCTATTCTCATCCATGCTTTGACTCTTATGATAACCGTCATTGTGGTTGCAGTTCCAGAGGGACTACCGATGATGATAACCGTCGTCCTATCGGCAAATATGAAGAAGATGTTCAATGATAACGTTCTTGTCAAGAAGCTTGTCGGCATAGAAACTGCCGGCTCGATGAACATTCTTTTTACCGACAAAACAGGTACGATCACCACAGGAGAGCCGCGTCTTGAACGGATCGAAGCTGCCGACTCTACGTATAAAAGCCTTTCATCGCTTAAAAAGGCAGAGCAATTATATCGCATTCTTCACGTAAGCGCACTTTACAATACCGATACTGTTATGAGCGGAAACCGTGTTATCGGAGGCAACGGCACAGATCGTGCCGTAACAGAGTATTTCATTTCTGACCGCCACATGCCCGTGTCTGTAAGATCGCGCGAGCCATTCTCAAGCGATAAGAAATATTCCTCTGTCACTCTCACAAATGGCACGACCTATATCAAAGGCGCTCCGGAAATAATACTCGCAAAATGTAAATATGCGATAGGCTCCGACGGAAATATCCGTCCAATAAGCATAGCACCAATAGAGGCGCGACTGAACAGTGCGACCGCGCTCGGCAACAGGGTTATTGCCGTGGCATACAAGGACGAAAGCTCGGATCATTTTGTTTTTGTTGCTTTGCTGGTCTTAAAGGATATGCTCCGGCGGGATAGCAGAGAAGCGATAATGTCTATCAAAAGGGCCGGGGTGCAGATAGTGATGCTTACCGGTGACTCCCGCGATACGGCAGCAGAGATAGCGGAGGAGTGCGGCATCATATCGAATCGTGAGCGCGACATAGTTCTCACCTCGACAGAGCTAGCCGGAATGTCTGACGATGAGGTCAAGGAGATTCTACCTCGCCTGCGGGTTCTTTCCCGTGCGCTTCCACGTGATAAAACGCGCCTTGTTCGTCTTTCACAAGAGCTTGGCCTGGTTGCGGGAATGACCGGTGACGGCATAAATGATGCACCGTCATTGAAGCTTGCCGACGTCGGCTTTGCTATGGGCAACGGCGCAGATATCGCCAAGAATGCCGGTGATATAATTATACTCAATAATAGTCTTTATGCCATAAACCGCACGATATTATACGGCAGAACGATATTTAAATCGATAAGAAAATTTATAACGTTCCAGCTTGTGATGAATCTTGCCGCCTGCGGCATATCGATTTTTGGTCAGCTTTTAGGTGTCGAAACACCCATAACCATTATCCAGATGCTCTGGGTAAATATCATAATGGATACCCTCGGTGGCCTCGCCTTTGCAGGTGAGCCGGCGCTCGAATATTATATGAAGGAAAAGCCCAAGCGCCGCGACGAGCCCATTCTCACTCGTGCGATGCTCGGCCGCGTTGCCATAATGGGCGCATACACTCTCGGACTTTGTATTGCCTTTTTAAAGCTTGATTTCTTCAGGTCAATATTCTGGGG
Source organism: Eubacteriales bacterium (assembly GCA_045659365.1). Taxonomy (GTDB): domain Bacteria; phylum Bacillota; class Clostridia; order Oscillospirales; family CAG-272; genus UBA1740. Next base: position 1,333 of record JAZOWT010000078.1, on the reverse strand, counting down.
CGGCTCGGAGCTTCATTTTCTTACGGCATTCTAGGCGCTGTTTATCTTCCTTGTCGTGTTCAACTGCTTCTCAGCGCGCTGCGAGCGAATGTGGATACTCTCAAATATAGGGAAGAACCGCCCCTTCGTCATCATAATGCTTTTAATTTCGGCTATACAAATTTTGATGATCTTTTTCGGCGGCGCGCTCTTCCGCACCACCCCCATCACACCTGCGGAGATCGTCAACGTCATTCTCCTCGCCGCCACCATAATCCCCTTCGACACCGTCTGCCGTATCTTCAAAAAACTCTCGCCAAAAAGGGAATAATCAAAAAGCGCGGAGAGTCAAAACTCCCCGCGCTTTAAACTTTACTCCTTCAAAATATACCTTTCATCGAAATAAGTCGATGAATGCTTGTACAGCGAAATATATGTATTATAACTAAAGTTGTTGTAAAAAAGTTCCCGCTCATCTCTCAAAGAATTGCTGGAAATTACCAACTCATAGAATATCACTTTTCCGAATGCATTAACTCTTCCGTCAGAATATACAAAATAATAATAATGGCGTCCATACAAAAAATCTCCACGATCCTCTGCCGGTTCAAAATAATAGTAAGTACCGAGTATAGGGAGAAAGATATTTGAGCTCGCTATCTCTCCCTTGGTTCCAAGATATTTGAAATTTTGTGCTTTTAAATAATCATAAACGCTTTGCAAATATTCGCTCAAATCCTCGTCGCTCATATTTAAGTAAGCGCGGGAATTGTTAAAAAGCACCATATTATCTGTATATTCGGGCAATTCGGGTACAAGGCATTTTTTGAGCTTCCTGTCGGAAAACCAAGTGTTATCTTCATATCCGATGCCGCACGATGATAAAAAGCATAAACACAATGACATTATTAAAAGCAATGCCAAAATTTTTCTCATATCGCATCACTCCTCGTTTTATCGGCAAAAGACTTCAAATTCTCATTCGGTAAAATCATATCCGCAAATATCACAGAAATTATCCGAATCATAATTCACGTGATCCTTTTCGGTCTCAGGGAACCAACAACCGCAGCTGTACTCAAAATGATGGGTCTTATCATCTTGTGCGACCCACTCGCCAACGGCATGCTCGTGCTCTTCCTCCAATACATACCCTCCACTCAATGGGGCTTCCGATTGCCTTCTGAGAGATATTTTAACGTTGTAGGAGAATTCCTTGTTCCTTCCGTATGTAAGCGTACTCTTACCGTAGTCATAAATCGTCAGTATGCAAAAGATCACGTCGCCGTTTTCGTCTGTGCTGCCGTCCGAGTAAACGAATATCCAATCTCCATTGACCCAAAAATCATCAAGA
>JAZOWT010000077.1:0-10672 GCA_045659365.1 Eubacteriales bacterium | reverse complement strand
TATCGCGTAGGAAACGATACAAGCGGTCGCAGCTTCGAATGGACACGCCGTCTTGGTGTCAACAGTGTGATGAGATTGCCACAAAATGACACGTTTTATAGGGCGGACCCCGATTGCGCGGCGTTTACTGAGCGAGTTGATCACGATTTAAACCTTGACTATCTTGAGATGTGCGCCATCACCGGCATGACCACTCTCGCTTCCGTAACTCCCGGCATTCTCACCCCTGATCGTATGAAGCGCATCAATGAGATCTACCGCATGGCAGACGAGGATACACGTCGCTACGGTATATCTCGCTATACCGATAATTCAAACCCCGAGATCTTCGTTTCTCGGGACGGAAAGACCACTCGCACATTCGATTGGACCGCCGCCTACGATGGTGCGCGTACGGTCCTCGATTGGTTTAATTAATACAAAAAAAGGAGAAACAAAATGCCTGTTTGGTATCCCACACTCGAGGGTGCAGCCTGCATCAAAAAGGTTGAAAAACCTATTCTTACAAAGGATAATATCCCATATGAGGCCCAGTTCATATTCAATGCCGGAGTTGCAAAGATCAACGGTAAGTACGTAATGATCTTCCGTAACGACCATAATATGCATCAGGATATGAGAATGGAAGGATGGGGACATGACCGCGGTATCTCTGTCGGCATTGCGATAAGCGACAACGGAATCGATAATTGGCAGGTAATGCCAAAGCCCCTCGTTGATATGCATTGGGAGTCGGGCGACAGTAAGTCCGCGCACGACATCCAGGGTAAGACGTTTCCCGAATATCCCGACATTCTCCGCCTCTACGACCCCCGTATTATCCCCATAGACGGCACTATCTATCTCTGTCTTGCCATGGATACTCTCCACGGTCTTCGCGGCTGTATCGCCAAGCTCAACGATACCCTCGATGATTTCGAGATAATAAGCGCCTCCGTGCCCGATAACCGCAATATGGTTCTTTTCCCTGAAAAGATCGGTGGCTATTTCGTCCGCCTCGAGCGTCCGTTCCCCGTGTACAGCCGCGGCAAGGATCGTTTCGATATATGGATGTCCAAATCTCCCGACCTCAAATTCTGGGGCGAGTCCAAGCTCGTACTCGGTGTTGAGCACGTGCCCTTCGCAAACGATAAGATCGGCCCTGCAGCACCTCCCGTAAAGACCAAGTACGGCTGCCTCACCACCTTCCACGCCGTTGATATAGAATATGAGGGCAGGGGACAAAGCGAATGGGACACCCCCTGGAACAAGCGCTACACCGCCGGCATAATGCTCCTCGACCTTGAAGATCCCTCAAAGGTCATCGGTATGTGTAAAACACCCCTCATCGCACCCGAGCTTCCGCACGAGGTCGAGTACGGCTTCCGCCAGAACGTTATCTTCCCCGGCGGCATGATCCTTGAGGACGACGGCGAGGTCAAGATCTACTACGGTGCTTCAGACAGTGTTGAGTGTGTCGCAACCGCACAGCTTGAGGACCTCATCGCCCTCTGCACCGAGAAGCCTTAAGCAATCATTGACTTAATAGAGTATACATATGAGAATTTTATTTGTTCGTCACGGCAACCCTAATTATGAGCTTGACGTTTTGACCGAGCTTGGACACAAGCAGGCAGAAGCATGTGCAGAGCGCCTTCGTGGAGAGGGAATAGAGAAGATCTTTTCCTCCACCTGCGGCCGCGCGCTCGAAACTGCCGCCCACACGGCAGAGAAGTACGGCCTTGATGTCGTGCATTGTGATTTCATTCGTGAGATAAGCTGGGCATCCAAGGACGGCACCCCGATATTTCAAAACGGCCACCCCTGGTTTTGCTCAATGGAATACGTCAAGGAGAACCGTAGCCTCATAGACTCAGACTGGGAAAACGATCCCCTTTACTCAAAGAGTAATACGCCTGATAGCTTCCGTAAGGTTGCCACAGGGCTTGACGAGTGGATGGAGTCGCTCGGCTATAAAAGAGAGGGATACTACTACCGCATAGCAGAGAAGAAGCATGATACCGTTGCCATGTTCTGTCACGGTGGCGCATTTGCGGCCGCATTTTCCCACCTCTTCAACCTCCCCGCTCCCTTTGCGTTCAGATGCGTTCCACTCAATCAGAGCGGAGTTGTCGAAATATTCCTAAGCGGCGAGGTAGGTGAGCTTGCCACACCTCAGCTCGGCACCTCTTACGGCATATATCATCTTCGTGAGGCTGGAATAGAAATAACACCGTAAAAAAAGAAAGAGCGACGTTCAGTCGCTCTTTCTTAAAATTAGTTATCCTTCTTAAGAAGGTCTCTGATCTGTTTGAGAAGCTCCTCGGTGGAGTTTTCCTTTGCAATTCTTGCTGCCTCGGCTGCCTTTGCATCCTCTTCAGCCTTCTTTGCTGCCTCGATAGCAGCCTTCTCGTCCATGTATGCCTTAACAGCATCCGCGTCGTGAAGCTTGATACCGCGCTTCTTCATCTCAAAGCGATCTTCCTTGCTGGGACGACCCGCCTTAGCCTCCTTAGCCTCGTCTCTCATCTTGTTAACCATCTTAACGATGCAGAAGAGAACGAACGCGATGATAAAGAAGTTGAGAATAGCGTTGATAAACGAGCCCCAATCGATGTAGATGGAGTTTGCAAGATCTATCTCCTGAAGAACCTTGCCTGCTGCATCGAGAACAGGATTGCCGGCCTCGTCAAGCACGTCCTTGTAGCTTGTCTTGAGGTAGGTGTAAAGCTCGGAGAGCGAGTTTGCACCGAATATCATAGCAAGCACCCAGTTAATGATGGGCTTAAGTATAAAGTTGGTAAGACCGTTTACAATAGCGGTGAAAGCACTACCAACGGTAACACCGACAGCCATATCAACGACGTTGCCGCGCATGATAAATTTTTTGAACTCAGCAAAAAACTTTTTCATTTCTTTCTCCTTGAAAATATTTTTTTGATATGATATAATAATTATATAAAAAACCGTAACGTTTGTCAATACCCTGTAAAAACAAAGGAATAAAAACAATGAAGCCAAAGATCAGACTCAACGAAAACGAAGAAATAGTAAAGACCATCAAAGAGGGCCTTAAAGCCAAGGGTGGCTATTGCCCCTGCCGTGTGGAACGAACAGAGGACAATAAATGTATCTGCAAGGAGTTTCGTGAGCAGATCGCCGATCCTGACTTCGAGGGCTATTGCCACTGTATGCTTTATTACAAGGAAAAACAACAATAACAATAAAACGCGCAATAAAATACGGCAGAATACAAAGGAGATGCAAATGAAAAGAGCAAACAAAATCATTGTAACACTCGCCTGTGTGATGATGCTGATCACAGTGCTTGCAATAAGCACCGGCGCAGCTACAGTATCAGGTGCAGATGCCGGTGTATCAGTACCGGGAATCGATAGCCCCTCGAAAACTCTCGAGGAGCTTAACATAAATATGACCGAGATAAATGCAAAATTCCCGGCAAAGATGAATATGAGATACGAGGGTGGTAAGATGCTCGTTCCTGACATTGGCGCCGATTCCGCTACTCTTTACGGCAATAATGCCGTGAACTACGAGCTCGAGCTGATCGACGGCTATTGGACCGCAGAGACGCCCGAGGACATCAGTTTAAAGTCAAATCTCGTCATAAACTTTGACCACCCTTACCACAGACAGAACGTTTCCTGGAGTGCATCGTATGAAAAGGGTACCCGCTTTTACGTCAACGTCTACAACAACGTTGATGACGTTGTAGTCAAAATAAATGATAGCTTCAAGACCGTAACCGTCGAGTACGGGCATGGTGATAATTTCTACGAGGATACGTACAAAAACGACAAGCTTGAGACTCATTGTGTCTCCAGCCTCAGCGAGAATAAGTCTAACGTAGCAACCTATGATCCTAACGGCAACTTGAAATATTGCGAGGTCAAGGGTGTGTATTACATCCCGGATAAGGGATGGTCGCGCATCAAATCGTCATACTTTGCGTGCGATCCGCCTGCCGGATACGAGGGCAAGAGCTTTGAGGAGATCTTAGGAAACAAGCACTCCCTTATCTGCAATCATGATGATTACACCGCCGCTACTTGTACCGCGCCCTCGACCTGTAATGTCTGCGGTCAGACTAAAGGTAGTCCGCTAGCACACACGTGGGGCCATCTTACCGGAAAATGTACCGCGTGCGGTGTAAACGTAATTCCCGAATTTACTTACCCTAATACGTCATATGCAACACTTGAGGACGCGGGATTTGATTATGCCAAGGTAACTGCGGCATTCCGCGAAAAGCTTGAGTTCAAGCACGAAAACGGCAAGTATATGATCAAGGACATAGGCGCCTCCAAGGCCGAGGTTGCTCCCGGCCCGTACTTCGAGCGCACAGAGATGACCCTCGTTGACGGATGGTGGGTAGCTAGCATGGATGCCACAACCTACTCCGGCGAGGATATTTATGTTCACTTTTCCGGTAATGGCTGGACCTTCCAGTACCGAAACGGTGAGAGAACGAGCTTCCTGTCTATCATAAGCGAGGATTATTATAATAGGGTAATAGTGTATTTCGACACCGAAGCAGTTCATTTTTCCTATCAGATTCTAGGCAGAAACTACAGAGATTCATATTTGAACGGCTTCCTGAATACTCAGGAGGTCAGTGTGCGCATAAACGGTGTCACCGTTCAGACCGATTACGACGCTAACGGCACGCTTACCTCCGCAGCCGTTTTTGATGGCGCTTCGTCATATTACGACGTTGAAAATGGGTGGTGGCAATACGGTTCAGGCGGCAACAAGATCGCTTGCGATCCTCCCGCCAGCTATCCAACCGTCGATTCACTCATAGCAGCCGCTCCCACAATTATAAACTGCCAACATGAGCAGTACTTCGCATCCGCATGTAACGAGATCCTGAAATGTACCGTTTGCGGTGCCGCTAAAGAGGGAAATGCTACCCTCGGACATGATATAGTCATTGATAAAGCAAAAGCCCCCACTTGCACCAAGTCCGGTCTTACCGAGGGCTCGCATTGTTCAAGATGTGACGATGTGACCGTCGCTCAACAGCCCGTCAGCGCTCCGGGACATGATATAGTCATAGATAAGGCGGTAGCGCCCACCTGCACGAATTCCGGTCTTGCCGAGGGCTCACACTGTCAGGTATGCGGTGGCGCAAGGGTAGAGCAGGATGAAATTCCCGCGCTCGGCCATAAGTACGACAACGCGTGCGACTCCACCTGCAACAGCTGTGACGTTACGAGAACCCCTGCTGAGCATGTTGATGCAGACGAAAACTCCACCTGTGACGTATGCAGTATAGCCCTTGCCACAGAAGAGGAGGGAACCCCCACCGGTGCGATCGTTGGCATCGTGGCGGGAAGTGTCGCAGTGGTAGCTCTTTGCGGCTTCTTGGTTTCCCGATTTGTAATCAAGAAAAAGAAGCATTAAAATAAATACAGTGCCTCCTTTGTGCAAAGGGAGGTGTCACGGCAAGCCGTGACGGAGGGATTGTTTCTTGATTTCTACGAGTACAACCCCTCAGTCAGCTTTACTGACAGCTCCCCTTACACAGGGGAGCCTACCGCTGTCGGGACCTATGCATAGCTAAATATACAAAAAAGAGCCGATCGGTTTATGCCGATCGGCTCTTTCGCCTTGTTAGGCTATTTTAAAGATCTACCTATATTAATAGGTCTTGATCTCAAAGTCGAATTCCTGATCCTTGCCGTCGAAACCACTGGTAGTGATAACGTCGTTTACAGAAAGCTCGATTACTTCGATTGAAGGTGCTTCGTAATTTCTCATCATTTCACGTTACCTCCAATCAGTTTGCATAGTCTTCAGCAGCGACGCCGTAAACGTAGAGTGCCTTTGCAAGCTCTCCCATATCTGCATCGTTCTGCATTGCGTAAGCATAGGAATTAACGCTGTAAACAAGAGTAGCCTTAACGCCGTTAACCTCGATCTCGAAGGTGAACGTATCGTCAAACTGAGTTGCGGTAAGCGCCTCGGTGTAGAACTTGTAGTAGCCGTCCTCGGTCTTCTCGATTGCAACCTCTTCGCCGTTAACGAAGAACTTGAACTCGCCAACTACGTAGAACTTAACGTAGATCTTGTTGTCAGAGTCAAAGTTTACGCCTGCAGCAGTGAAGCCGAAATCATCAGCATTCTCAAGATCAAGCTTGTTGTTCTCCTCGGTTATCTCAACCTCGGTCTCAGTCTCGGGTGCGGTAACGCCGCCCTCGATCTTGTTGTAGTTCTCGGAAGCATCACCGTATGCAAGAACTGCATTTACGATGCCTGCAAGGGAAGGATCAAGAGCGAGAATAGCCTTGAGGTTCTCCTCGATGGAGTACTTGCCGATCTCTGCAACTGCCTTGCCATCTACGTAAAGAGTAGCCTTGATGTTCTCAGCCATCTGGTGAGGGCCGATACCCTTAAAGGAGAACTTGTAGGTGGTCTCGCCGGTCTTAGTTGCGATAAGCTCGTAGGTCTTGCCTGCGAACTCAACAGTCATAGTGGGTGTGCCTGCGGGAACAGTAACAGCGAAGTTCATTCCAAGAGTAGTGCCGAGAACAACGCCTGCAGAGTTGATTCTGTCAACGTCGCCTGCTGCGTAGAACTCGCAGTAGAAGTTGCCAGTAGCGGTAACAGGACCAACAGTATTGAAGGTCTTGTCAGATCTGGTACCGAATGCATAAGTTTCATCATTAACGCTAGCGGTAAGAAGCTTCTTTTCGGTGTTGTAGGTGTATACAGTGCTTGCGGTAGTCTCGTATACGCCATTTACGTAAGTGCCGTTAACTATCATGTTGATGTAGGTCTTAGCGCCGTTTACGAAGGTGTAAAGGTAGTAGCCACCCTCGGTCTCCTCAAGGTATACGTTGAGACCTGCGGCCGCGTCAGTGCCGGTAGCAAAGTAGTGTGTGTTGCTCATGCCGCCAACAATGTAATGGGTAGTGCCAAGATTACCCTGATACATACCAAACTTGTAGGGAACGTTGGTAGCGGGAGCTTCAACAAGACCACATCCGGAGCATATGCCATTAGTCATCTTGTGTCCCGTAGCAGGAATGGTCTCGCTGGAAACAACTGCTCCGCACTCACAAGTTACGGTAACAGAACCGTCCTTGTGACAGGTAGCACCAACAGTGTTGGTGGTCTTCTCGGTGCCCTCGTGATCGCAAACCTCAACATCAGAGTTGTCGGTTATGTAATAAGCAGTAAGAGAATTGAGACGGACCTGATCGGAAAGAGCTACGGTGTAGGTGTTGCTGCTTCCGTCGAGAGTCACAGTTACAACATTGCCGCTTGCAGAACCATTACTTCCAACAGATGTAGTTAATGCGGTTAAATACTTGGATTCAGAGGTATTTACGTTGAATGTAATCTTGTAGATGTTATATTCACAATCAATAGTGATCGTAGAACCCTTGTACAAACGAACAGGGTTAGCATAGTCTGCAACAGCATTTGTGCTGGATGCCTTGTTGTTGGTGAATATAAGGTTACCATTCTTCCAAACCTGCGCATTGCTATCGAGAGATACGCGCTGATCCTTGGTTGTAAAGTCTATGGTAAGCTCAGAGGGCTCTTCCATGTCGCACTCGGTACATACACCATTCTCGAAGTTGTGATCGAGAAGCTTTCCGTATTCCTCGCTACAAGTCTCACATACTGCCTTTGCGGTACAGGTAGCAGTGCCACCGGTATGGCCCGTAGCAGTAATGGTTTCGTAAGATACAGCGAATTCGCAATCGGTACAAACTACGCTAACAGAACCGTCAGTGGTACAGGTAGCAGGAACGGTGTTAGTGGTGGTGTTTGTGTGCTGACAACCGGTCTCTGCAACAGCAGCGTAAAACTCGATGGTGTTTACCATTGCTCTTACACCACCCGAAGCGGTAGAGAAACTAACTTTCTTTGTGGTAGTGGTATCAACGGTGATCGCGTCGTATACACCGTTATTGGATGCACCAGAAAGGGTGTAGGTGGTTCCGTTAACGGTAACCTTGGAAGTGTTTGCCTTGTACTTTGCAACGTAGATAATTACCTTTGTTACGTCGTTAGGTACAGTAAAACTTGTAGAACCAGTGTTCTTACTAGAACCGAACTTAATGCAGCTATTACCCTTCTCGTCTCTTGCGCCGGTGTACATCTGAGAACCACCAGTGAGAGAGAGCTGGTAATCTCCAACAGTCTCGGTATAACTGGTCTTGGAACTACCATCGCTGTGCGATGCCGATCCGTTGGCACCAAGCTCAAACTTAGCGACGAGAGCCTCGTTGTCTGCTGCAGAGCTTACGATGATAGCGATCGAGAATACGACGCACATAGCAAGCACAAGCGCAAACAACTTTGCGAACAGTTTCTTGTTCATTGTTTTTTCTCCTTTGTTTTGTTTTTATTTTTTGTTTTTGCGAACTGTTTTTACGGGCATGCACATAATCCCATAGCTGTTTTTCAAAAAAAACTACTACGGCACTACATAACATACCACGATATAGTATAATACATATTTCAACAAATTTCAATAGATATTTAAATTTTATTTAAATAATTGTGAATTAAATAAATAAAGGCCCCTCTCAAACCAAAGGATCTGGAATAAAACCTAACCTCCGGCATATACGTTTTCAAAGCCTCCCTTGTGCAAAGGGAGGTGGATTGCGAAGCAAGACGGAGGGATTGTTTCTCCGACAATTTTAAAAAAATAAAAAAAGTCTAAACTAAACCGCAATGGCTCAATTTAGACTTTTTGGCGGACAGGGTGGGATTCGAACCCACGGTACCGTGAGGTACAACTGATTTCGAGTCAGTCCCGTTATGACCACTTCGATACCTGTCCGTATAAGCGCTATTTTCACGCGCCCAATTATTATATCACAAACAAATTTAAAATTCAAGTGCTTTGAAAGATTTTTTTTGCTTGTAATTTTCTTTTGCTAGTTAAAACAGCCTCTTTTCTCCAAACACTTGACTTTTCGCCATTTATGTGCTACATTTTATTTATATAAAGCTCTACGGAGGTACAAAAAAATGGCTTATCAGCGTGCGACGTGGCATAGCGGACTGACCTATAAGAAGGCGTGCGATGTATGTCAAACCGTCGTAAAATATAACGATTATAGTTTGGATTTCCGTCCGTGGTTTCCTGACGGATTTGTTTACTGTCCCACTTGCAAAAAGCCGCTCCGACATAGCGAGAGCAATGCAGTCGAGGGTGTAAGACGTCCGCCCGAGGTTGATCTTACCGCCAGATATAACCCCGCCGCAAACTACACCGGAACTGCTAACTTCTGTAACGAGTGCGGAAACCGTTTTACCAAGCCCGAGGAGATGTTCTGCAACAGGTGCGGTGCTAAACGCAGATAAACATAAAACCGGATGCGATGTGCATCCGGTTTTTCTTTGTATAACGAAAACCACGCGATAGTCACGTGGTTCAGGAAGGCGATTGCCGATAATCGGAATGCAAATAAAGGGTAGCGCAAAATGTTTTTATGGCTAAGGCTCCTTTGTGTAAAGGGAGCTCCGCCGTAGGCGGTGAGGGATTGTTTGGCATTGCTTTTATTTTTTTTGGCTTTGCCGTTGACAAAAGCATCGCTATGTTGTATAATTAAATCAAACAGTTGAACAACCATTCAACTATAATCGAGAGGAATCCTATGATAAAAGACGTAAACAGGGAAGACATCGCCTGCGACTGCGAGGAGCACGAAAAGGCAGTTGCCGCCGCGCGCGAATTTATGCCGGACGTTGAAACGCTCTATAATCTTGCCGACTTTTTCAAGATATTCGGAGACTCAACGCGCATGAGCATTCTTCTGGCGATCGATAAAGCACCTATGTGTGTCTGCGGAATTGCAGAGCTGCTCGGCATGACGAAGTCTGCCGTTTCCCATCAGTTGAAAATACTCAGGCATAATTCACTCGTCACCTACAAAAAAAGTGGGAAGAACGTGTTTTACAGTCTTGCCGACGACCACGTGCGCGACATAATTGAAAAAGCGCTTGAACATATTGAAGAATAATTATAAAGGAGAACATTATGAAATACAAATTTACTATCGAAGGACTCGACTGTCCCGTTTGCGCATCCAAGCTTCTTACAAAAATGGCTGAGATTGAAGGTGTTGATCGCGTAAATGTTAATTTCTTTGCTGAGAAACTTACCGTAGAATCGGAGCTTGAATTATCAGAGCTTCTTCCGCTTCTTCAGAAGACTGCAAAGGCGTTTGATCCGGGCGTAACAGTTAAATAAAATGAAAAAGCTTTTAAAAAATGAACTCTTTAAGATAATTCTCGGACTTGCGCTATTTATTCCCGGCGTAGTGCTTTCGCATCTTGGAGTTACCTATCTTTCGCTTTTATTTCTTGTATCCGCCCTTTTGGTAAGTGGACTTTCCGTCTTTATTGGTGCGCTCAGAGGTATACTCAGAGGTGATCTTCTTGATGAAAAGTTCTTGATGTCAATAGCCTCGATAGGTGCTTTTGTAATAGGCGAGGCGACCGAAGGCGTTGCCGTTATGATATTCTTCCTTATAGGAGAATACTTTGAGCATAAGGCGGTTAGAAAGAGCCGCAAATCCATAAAAGAACTACTCGATATATCCCCCGATACCGCGCGCGTCATAGTGGACGGCGTAGAGGAGGAAATTGATGCTGAGGACGTGGAAATCGGTTCTACCATCATAGTCAGACCCGGCGAGAG
>JAZOWT010000076.1:0-11443 GCA_045659365.1 Eubacteriales bacterium | reverse complement strand
GGTGCATCCTCCCTTGTTGCTCTTACCATCGGCACCGGTGTCGGTGGCGGTATCGTGTTTGACGGTGTAATGTGGTGGGGTGTAAACGGGTTCGCTGCCGTGCTCGGCCATATCGTCGTTGACGTTGACGGTATCCCCTGCGGCTGCGGTAAGAGAGGCTGTCTTGAGGCATATTGCTCCGCTACTGCACTCGTAAGAGAAACCAAGCGTATAATGAAGCTCTATCCTGAAAGCGAGATGTGGAAGATCTGCGGCGGCGATATCGAGCGCGCAAACGGAAAGACCGTGTTCCTTGCAAAGGCACAGGGCGACCGCGCGGCACAGCTTGTATTTGACGAGTTTGTTGATAATCTTGCAATCGGTGTATCCAATATAATCAATATTCTTCAGCCCGAGGTATTCTGTATCGGCGGCGGCATCTCCAGAGAGGGTGAGGTTCTTATGGCTCCCCTTCGCGAGCGTGTTCTCCACGAAAGCTTTGGTACCGAGAATTCGAGAACCAAGCTTGTTGCGGCAACCTTTAAGAATGACGCGGGTATTTTGGGCGCAGCATTACTTGGATTCCAAAAGGAGAACGCAAAAGTGAAAACAAAAGAGCAGATCGTTACCGAGGGCTTTGATATCCCCGGTAAGTTCGTAAGTGCTACCCCCTATGGCTCAGGCCACATCAATGATACCAGACTTGTAGTTACCGACAACGGCGGTGTACAGGAAACCTACATACTCCAGCGTATAAACACCAACGTATTCCGCGATCCCGTAAGCCTTATGAATAACTTCGCATCCGTTACTGCTTATCTTGCTGACATCATCAAGAAGAACGGCGGCGACCCGATGAGAGAAACTCTTAACGTTGTAAAAACCAAGGACGGTAAGAACTATTTCGTCGATGATGAGGGTAAGTACTGGCGTCTTCTCGTGTTCGTATCATCCAGCCTTTCCTACGATAAGGTTGAACGCCCCGAGCAGTTCTATGACAGTGCGGTAGCATTCGGTAACTTCCAGTACATGCTTCGTGATTATCCCGCTGATCAGCTTGCTGAAACTATTCCTAACTTCCACAACACTCCCGACAGACTTGCGAAGTTCCGTGACGCGGTTGCCGGTGACGTGTGTGGCAGAGCGGCATCCGTTACAGAGGAGATCGCCTTTGTTAACGACAGAGAAGAGTTCGCAAATACTCTTGAGAATGCACGCAAGGAGGGTAAGCTTCCTCTCCGCGTTACTCACAACGATACCAAGCTCAACAACATTCTCTTCGACGAGGAGAGCGGAAAGGCGCTTTGTATCGTAGACCTTGACACTATTATGCCCGGCTACTCCGTAAACGACTTCGGTGACTCTATTCGCTTCGGTGCTACCACCGCTCTTGAGGATGAAACCGATCTTTCCAAGGTAAACTTCGACATCTCCCTTTACGAGCTCTACGTTAAGGGCTTTATCGAGGGTGCAAAGGGCGGCCTTACCGAGGCAGAGCTTGACCTGCTTCCCATAGGCGCTATGATGATGACCTTTGAGTGCGGTACAAGATTCCTTACCGACTATCTCTCCGGTGATACCTATTTCAAGATCTCCAGACCTAACCACAACCTCGACCGCGCACGTAACCAGTTCAAGCTCGTTTCCGATATGGAAAAGCAGCTTCCCGAAATGCGCGCGATCGTAAAGAAATACGCAAAGTAATTCAAAAACAAACAGGAGAATGAAAAATGATTAAGATTATTGCATCTAAGACTGCAGAGGAGGCAGGCGTAAACGCTGCTGCCGTAATTGCTGAAATCGTAAAGAATAAGCCCAACGCGGTTCTCGGACTTGCTACCGGCTCTTCTCCCATCGGTATGTACAAGGAGCTCATCGCAAAGTATGAGAGAGGCGAAATTTCCTTCAAGAACGTAAAGAGCGTTAACCTTGACGAGTACGTAGGCCTTTCCGCAGATCACGACCAGAGCTATGCATATTTCATGAGCACCAACCTTTTCGATCACATCGACATCGATAAGAAGAACACCAACCTCCCCAACGGCCTTGCAACCGATCCCGCTATAGAGGCAAAGAGATACGACAGCGTTATCGCTTCTATGGGCGGTGTAGACGTTCAGGTTCTCGGTATCGGTAACAACGGTCACATCGGCTTCAATGAGCCCGCTGACTACTTCACCGCAGGCACCAACCTCGTTGACCTCACCGACTCCACCATTGATGCTAACTCCCGCTTCTTCGCATCCCGTGACCTCGTTCCTACCCAGGCACTCACCATGGGTATCGGTCAGATCATGGCAGCTGATAAGGTTCTCCTTATCGCACTCGGAGCAGGTAAGGCAGAGATCCTTGAGAAGTCCCTCTTCGGTCCTGTAACTCCTAACGTTCCCGCATCTATCCTCCAGTTCTTCAAGGGCGAGGTTATCGTATGCGCTGACGAGGCTGCACTTACCAAGATCAAGGAAAATCACAACATTTAATTACCAATACAAAAAAGCGGACCGACCTAAAGTCGTGCTTCCGCTTTTTGTCTTTTTCGGATGTATAACTTGACAATTTTGAAATATTTGTGATAAAATAAATCAAAATAAAATATTAAGGGAGATTATGTAAAATGAAGAAAATTCTTTTGCTGATTGCGGCGCTTCTTTGCTGCGTGCTTCTCTTCGCCTCCTGCGGTGGTGAGTCATGCAGTCACGAAAACAGTCGTGGTGGCCTGTGTCTCGATTGCGGTGTGCAGTGGGGCCACTTTAAGGAGTATACCATCACGTTTGAGACTCCGAGCGGTACTACCACGGAGACGTTGTATGCAGGTGAGGATGTGGCCTGGCCTGAGATCCAGTCCACAGACGGATCCGCGTTTCTTGGTTGGTATGTGTATTCCAATGACGGTGGCTCGTTCTTCATTTCTGACGGCAGTGAGAAAACAAAGCCGGTTACGTCCTTGCCCGATTTTGATGAAGACGGCAAGATTACACTGACCGCAGTCTTTGAGACGAAATATTATAATATCACCTACGTTACTCCGTTTGGCGACGGCTTTTCCGGAAGCAATCCGACACGTTACAAGGCAGGGGCAACCGTTACTATCACGACCGAGCATAACTCAAATAGCAGCTACGATATTCATGGCTGGTACTTTGACGAGGCATTTACACAGCCCGCTACCGAGATCAGCGGCAAGTCTGAGGATATAACCCTCTATGCTAAAATGTATTATCTCCCCTTCAATACGGTTACCGAGCTTGACGGCGGCAGTGTTTCGCTCTCCGGCTTAAACCCCAGCTACGGACCGTGGAATGAGAACGGTGACAATACACTGATAATCCCCGAAACCTATAAGGGAAAGACGATTGCCTCCGTTTCTGCGAACGACAACTACACGCGCCTCGTTATAGAGTCGACAAGCTGTACGGTGACCAATCTTCCCACAACGCTTGAATCGATAGAGGTCAGTGGCAACCACCAGACCTACAAGTCAGTAGGCGGAAGCCTTTACTCCAAGGACGGAACGGTGCTTTACCGCCTTTGCTTACCTAAGAATGCCTTGTTTGCGGAAATTCCCGAGGGCGTAACCACAATCGGCAGTGAGGCTATAAAGAACGTTGCATTAAAACGTCTCACACTTCCGAGCACTCTTACTACCATAGAGCAGCAGAATTTTAACTATACGACCAAGTTTTTTGAAATTTATAATCTTTCCAGTCATATTACCCTGACCGCCGGTAGCAGTGACTACGGTAGAATAGCGCAGTATGCTTATGCCGTACATACCGATGCTGATGCCGACTCGATTCTTGACGAGATAGACAGCTTCGTATTCCTTAACACCGGTGATGTTAAATACCTGATCGGTTACACAGGTACCGAGAGCGCAGTTGCGCTTCCGACGTCTTGTAACGGAAGCACGTACAAAATATACGAGTACGCACTGCGTTATTCCAACATTACCGAGATCACGGTAAGCATCGGTGTCACAGGCATTGAAAACGGTGCATTCCCGTCAACACTTAAGAAGATAACCTTTGACGGTGCCGGAATTGAGTTTTTTGCACAGCTGTTTTCTGGTACGGCTAAGGTTGAAGAGATTCACGTAAACTCCATAGCACAGTGGCTCAGCTTCACCTTCGAAGGCGGCGCTTCAACCCCCTTCTATGGCAACAGTGCAGGCCTCTACGTAAACGGCTCGCTTGTTACTGACGTTGTTATTCCCGATGACGCAGTCATCCACTCTTACGCGTTCTTCGGTTATCAGCACCTTAACAACGTTACCGTAGGTACGGGAACAACGGTTATCCCTGCGTATGCCTTTGGAAGCTCGTCTATCGCTAACATCACCCTCTCCGATGACGTCAGCGAAATAACAAGCTATGCATTCAGCAACTGCAAGAATCTCGCGTCGATCGAATTATCATCAAGTATTACAAGCCTGAACGCCTCTGCATTTGAGGGTTGTGATAGTTTGATAGAAACCACCTCCGATGGAGCAAAATATATCGGAAATTGGATTATCGGTGGATCAAGCGATCTGATAGGCGACACCGTTGTGATAAGAGAGGGAACTGTGGGAATTGCAGTTGGTGCGATATCTCACAACAGCATCAAAACCGTAACAATTCCCGAAAGTGTAAAATATATTTGCAGCAACGCGATCACCGGCAGAAATATAGAGGTTATCAACTACAACGCTATCGATGCTGTGGTCAACGGATCCGAAGCCTTTAGGCAGGCAGGTATGGACGGTAACGGAATCACCGTTAACGTTGGAGCAACCGTTAAATCCATTCCCGCAAACCTGTTTGGCGGTGATTTGGCATCCGGACTCTTGTACGGTACCTACGCGGCTAACGTCAAGAGTGTAGTATTCCTTGGCAATGCTGTGAAGAGCATAGGCGATTCTGCATTCAGATGCGCCATTTACCTCGAAAGCATCACTCTCCCCGGAAGCCTTGAGAGTATTGGAAGCTCAGCATTCTTGTGCTGCTACTCACTTAAGAGCATCAATATTCCCCAAAACGTGCAAGCAATAGGACAGTCCGCATTCGGACGTTGCACCGCGCTTGAAAGCGTTTATTACTATGCAAAGAACGCGAGCGTTGAGTTTTCATCAGGTGGCGCTTCGTTTGGCGGTGTTGGTAGTGACGTTAACACGTGCGTACTGACTATCGGCAGCGAGGTTTCCGCAATACCCGCATATACCTTCTATAACGCATACTTTACCTCTGTAACCTTCGAGCAGGGCGCGATCGCCACCTCGGTAGGTGACTATGCATTCTATGACAACGACCGCATTGAGTCAATCGATCTTCCCGATAGCGTTGATACCCTTGGAGAATGCGCATTTGCTTACTGCGACAGCCTCACGGCAATAAACGGTGTTGGACTTGCCAACGTTCACCAAAAGGCAGTATACGAGTCGAGAAATATGCCTGATGATTGGGGCTACGATGTTTACGGCAATATCAAGTACTATTTCAAGACAGCAATAGAGCCTGTTTCCACTAAAATAACCTGGGCTCGCTTTAAGCCCGGCAGCGTGATTCCCGACAGCTTCTTCCAGTACTGCATGAATATCCAGCACGTCTACATTCCCGAGGGATGCACCATAGGTAACGAGATATTCAAGCTTACCAGCTTCTCGAACATCGATAAGAGACTTATGCTTCGCGTCTTCTTCGAGGATAACGACTACGAGGGTACCGGTGCATGGAGAAATGTCATAACGCACGACGGCACCGAGTATAAGCTCGGCATGGTGGTTTCCGTGAATGGCGAGAACGTCACTCTCGGAAAGTTCAAGTATAACGTTCCGATCTCAAAAGACGGCTTCGCTTACGAGCTCGATACTAAAACCAATCCTCCCGTAGCTACCGTCCTCGGCTATTTCGCTACCTCAGAGAGCCTTACCGTAGGCGGACAGATCGACGGCTACACCGTTTACGATATTGAGGATTACGCGTTCTATATGCACGACGGCATCGGCAATGTTGTCGTATCGGCAATAATCGGTGATATGGCATTCGCTATGTCGAGCATTAAGAGTGTAACTCTCGTTGACGTTGACGATATCGGAACAGGCGCGTTTATGGGCTGTGCCTCTCTTGCCACGGCTGAGCTTGGTGCGATCGAGGAGATCGGCTTGTATGCGTTCAACGGATGCACCTCGCTTTCGACCGTAGGTATGAGCAGTAGTGCAGAGCATAATGTGTTTATTCGCGATTATGCATTTGCCGGCTGTACCTCTCTTTCCGAGATAACCCTCCCTGCTAATATTTACACAATAGGAACAGGTGCATTCTCGCAGAGCGGGCTTACAAAAGCATATTCCGAACAGGTAAACGAGTGGTATATCATCGCTGATGCCACAAGCGAAAATCCCAATCAAGTTGCTACCTATACCGTAACAACTCCCGAGGCACTTGCCAAGGCACTCGTTACAACGTATGCAAATTATTATTGGGCAAATAAAGCACTTATGCAATAAAAAACAAGTGCCAATAGACAAAATTGGCACTCACAGATAAAAACTAAAACAAAAGCACTTATGATACGCGATTTGCCGTATATCATAAGTGCTTTTTAATTTATTGATCTGCTTCTCTGTTCAAGCGGTTAAGTGTAACAATACCGATAGCGTGTACTCCGATGAGCAGGATTGCCAGATAAACGTATGAAACAACCATAAGCACGATCTCATCAATATAGTAAATAGTTCCGTTTTCCATAAAGAAGATCACGGTGCTGTATACCTCAAGCGCAAGGTTGATAAGGAATATTATAAGCGATACGGTGAATACCGCCCTTGTAACGGGCGCACCGGTATTGAATACAGGGACGGGATATTCCGGATCGTCATGCTTGCGTAAAAGGTACTTTATAAGGGTATACGCCGCAAAAATAACGATGAAATAAATGATTGCGCCCGCAAGTGAGGAAAGCAGGGAAAGGAGTATAGCCTCGATCGAATCGTAAATTCCGTACACGTACTCAAGATAAAAGAACGGAATAAATGCAACAAGACGGGTAAGTGCGATGTACAGGCTCGTCTTTATAACCTCGCGCCATGTGTCGCATCTGCTGTATACGATCACGGCTGCTATAACAGGGATAACAAGGAGAACAAAGCGCTCCACAAAATATAAGTAGTAGTATATGAAATCGAAATTATTTATAAACAGGGTTACGAGGTAATATACCAGAAATTCGACGAGTCCCACAAGAACAAATCTCGAAATAATTCGTCCGTTTCCTTTGCTAAGCTGTGCCATAAATGCCTCCGCATATCTGTGAATGTATATATTCTATCATAAATTTGTTCTTTTTTCAAGAGTGAACCGAAATTAATAAAAACAACATCGAAATTTTACACGGATAGCAACATACAGATGCTACTTGTAAACAAAAGTTGACAAATAACACTAATGTGGAGCACTGCAATATATTAACAAATTGTAAATTATGCAATATTACCAAAAAAAGTTCTTGAAATTTTACATCGCGTGTGGTATTATATTAGAGCTGCCTATGCGCAGACAAAAATAAAACGCACATAGCGAGTAGGTTTATTGCCGGTGCTTCGGTACCACTCATACGGAAGTCGCAATATTTTGTCGCTATGGTGGAAAAACCAAGGAGGAACATTAAAATGTTCGAAATTTCTATCAAGCAGTTGCTTGAAGCAGGCGTTCACTTCGGTCACCCGACCAAGAAGTGGGACCCCAGAATGGCTGAGTACATTTTCACTCAGAGAAACGGTATTCACATCGTAGACCTTCAGAAGACCGTTAAGAAGTTTGAGGAGGCGTACAACTACGTTTCCGAGCTCGCTCAGGAGGGCGGCACTATCCTTTTCGTAGGTACCAAGAAGCAGGCTGCTGAGACCATGAAGGAAGAGGCTCAGAGATGTGGCATGTACTACGTAAACGTTCGTTGGCCCGGTGGTATGCTTACCAACTTCAACACCATCCGTAAGTCCATCAAGAGACTTAAGGATCTTGAGAAGAAGCAGGCAGACGGCACCTTCGATCTCCTTCCTAAGAAGGAAGTTGCTAAGCTCCTTAAGGAGATGGCAGACCTTGAGAAGGCATACGGTGGTATCAAGGATATGGACAGACTTCCTTCCGCAGTATTCGTAGTAGACACCCGCAAGGAGCACATCGCTGTTCTTGAGGCTAAGAAGCTTGGCATTCCCGTAGTTGCAATCGTTGACACCAACTGCAACCCCGAGGACGCTGACTACATCATTCCTGGTAACGACGATGCTATCCGTGCTATCAAGCTCATCGCAGGCGCACTTGCTGATGCAGTTATCGAGGCACACGGCGGCGTACAGGAGACCCTTGCTGAGGAGTCCGTAGAGGCTACCGAGGCTACTGCAGACGCAGAGTAATTCAAACTTAACTTCAGGAGGAATTAGAAATGGCAGAATTTTCCGCTAAGGACGTAGCCGAGCTCAGAAAGCAGACCGGCTGCGGTATGATGGACTGTAAGAACGCACTCAAGGACTCCAACGGTGACTTTGAGCAGGCAGTTAAGATCCTTCGTGAGAAGGGTATGGCAGCAGTTGCAAAGAAGGCTTCCAGAATCGCAGCAGAGGGTATCGTTGATATCATGACTATCGGCAACACCACCGCGATCGTTGAGGTTAACTCCGAGACTGACTTCGTTGCAAAGAATGCACTTTTCCAGGAATTCGTAAAGGATGTACTTAAGACCATTATCGCTAACAAGCCCGCTGATGTTGATGCACTTCTTGCATGCAACTATGCAGGTGAGGGCGCTGGTACTGTAAGTGGTGCACTTGCAGAGAAGACCGGTACCATCGGTGAGAAGCTTTCCATCCGTCGTTTCGCTATCGTTGAGGGCGCAGTTGCAACCTACATCCACGGCCTTGGTGCTACTGGTGTTGTTGTAAGCTTCGATACTGACGTTGCTGACAAGGCAGAGTTTGCTGAGTGCGCAAAGAACGTTGCACTCCAGACCGCTGCAATGCCTGTTCAGTACCTTGATGCTGCTGCAGTTCCCGCTGAGGTTCTCGCTGAGGAGAAGAACATTCTCATCAAGCAGATGCAGCAGGATCCCAAGATGGCTAACAAGCCCCAGCAGGTTCTTGAGAAGATCGTTGAGGGTAAGCTTGGCAAGTTCTATGAGAACAACTGCCTTCTTCACCAGCTCTACGTTAAGGACGACTCTATGACCGTTGCTAAGTATGTTGAGTCCACCGCAAAGGCTTGCGGCGGTTCCATCAAGGTAACCGGCTATGTTCGTTTCGACAAGGGCGAGGGTATCGAGAAGAGAGAAGAGGATTTCGCAGCTGAGATCCAGAAGATGGTTCAGGGCTAATCCTAATCCAATAAAAAAGAGAGAATCGCGAGATTCTCTCTTTTTTATTTGTTCCTTATTTATAATATCTTCCGGTTTCCTTCAGATAATTAAATAACATTCCGGTCCAGTCGGTCTGGATAATGTCAAATCCGCGATCTGCAAGCCAGCCCCAGCCGTAGTCCATCGACTCACAAAGCGCACTGTCGTCCGAGTGGCCGCCCGAAAGCTGCTCCTTATAGCTATATATGATGGAATTCACCCACACGATCTTGCCGTCACGGTGCATCATGTCAATAAAATTCTCGCTCGCAAGCGGACTGTCATCCTTCTTGAAAAGCACCTCCGCACCAACGTAGTTGATATTCCTTTTCATCAACTCCTTGTGCATCGGATGCTCTTCTGAAACGATTGGCATAAAAGGAAGCTCGGGCGCCAGCTCCTCGAGTATTGAAAGCACGTTCTCGTTAAGCGAGCTCTTTACGAGCACCTGATCCTGCATCCCGTGTCGCTTTATCGCGCGATATATCGCCTTAGGATTGCCCCAAAACTTGTCTACGTTTATGTAGCAGCGCCCCTTAAATTGCTCTAAAAGGTCGTCAAAACGCATAATTCCAAACTGCGTGACAGTGTTATCAAAGTTGACGTACCTCAGCGCCTTAACCTCGTCGTACGTCAGGTCGGGGATGTGTATATCGTTTCGGTAAAGATGATTTTTCTCCATTCCTGGGTGAAAGATAACAAGCTCGCCGTCCTTGGTGCAGTCTATGTCGGTTTCGATCATGTCCGCCCCCTGCTTCAAGGCGATCTCATAGGACGCGTATGTGTTGCAGGGAATGTTTCCACCTGCCGCGCCTCTGTGCGCAACTATAAGCAGGTGCTCTTTGGCGCTCTTCCATAAATCAAATTTCAAGGCAAAGGCCTCCTTTTTTGTTTTACACCGCCATTTTACCACAGTGAAAAAATATTGTCAACTTTAAAATAACATTTTTCCTTTCCTTGTTTCATAAAATCAGAGGAAAGGATTTTTTATATGTCAGATAACAGAAAACGATTTTTTAAAAATGGATTGATGCTCACTGCCGTCGGCCTCGCCATGCGCTCGGTAGGAATGCTCTTCAATTCCTATATCACCAAAACGGTGGGCGCAGAGGGGATAGGTATCTACACGCTCATAATGACCGTCTATGCCTTTGCCGTGACCTTTGCCACATCCGGCATAAACCTCACAGTTACGCGCCTTGTCGCCGCCGCAATAGGCGAGGGGCGGGAGGGAAGTGTGCGCCGCATACTCCGTCATGCCGTACTATATTCCTTGATATTCAGCACAGTCGCCAGTGCGGTCCTTTTCTTCCTGGCTCCGTATTTTGGCGCTCGTGTTCTTGGTGATATGCGAACAGTTCTGCCGCTGAGGGTATTGGCATTATCTCTTGTACCTCTAGCGCTTTCCTCGGTCTTTTCCGGCTATTTTGTTGGTGTGAAAAGGGTAAGTCGGAATGCCGTTGTGCAGGTGCTTGGCCAAGGCTTCAGGATAGGAATAACAATGCTGGCAGTCGGTCGCTTCGCAAAATACGGGGTTGAGGAAGCAACCGTTGCCCTGTGCGCCTCCGTTGTTTTGTCAGAGCTTGCAGTGTTTCTTGTCGGGCTTCTGCAATTCGCTTATGACAAGCGCAAATATAAGAAAAACGGTTCATCTAACTTCACCGCCATTACCTCGATGGCCCTGCCGCTGGCCATCTCCGCTTATATCCGCTCGGCACTTCTCACCCTTGAGCATATCCTTATTCCCAAGCGCCTGCGCGACGGTGGTGAATGGTTGGCGGACTCTCTTTCACAGTACGGAATTTTACACGGGATGGCTCTTCCGCTGCTTTTATACCCTATGTCACCCCTATCCTCCTTTGCAGGTCTACTGGTTCCCGAGTTCGCAGAGGGAATGGCAGGCGGACAGGTAAGTCGTATGCGCCGCATAGCAACCGAGGCGCTTGAGTGTACTTTGTGCTATGCCACGGTTGTTTCGGTTCTCCTGTCGATCTTTTCCGAGGAGCTTGGATACGTATTTTACAATTCGTACAGTGCAGGGCATTACGTTTCTGTTATGGCAGTGGTCGTTCCCATAATGTACCTCGACCACGTTGCCGAT
>JAZOWT010000075.1:0-7415 GCA_045659365.1 Eubacteriales bacterium | reverse complement strand
GCTCTTACAGTAAGCTCGTCCTTAATAAATTCTCTCATAGTAACACCTCTGAAATTAAAATATTTACACCTTAATAATAAAACATTTTGTGCAATTTGTAAATAGTAAAAAGTGATAAAAATATTGCAAAAATTGTTGTGCGCTCCTTAATAATGTATTCCGGTGCATAAATTTTCTCGTTGACTTGAAAATATCAAGTCGGAATGGTATAATTATATTGAAAGGGAGGTGTTCCGGGTGAGAAGATTAAAGAAGATACTTATAATTTTCGTAAGCCTTGTTCTTGCATTCGTGCTTATCATAAATCCGATTGCATCGATCATTATATATGAGGCTATCTTTTCGGAAAGATATGAGCCGTCGCCATGGCGCACGTACAGTACTGATTTCTTTGATGACCTCGCCGTCACGTCGGTTGAGCTTTCGGGCACCGGAGAGCGGCTTGTAGGCTTTAAATACTCAAATCCCACCGTTACAGAGCCCAAGGGTGTAGTGGTTTTTGCACACGGTCTCGGCGGTGGCGGGCATAACGTTTATATGCCTCTTATAGATGCCTTTACCGATCTTGGCTATCTCGTCTTCACCTACGATGCAACCGGAAACGGTGAAAGCGACGGCGATGATACCAACGGTCTGCCGCAGGGTCCGATGGACCTCGAGCGCGCGATAGATACCGCGCTTTCCGATCCGGATTATTCCGCCCTTCCTCTTTATCTTGCCGGCCATAGCTGGGGCGCGTATTCGGTTGGTGCTGTGCTTGCCTCATATCCACAGGTCAAGGGTGCGGTCATGTTTGCCGGATTTGATTACTCGCCTGATATGATGGAGGTGAGAGCTGCCGATTATGCCGGCTCGTTTTTAGCCTCTGTCGCTATCCCCACAGTTGCTTTGTACGAGCGACTGAAATTTGGCGATTACGCCTCGCTGAGTGTGTCAGACAGTATCGCAGATAGTGATGCTCTCGTCATGATCGTTCACTCAACCGATGACAAAACCGTTCCTCCATCCGTAGGCTATGATAAGTACTACGAAAGGTTTAATGATGACCCCCGTGTAACGTTTTTGCTCTATGAAAACAGGGGACATAATAATCTTTATTACTCCAAATGGCGCGAGATCGATAAAGATCTGATGCAGAAAATCGATGAAATGTTCCAAAAAGCATAGAAAAAGAGGCTGTCATTCGACAGCCTCTTTTTCTATCTGAAATTACTTGATGTAAACTCTCTTCATTCTTATAGCGATCTTGGGTCTGTCGCTGTAATCGGTGGGGATGGATGCGATCTCGTCAACGACCTCGATGCCGGATACAACCTTACCGAATGCCGCATACTGACCGTCAAGGTGAGGTGCGTTTGCATGCATGATAAAGAACTGGCTGGATGCGGAGTTGGGATCGTACGCACGCGCCATAGAGATAACACCGCGCTCATGCTTGATAGGGTTTGCAAAGCCGTTTGCACGGAACTCGCCAACGATCTTCTTTTCAGAGCCGCCCATACCGTTGCCGAGGGGGTCGCCGCCCTGGATCATAAAGCCGGGAATAACTCTGTGGAATGTAAGTCCGTCGTAAAAGCCCTCCTTAACAAGGCTCTCAAAGTTGGCAACAGTCTTAGGTGCTGCCTCGGGGCAAAGCTCGATCTCGATCTCCTTGCCGCCTTCCATTTCGATAACTACCATTTTGATTTCCTCCATTGGTATATATAATTTTATTTTTGTCTATAATCTACTAGAATACTATCGGGGATGGGATATATGAACAGGGAAAAGCTTGAATCCTACGCGCACCTGACAATTACGGTCGCAGGTGTTTTGGTCGTTACGTTTATCGTTTTGAGGTATCTTTTTCTACCGCTTTTGCCGTTTCTCTTCGCATGGGGCGTAGCACTGATAACAAGACCTGCCGCTGTCTTTATCTCAAAAAAGACAAGGCTTCCCAAAAAGGCCGTAAGTGCTGTTCTTACCGCAATCACAATACTCGTCGGCTTGTCTGTCGCGGTCGGCATTGGAATATGGGGCATAAGTGCCGCATGGCGCTTTCTTTCGGATTTTGCCACCGATGACCGCCTTTTCGATTTTCTTGAGCGGATCGCCAACCCGATCAGTACTATTTTCGGTGACAGCGAGGGAGCGGCAAAGCTTGAGGAATATCTTGGCGATACGCTGAAGGGGACTATAAGCTCTCTACTGTCAGCCCTCGTCGATATTCTTACCTCCGTGGCTACGCGCATTCCCGGGGTGCTCTTTTTCATCCTCATTACCCTTATTGCCGCAATCTATTTTTCTATAGATATCGAGCGCATTAATGCCGCCGTGCTTCGCATCCTTCCAAAAAGGGTAGGGCGCGCACTTGTGAAATTGAAGGAATCATTTCTTCATGTCGGTGTGCGGTATATAAGGTCTTATCTTATCCTGATGTCGATAACCTTCGCTATTATGCTTGTCGGATTTTTGGTGATGCGAGTGAGAAACGCGCTTTTTCTCGCGCTGATCATTTCGCTTCTCGATATTCTGCCGCTTATCGGTGTCGGCACAGTTATTCTGCCGTGGGGAATATTTCAGATCATGTTCGGATCGGCCGCGCAGGGTATAGGACTTATCGTGCTTCTGATAGTTCACGAGGTTGTAAGACAGTTTGCCGAGCCCAAAATAGTAGGCAAAAGCCTCGGACTTCATCCTATAATCAGCTTGGTGCTTCTGTACGTCGGATACTCCATTTTTGGCTTCGCCGGACTGCTACTAACACCGGTAGTTGGCATCGTTGCCGGTCTTCTAATCAATAAAAATGATGCGTCCAAGGTCGGCTAAGGGCTCCGGAGAAAGTGACACGGGTGTCACCTTAGCTACCTTACAGGCCTCTTTTATGGTGTCTGCCGAGCGATGTGAGTCAAGATCTCCGAGAAAATACGCGACACCGTCGAATACACCTGCCGCACCGCCTATAAATCCATACTCGTACGGCGGGAGTGCGATATCTCCATTATCTATCTTATATACTTGAATTCCTGCCGATTTAAGTGCTCGCGCCATTCCTTCATCTGCCGTGATGCACACGTCATCAGATAGCGCAAGAGTGGTGCAGGCGGGATATCCCTGCTTTACGTCAATGGCCTTGAGCCCATTCTTTTCGGCATGCTCAAGTACCGCCGGTGATATGCTTGCCTTACGGCAGAAGATCATATCTTTGCACGCAAGCGCGTTGAATATAGCATCCCTCGGATACTCACGCTCAAATACGTCGTCGGTAAACGTGATACGAGCATCCTGACATATTTCGCGAATGTCACTGAATACGTATGCCGCCTCATCGCAGAAGTCTGCGCTTGTTATTATTTCGTTTCCATGCTTGAACATAAGCATGTCCGGGTGTGATGCGATCGCCTCACCAAGCCTTTTTGACGGGGGCATCTTGATTACTCTGAAGCCGCGTAGCATGAGCGATCTTTCACACCATTCGCTTATACGGCAATCAACTATTGCAACAGCCATTTGCTTTTCCTTTAATTTACTCGGTTATGAAAAAAACTCCGCTATGTAAGCGGAGTTTTTTTTGGTGCATTATGCACGCTCGATCTTTCCCGAACGAAGGCAACGAGAGCAAACGTAAACGGACTGATTGCTGCCGTCAACTACAGCCTTTACCTTGCGGATGTTGGGCTTCCAAGTTCTGTTGGTCTTACGGTTAGAGTGGGAAACGTTGTGTCCAAAAGCAACGCCCTTACCGCAAATGCTACATTTAGCCATTTTGACACCTCCTAAAATCTCGTCTTGCGACGGAATTCTATACTAAAATATTTTGATAATCATAAATCAAGCGAATGATATTATAACACAAAGTTTTATAAAATGCAAGTCTTTTTTTGAAATTTTTACAACTTTATTTTCCAAGCTCGCAGGTTTTCTTGTATGATGCCTTTACCGCGCTCGAAACAGTGCCTCTGAAAGCCCCCTCCTCAAGCGTTAAAACACCTGCAATAGTGCTTCCACCGGGAGAGCATACCTCGTCCTTAAGCTCGTCAGGATGCCTTTCGGTCTGCTGAACCATCCTTGCCGCGCCGATAAGCACCTGAGTGGTGTATTCAAGAGCCTCCTTGCGAGTAAGACCGCATGCAACACCGCCGTCAGCCATCGCATCGATAAACATGTATGCAAATGCCGGTCCGCATCCGGATACGGCAGATCCTGCATCTATTTTGGTCTCATCTATCTTGGCAAAGGCTCCGGCCTCGCTCATTGCATCGATGAATCCACCGGCCTTTTCACTGCCGGGAGTATTGGTGCACCAGAGTACTGTGCCAGCACCGATAGAAACCGCAAGGTTCGGCATGATCCTGATTATAGATGCATCGGAGGTTCCAAGCATCTTTTCGATACTCTCTATCTTAATGCCTGCCGCCATGGATACAAGCGTGGTGCTCTCGCCTATATGATCCTTTATCTCGCTTATGACGTAGGGAATTATATTCGGCTTAACACCAAGAAAAACGTAGTCACACTCACCTGCAATAGCCCTTGCATCTGCATAGCTAGTGCCTGTGCTTGCGGCTATATCCTTAGCCTTGTTTTCGTCCTTGTCATAAACAAATATCTCGTTTTTTTCACGTTTTGCTGCCGCCCGGAGCAGGGCATAGCCCATATTTCCCGTGCCAATAAATCCGATCTTCATATCAGCGCACCTGTCCCTTTCCGTGTATTACGTATTTGTAGGTGGTTAGCTCCTCGATTCCGAGAGGTCCGCGCGCGTGCATCTTCTGTGTCGAGATTCCCATCTCGCATCCAAGACCAAACTCGCCACCATCGGTGAATCTCGTTGACGCGTTTACGTATACTGCCGCGCTATCCACACATTCCACGAAAAGCTCGGCTGCCTCGTCGTCATCGGTGATTATTGCCTCGCTATGTCCCGTGGAATGTCGGGAAATGTGCTCGATAGCCTCACCGACGTCACTGACAATGCCTATCGCCAGCTTGTAATCCAGAAACTCGGTGTCAAACGACTCGTCAGAAGCCGCCGTTCCGTCAATGATCTTTGAGGCCTCGGTATCGAGGATAAGCTCGACCGGGCTCTCGCTACGACCGTCCACCAATCTTTTCTTTAATAGAGGAAGAAAATCATCGGCAATATCCCTGTGAACAAGGCAGACCTCTGCCGCGTTGCATACCGATGGGCGGGAGGTTTTTGCGTTTTCGATAATATCAAGTGCCATATCTATATTTGCGGCCTTGTCTACGTAGACGTGGCATATTCCGGTACCCGTTTCAAGGCAGGGAACAATAGCATTTTCAACACATGCGCGTATAAGTCCTGCACCACCGCGAGGTATCAAAAGGTCAACGTACCCCTTCGCGCGCATAAGCTCGGTTGCGCTCTCGCGAGTAGTGTCCTCGACAAGCTGCACCGCCTCCTTGGGCAGTCCTGCGCGCTCAAGTCCCATCTTTAGCGCATCCACGATCGCACAAGATGAGTTGTAGGCCTCCTTGCCACCGCGCAATACACACACGCTACCGCTCTTTATGGCAAGCGCCGCCGCATCCGAGGTCACGTTCGGGCGGCTTTCGTAGATGATCGCAATAACACCCATAGCCACCGACACGCGGTCGATTATGAGTCCGTTCGGGCGCTCGACTCTCTTAATGATTCTGCCAAGCGGAGAGGGAAGTGCCGCTATCTCGCGAATGCCGTTTGCCATTCCGAGTATTCTGTCCTCGGTGAGGCGCAGTCTGTCGATCATAACCGGTGATATCCTGCCCTCGGCTAACTTAAGGTCAACCTCGTTTGCCGCAAGTATCTCTTTTGTATTTTCTATAAGCGCGTCAGCCATAAAGCCGAGCGCCATATTTATCCTTTCGTCGTCCGCACCACGCATTTTGCGTTTTGCTTCCACCGCACGGACGAGAATTTCCTGCGTCGTGCTCATTTTTATCTCCTCTTTGAGTAGAATCTTGTGCCCGCGAGATTTCCGTCCATAACGTTGTAGAGCAGCTCGGGGTACGCACCGTTTGCAATTATCATATCGCATCCTGACTCGGTTGCTATCTCTGCCGCGCGTATCTTTGTCACCATGCCGCCTGTACCAAGCGCCGATCCGGCACCGCCACCAAGCGCGCGTATATCGTCGGTGATCTCATATACCTCGGGTATAAGGCTCGCCTCTGGATCCTTGTGAGGATCCGCGGTGTAAAGACCGTCAATGTCCGAGAGTAGAACCAGAATATCAGCACCCACACTGCTTGCCACAAGCGCCGCGAGGGTGTCATTGTCGCCAAACTCGATCTCCTCGGTAGCAACAGTGTCATTCTCGTTTATGATCGGAATTGCTCCAAGCTCCAAAAGGCGGTTCATCGTCGCGGTGAACTTCGCGTGCCTGTCCTCACACTTAAGGTCTGGCGCGGTTAGAAGTATCTGTGCTACCGTGTGATTGTATGCGGTAAATTCCTTATCGTATATATACATCAGCTCGCACTGTCCGACCGCCGCAGCAGCCTGCTTTCCCGCAATATCGCGTGGGCGTTCCTTGAGCTTCAGCTTTGCCGTGCCCATTCCGATAGCACCCGACGATACGAGGATTACCTCATTACCCGCATTCGCCATGTCGCTGATGATCTTGCACAATGACTCTATTCTGCGCAGATTTACCGATCCACCAACGTGCGTAAGCGTAGAAGTTCCTATCTTTATAACGATTCTCATTACCGAATCACCACCTTTAAAAAGAGTATGAATGAAAATTTATAGTTTATTTTACCACAGTTTGCACTAGATTACAATACTTTTTTTAAATAGAATAAAATATAAGGGACGCCGAGGACGTTGTCCCCTACGCCAAGATAAAAAAGAAACCGATCCGTTTGGATCGGTGGAAAGCTGGGTATTGCTATGCGGGGTTGAGATTATACTAGGTGCTAAGGTTGTTCCACAGAGAGCGAAGTGCTCCGCATTACGCAAGATACCGCCTTTGGCGGTATGCGGCCCGCGATCGCCTGCGGCACGCGGACCTCACCCGGCTGCGCCGACATAACAAAAGACCGACCACAAGGGTCGGGGGGAAGCTGGGTATTGCTATGCGGGGTGGCGATTATGCTAGGTGCTAAGGTTATTCCACAGAGAGCGAAGTGCTCCGCATTACGCAAGATACCGCCTTTGGCGGAATGCGGCCCGCGATCGCCTGCGGCACGCGGACCTCACCCGGCTGCGCCGACATAACAAAAGACCGGCCACAAGGGTCGGTCTTTTGTTATGGTGGGGGAAGCTGGATTCGGACCAGCGAAGTCAGTGACAACAGATTTACAGTCTGCCCCCTTTGGCCGCTCGGGAATTCCCCCATAAACACTGGAGCTGGTGAACGGAGTCGAACCATCAACCTGCTGATTACAAATCAGCTGCTCTGCCATTGAGCCACACCAGCGCGTCAACG
>JAZOWT010000074.1:0-29001 GCA_045659365.1 Eubacteriales bacterium | reverse complement strand
CTGCCGCTAATTCTCCGCAGCAGCACTGTGCGTCAAGATAATTTATCTTCCGTGCCCTACTCGCGCACACTCCTTCCGTCACGTTGAGCGTGCCATCTTCCTCTCGGAGGAAGGCGCCCTCTCAGTCGCTTTGCGCCAGCTCTCCCAGAGGGCGAGCCTGATTGGATTGGAGCTTTGCTATACAAAAGAGCCGAATCGGTCGATTCGGCTCTTTTACCTTTTCAATTAAGCAAGAACAAACTTATTAAAGCTCTTTTTACCGCGCTTGATGAGGACGCCTGCCTTAAGCTGCTCCTCGGTTACGGTAGCGCGAACGTCGGTAAGCTTCTCACCGTCTACGGTTACACCGCCCTGCTCTATTGCACGACGTCCCTCGGACTTAGAGGGAACCATCTTACCGAGTACGAGAAGAGAGTTGACGTCGATCTTACCCTCAACGAGAGTAGCAGGATCTACCTCAACAGTAGGAGTAAGGCTGGAGTCACCTGCGCCGAAGAGAGCGCGGGAAGCGGCCTGTGCCTTACCTGCCTCCTCTTCACCGTGGATCATCTTGGTGAGCTCGTATGCGAGGATCTCCTTAGCCTGGTTGAGCTGTGCGCCCTCCCACTTATCCATCTCGTCTATCTCGGAGAGGGGAAGGAAGGTGAGCATTCTGATGCACTTGAGGACATCCTGGTCACCAACGTTACGCCAGTACTGATAGAAATCGTAGGGCGAGGTCTTTGCAGGATCGAGCCATACAGCACCGTTGGCAGTCTTACCCATCTTCTTACCCTCGGAGTTAAGAAGGAGGGTGATGGTCATGGCATATGCATCCTTACCAAGCTTTCTTCTGATAAGCTCGGTACCGTAAAGCATGTTGGACCACTGGTCATCGCCACCGAACTGCATGTTACAGCCGTATTCCTTATAAAGATGATAGAAGTCATAGGACTGCATTATCATGTAGTTGAACTCAAGGAATGAAAGACCCTTCTCCATTCTCTGCTTATAGCACTCAGCGGTAAGCATTCTGTTTACGGAGAAGCAGGCTCCAACATCACGGAGGAGCTCAATGTAGTTAAGACCGAGAAGCCAATCTGCATTGTTCACCATGATTGCCTTACCCTCGCCAAACTCGATGAACTTTTCCATCTGTTTTTTGAAGCAGTCGCAGTTATGCTGAATGGTTTCGGGAGTGAGCATGGATCTCATATCAGATCTGCCAGAGGGGTCACCGATATAACCGGTACCGCCACCGATAAGAACGATGGGGCGGTTGCCAGCCATCTGGAGTCTTTTCATAAGACAGAGCGCCATAAAGTGACCTACATGAAGGCTATCAGCGGTAGGATCGAAGCCTATGTAAAATGTAGCCTGTCCGTTATTTACAAGCTCTTTAATTTCATCTTCGTCTGTTACCTGCGCGATAAGTCCGCGGGCAACAAGCTCGTCATAAATCTTCATTAGTTTATTTGCCTTTCAAATTTCGTCTTTAAAATACATAAATTATACTATAATTTTATATATTTGTCAATGCTTTTTTCAGATATGCTCTCCACCGTCAGAGAGAAGGTCGGATATGGTGCGCGCGATCTCCTTAGGAAGATCGGAGGGAGTCACTCCGTAGTCGGAAAACTGACCGGCAAGACGCTGGCCGGCGATAGCATGCAGATATACCGCAAGCGCTGCCGCAACGTTAGACTTGCACTTGCCCTGCGCTACAAGAGAGGCAAGCACACCTGCAAGGACGTCACCACTACCTGCTTTGGCAAGTGCGGAGGAGCCTGTAACGTTGATATAAACGTCATCAGCGTTAGCTATGATAGTTCCTGCTCCCTTGAGGACGAGGGTAATATTGTTTTCCACCGCAAAGCGCTCTGCAACCTCGAGTCTGTGAAGCTGAATTGCCGCTACATCTGACATTGAAAGACGGGCAAATTCGAGGGGGTGAGGTGTAATTATTACCTCACGGGGTGATTTTTTAAGCGCAAGTATTCCCTGCTCTCCCATGGTGGAAAGTGCATTTATAGCATCTGCATCAAGTATAAGGGGGGATCCCTCGGAGGCAAGGAGCGCAAGTGTAAGACGGCCAAGACCGTCAGTATTGTCAGATCCGGAACCTACAAGAGTCGCACTGTGAGAGCCGGAAAGCGCACATATTTCCTCAATATCCGCATCGGTGAGGCTGTCGCCTATGCTCTTTTCCTTGTAGATAACCTCGGGGTATTTCATTGAGAGCTCGGAGGCTACCGAGTGAGAGCCGACGTACGTAACAAGACCCACACCGCCGCGCAGGGCTGCCTCGAGCGAGAGGTGTGCCGCACCGCGATAGCGCTCGCTTCCGGTTATAACAAGAAGCTTACCGAATGTGCCTTTGTTGGAGTTTTTCTCTCTTTGTGGCAGGTTCTTACGAACCCAGTTATTCTCTATCATATGATGGCGCAATTCAAAGCTTTTAAAGACCTCTTCACGCGGAACTCCGAGATCGCAGTATATGATCTCTCCGACGTAAGAGCGCGCGGGGTATGATACGATACCCGGCTTTATAAAGCTGAGGCATACGGTCGCGGTCGAGCTGATCGCATAATCACTGACACTGCCGTTATCCGGATTCACACCGAGAGGAACGTCGATTGCTATCTTATGTACACCAACAAGTCCGCGCACGTAAACGGAGAGCGGACGGAGAAACTCGGGCATTTCACCTGCAAATCCGATGCCGAAAATAGCATCGATGACACAGTGGGCATTATCAAGAAGCCCCTTAATGTCACCAAGTCCTGTAAATGAGATGATCTCGCCACCGTTATTCTTGAAAAGCTCGAGGAATTTCTTTCCCTCCGGCTTCTTTTGTCCCTCGGAGAATATATCAATTACCTTTACGGAGTACTCCTCCATAAGATCTACTGAGGCAGCATATCCGTCGCCACCGTTATTACTTTTTCCTGCAAGGACGACTATATTGCCGCCTGCGGGGACTCGCGCCCTTACTGCATCGGCCACTGCCCTACCGCTTTTGCGCATAAGATCCTCAACAGAAATGCCAAGCTTATCGGCACAAAGGGCATCAATTAAGGGTATCATTGATGATACAGCAAGCTTCATAAAGCCACCTCCAGCTTATAAAATATAAGGTTATTGTATCACAAACAAATCGGTTTTTCAATATTTTTGGTGAAGATATATTAAAAAGCTCTTTACAAATTACCATTTTTTTGATATAATACAGTAAAAGAAAGTTATCACGGAGGTTATTATGGCTAAAAAAATCATCATTACCATTGCCAGACAATACGGCAGCGGAGGACGCGAGATCGGCGAAAAGGTTGCCGCAGCGCTTGGAATACCGCTTTACGACAAGGAAATAATAACCGACGCAGCCTCAAAGAGCGAGCTTAATGCGGAGGTAATAAAGAACGCGGATGAGTCCGCGGCAAACAGCCTGCTTTACACCCTTGCTATGGGCTCTAACATCGCGGGTGCAACCATGCACTTCGGATACAAGATGCCTCTTAACGACAAGCTTTTCATTCTCCAGTCCGACATCATAAAGGGCTATGCGGCTAAGGGCAGCTGTGTTGTTATCGGTCGTTGCTCTGACTACGTGCTTCGTGACGAGGAGGGTGTTATGCGCTTGTTCATCTACGGTGACGTGGACCACAGAAAGAAGAGAATTGCCGAAAGACATCCGGAGATCAAGTCCTCGCAGATCATCGACGTTATGAACAAGACCGACCGTCGCCGTTCATCCTACTACAACTTCTACACCGGAAACAAGTGGGGCAAGTATGATAACTACGATATGGCTATCAACTCCTCTACTCTTGGTATTGACGGCACCGCAAGCATCATTGTAGCCGCTGCCCAGAAGCTTATTGAAGAGTAAAAAGGCTTTCACATTTCAGGTAACCGAATTAAAAAGACCGATTGGAAAATCCAATCGGTCTTTTTGTTTCATTTTGTCGTTCCGTTATGGTGAAAAATGTTTGTTTTGTTACATTTTCAGCCAATTTCCGCGAGTATTTCCTCAAGCTTGTCAAGAGCGGTCGAGAATGCGATCTTGGGAGTTTCGAACTTATAAGGATTCTCAAAGGTCTTGCCAACGAGCTTATTGAGACCGTCAAACGTTTCAAGGTGCGGCTCGAGAGTTACTACGATATCGGAGTTAACGTATGACTTATGCGCTGCAAGGATTTCCTTGATATTAGCCTCGCCGAGTCCGGGAGGAACTATGGCACCAATGCTCATACTGTCCTTGATATGGAAGTATGCGATGTAATCCCTGAGAAGCTCATATGCCATAGGGAACGGAGGATGACCGTCAAGCACGAAGTTGCCCATATCGAAAACAGCCTTAAGTCTGCCGCCAAATGCGTTCAATATATCGAGGCATCTGTCAGGCGTCTCACCGTAAATGTTTGCCTCGTTCTCATGACAGAGAACGACACCATACTCATCGGCAAGATCGATAAGGCGACCGAGCTTTTCGATAACCTCATCTCTGGCATCGTCACGGCTCTGACCGTCACGAAGATAGAAGCTGAACATTCTGATGTATTTTGCACCCATGATTCTGGCATTGTTGAAGCAATTTCTTGCAAGCTCGAGGTGGGCATCAAAATCATCTGCAAGATTGATTTTTCCGACAGGAGAGCCTATTGCGAAGGCGTGGACACCGTGCTTAGCAAGGAGGGCGGCATATTCCTTTGCTTCCTCCTCGGTAAGGCTCGCAATATTCTTACCGCTGCTAAAACGGGGCTCAATGTAATTTACACCGCGACTCTCAAGAAACTCAGCCTGCTGATGCGGATCGTGATCGTACTCATCAGCAAATGCGGATATGATTATCTTTGACATCAGATTTCGGTGGCAGGAGTTACTGCCTCCTCCTTTCCGCTTGCGATAGAGCGCTCCATAGCACAAAGCAGACGGACAGGAGCCATGAAATCCTCGTAGGTGGCGGGCTGAGCCTCACCCTTAAGGAGATTATAGAATGCACCGAACTCAACAGGATAAAGGTCACCGGTTATAGGATATGTGCCACCGAGCATTCCCTTCTCTGTGCTGAGATAAGCGGCATAGGTGTAGTTGCCGTCAACGAACTCAAAGCTTACGTCATACTCGGGGTAACGAACGGTACCAGTGATAACGTTGCCGTTTACGTGAGTGATAACGGAGGTGGGGTTGTAGCCGTGTACAGATTCAAGAACCTCCGTAAGATGCTGTGCATAGAAGAAGAAATTGCCGTAGTTGTTCACCATAGATATAGGCGAGCGGTAGTATCCGCCGTAAACTTTTCCGTTTTCGCCGCTCTTAAGAGCATCTCGAAGCTCGTGAACGAGGGGGGCGTGAGGGCAGCTGGATCCACCAACTACTCTGCACCCGTGTGACTTTAATTCCTTCATAAAGGTCACAGCCTCATCTTCATCACTGGTGATGGGCTTATCAATAAACATAGGAATGCCGCTGGCGATATAGGGCTTTGCATACTTATAGTGATTCTTGCCGTCGCGTGCGGTAATTACGATACCGTCAACCTTGCCGACGAACTCATCGTATGACTTGGCGCAATATACACCAAAGTTCTTCTGCATTCTTTCCTCGGCCTCGGGCTCGTTAGTATAAACACCAAGAACCTCAATGTCGGTATACTTGCCATCCTTTATAAGACCAAGAAAAGCATCGGCATGGGAATTTTCACAGCCGAGTATAGCTATCTTATACATACTCAAATCGCTCCTTTTCGCTAATTAATAGCGCACGGGGAGGGGGTTATCCGCATGAACCTTTTCGATTATACCGATAACTCTTGCCGCGGTTTCAGGTGTTACCTCAAGGGGTGCGCCATTCTTAAGGGTATTGTAAAGCATATCATAGAAGGAGTATACGGCAGTGGTAAAGGGAGTACCCTCAAACTCACCGGACTCCTCGTGTATCTCAAGCTTCTCAGAGCAGTATGCAGGCATACCGTCAGCATCCTTGAGTGCCTCAAAAACAACAGGACGTACAGGGTTTTCGCCATCCACGATGTACTTCATCTCATACTTTGCGGTATCGCAGTAGAAAGTACCCTTGGTGCCGCAGATCTTCATAAGCTTAGGTGCGAAGCCGTCGATCGCATTCATCTCAATGTCGATAACAGGCTTGCCGGGAGCGGAGATAATGATCTTTGCATAGTCCTCAGCATCACCACTGGCATTAGCAAGAGCAAGGCGGGAGTACTTAACCTCGGCATTCTTGTCATAGTCAAGGAATCCAAGAGCAAGGCCGATGGGGTGAGGACCGGTGTTGTAAACGCTACCGGCTACCTTGCACTGAAGAGTCTGCCAGTCCCATCTACGTACAAGAGCATTGTACTTAATATCGATCTGCTGGATCTCGCCAAGCTTACCGCTGTCGCAAAGAGCCTTTGCAAATACATAATAGGGTGCATAGAATGACTGCTGGAATACTGCGAGGATAACACCGTTATCCTTTGCGCACTTCATAAGATCGTCACACTCGTAGCGATTACGACCCATAGGCTTTTCAACAAGAACGTTGAATCCGTGAGAAAGAAGATCACGGGTAACTGCATAGTGATCCTGAGACCAGGATGCATTTACTACAATGTCAATATCATCTCTGCCAAAGAGCTCAGTGTAGCTCTCAACCGCTACACAGCCGGGGTACTCCTTGAGTGCGAGCTCGCGTCTTGCGGGATCTGCCTCAACTACTACCCTTACCTCATAATGCTCATTAGCTTCGCTTTTGTAATAGGCACCGTGGATATTACGGCCACTTCTGCCCTGTCCTATAACGGCAACTCTGATGTCCTTCATAAGAACCTCCAAAAAAATTATTGTACCTTCATTATATCGTACAATTAATTACAAGTAAATAATAAATAATGTAGATTTATATTGCAAAAAGTGTAATTATATGCTATTATTAGAATATCAACATAGTGAGGTCGGAAACATGAGTAAAATAATATCACTGATCAAAAATGATGATATTTCATTTAACCATACAATAAACGAGGGTATCAGCCTCGACAGGTTCAGTGCGCACCTGCACGACAGATGCGAGATCATATACCTTGTGCGCGGCGAGATGAACTACACCGCAGAGGGCCGAACCTACGAATTAAAGAACGGCGACATTGTTATCTCAAAGCCGTATATACTACATAATATCTATCCTATACGTGAAACGACCTACGAGAGATACGACATTATTACAGACCACAAAAGACTGTCCGGTGAGCTTTGGCAAAAGATCAAATCCGGCCGCGACGTATACAAATGTGCAGGAAACGACCTGATCTATGAAATGTTTGCAAAAATGGATTACTACTACGGCAAGTTTTCGGAGGAGGATTACACGCGACTGATAAACAACGTTTCCGAGGAGATACTGTATAATCTTTCTCTTATGAAAGGTGAGGACGACGGAAACGTCAATCCGATAATCAGCAAGGCGCTTGACTACATACGTGAAAACCTTACCTCGATCGGCTCGGTAGAGGAGATATGCGCTGCGCTCTATATCACAAAGGGGCATCTGCACCACCTTTTCGTCGAGCATATCAAAATGACACCGATGAAGTACGTTACCTCAAAAAGACTGATGCTTGCGCGCAGAATGATCCGCCGCGGAGGACGTCCGACAGACGTGTTCACTGAATGCGGCTTCAATGACTATGCAACATTCTTCCGCAATTATAAGTCCTACTTCGGATACTCGCCCAGTGAAGAGAGCGAGAAGTCCGCACTGCTTGATATAATGTCATAAAAAAAGGCGCACCCGTGTCAAAAAATTGACACGGGTGCTTTGCTTTACTATTTTTTCGTTATCAAAGGGACTCGAGGAACTTACCAAGGCAGTCAGCGATAAAGTACTGTCCTGCGTCGTTAAAGTGCAAGCCGTCGGTGGTATATTTTTCTCTCTGTACGGGATCGGCGGGGTCGATTCCGAGGTTCTCGAAAAGGTCAAGAACGGGAATATCGAAGAGCGCTGCGGTGTCCTTGATGATCTTGGTGTAGCCAAGAATGGGCATAGCATCGGGAAGCTTCATCGGGCGCTTTGAGGGGGTGTCACCAACCAAGCCGTCATAGAAGAAGCGCGCAGGACTCATAAATACGATCTGCTTGCCGGGGTGCTCGGTCTTGAGATAGTTCATAAGAAAATACACTGCACCGGCAAAGGTAGCGGGAGTCTTGTCACCAAGCTTACCAACGGGGGCATCACCGTGGAAGTAGTCGTTTACACCGCCGTAAACAACGATAATATCAGCATCGGGATTGAGGTCGTAAGCTCTACCGCAGAAGCAGAGGTCGTGACGGGGCTTGTCGCTGGGCTTGTTCTGGTGTGCAAGACGAGATCCGCCAACACCGTAATTGTAGACCGCCTTAAGGTCGTACTTTCTTTTGAGTATGTTATCGTAGCGGTTGTTTTCTCTATCCTCAACACCTACACCCTCGGTTATACTGTCGCCGAGGAAATCAATTATTTTACCCTTAAGCTCCATTTTTATATTTCATCCTTATCCTTTAAATCCTATTTCATTTACAGAGAGCACACACTCTATCGCGCCTGGCACCATGCGAAGCGAGGTTATCTCGCCAAGTCCTGCCGGAACGTCAATCTCGTACATATGCATACCCGCAACAATGGGCGTCGATGCCACTGCCTTACCAAGTGTGCCGGTGAACTCAACGTTCAATACACTTCCCTCTGCCGCGCCGTCAACCTTAAGCTCGGCATAAAACGTGTTGCCGGTGATGGGAGTATTGCCCCTTTCCGCAAGAAGGGATGCACCGGTGCCGGGAGCGGAGCCAAATATAACGGTGTTGCCCTCCTGTCTTAAGTTAAATCCAAAATAGAACACCTTCATTTTGGGTGTGGTCTTTATGGTAAACCAGGTGGGATTACCGGTAACGGAATACTTCTCGTAGCTATATTCCTCGTTAAAATCACCCTCCGGAATGGTGGCAACGGCATCGCGCACACCGTCGAGCATTGCATTTGCTATTGCGAGGTGCCCCTCGTCACCGGGATGGGTGCGGAACTCGACCGCTCCCCTTGCGGCAAGCTCATCGTATTCGGGGTATGCGTTAAACGCGTAGTAGGGGTTTTCCTTGCCACTTTTCGCATGAATGAAGGACACGTCAACACTGATAAAGCCGTACTTGTCAGCAATAGCCTTGGACATTTTGTGCTGTGCGGGGTTCTTCATTATGCACACAACCACGGCATCCTTATGCTTTGACCTTGCAACCAGGTCGTAAAGCACCGAGAAGAACTGTGTAAGGGATTTCTCGTCGTTTGCCGGGGTATTGCCGCCGCCGACAAAGATAGAGATAAGGTTAGGCTTGAAGGTTTCAAGCACCTCCTGCATATGTCTGTATTCACCGGAGGAGCGGTACTTTTCCTCGGTTGCATCAACTGTGCAGAGGCGCTCGTAAACCGCGTGGTTCTCTGCAATCGCCTCGATATTGCAATCAAATGCCGCTTTTAAGCCGTCCTGAAATTTGTGGAAATAATCATTTTCGGGCGCGCTTGCCGCCATTCCCCAAAAGCCTTCAGTCTGCCAGCCGTTGAAGGGGCCGTGCTTAAGGTATGAATGTCCGATTGCATAATATCTGATATTGTACATTTTCATTTTCCTCTCTAGTTATTAAATTTAGAGTCCGGGAGTAGGAATACTCTATAAGAAGCTCTAGCATTTTACTGCGGCGATGTTGCCGCGTGTCGGAGGTTTCCTCGCGTAAATTATATCACTTAGCCAATTATAGCACAAAAGCATAAGCATGTCAACCATGGTGGCTGAACAGTGAAATAAATCTCTGTCGGGATTTGTGAAATGCCTGCGCGTGGGGGGGTAGACAATCCCTCAGTCACCTTCGGCGCCAGCTCCCTTTACACAAAGGAGCCTTAATACGCGAGGGAGCATTAAGATTAGCATAGTGGCTACACAGTGAAATGCCTGCGCGTGGGGGTATTTCATGCCTCCCTTGTGTAAAGGGAGGTGGATCGCGTAGCGAGACGGTAGGATTGTGATGAGAATGACGAGGTAGACAATCCCTCAGTCACCTTCGGCGCCAGCTCCCTTTACACAAAGGAGCCTTAATACGCGAGGGAGCCTTAAGATTAGCATAGTGGCTACACAGTGAAGTGCCTGCGCGTGGGGGGTAGACAATCCCTCAGTCACCTTCGGCGCCAGCTCCCTTTACACAAAGGAGCCTTGATGTGCGGTGAAAGATTTGACTGATAATACAAAAGGACCGAGATCTTAACTCTCAGTCCTTTTTATATTATTAAGATGCGGAGTAGGTGCTGTTGTATGCGATATCAGGCTCTGCAGCCACGCTCCAGCGGGGGGCGAGCGCAAGGGTGGTGTCCTCGGTCACGACGATCTTAAACGTGAAAGGATCGGTTATTTCCGCGCCTGCCGCATTTGCGGTGTTTGTACCGATGATTGCCGCGGTGTGCAGATCAGGGCCGTCGCCAATATTCACAACACAGTGGCCCTTGACGGTAGAACTCTCGGTCAACTTCAAGGTGATCTCATACGTTCCGGGCTGGAGCCTGTAAACGTACTTGTTGTCACTATTTGATTCCGGCTCGACAGGAATTGCATGCTCATTCTTTACACTTATAACGACGTCAAACGTTCCTGACACAAGCGTATTGCTATTACTCTTCGATTCGGTTGTAAACCATGCGTAAGTCAACGAGCAAAGCACGACTATACACAGCAAAATACTGACAACTGATATTATCAGACTTTGCGAAAACGTCTTTTCGGATATTTTTCCGTCTTTGTAATCAAAAAAGCTTTTCAAGAGTTCCCTCCTTTCTTTTATCTGCATAAAGGTTTATTTTTTCAGCAATTAAAAGGCACAAATGCACTATTGACTTATGCCCTTTAATTGCCGCCCAACCCCGAAGGGTTGGGGGCTTTTTGTTCTTGCGAACGATAAATTTTAGATGTATTTGCTATAACGGTTGATCATGTAGATCAACTCTTCCATGGTGAGGTTGCCCTTACCAATGGATATCTTGAGGTATGCACCGCCTGCGGCATTGAACATTTCCTCGGTAAGAGGACAAATTGCGTTCAACTCTTCGTAGGTGAAGAGGCCGTAGGTCTCGATATCCTTTGCGATCTGCTCGTAGTCGTAGGTCATAGTCTCAGCATCAACCTCAAAGATGTTGAAGAGACCGCCAACGCCACCGGGCATTGAAAGCATACCGTTTACAAAGTAGCAAAGGTGTCCTACTGTTACAGGAGACCATGCGGTTGTAAGCTCGGTTTCGATTACAACGTCAACAAGCTGTACCTTTTCAAGGGTGTCGCCGTCCTGCTTTGCAAAGGTGTGACCGATGTAATCCGCCGCGCTTGCATCGAGGTATACGTACTTGTTAAGGTCGTAATCCCAGAAGCCATGCTCGTAAATTACCTTAACCTCGGTTCCGTCGGAGAAGTAAAGCTTAATTACCTCAACCTCTTCCTCGGGATCGCTATCGATGAACATGATAGGAGCATAGTCAAGCTTACCTGTCTCCATATTCCATACAAGGAGAAGCTCGTCGCCCTTGAGAGAGTCTACTCTAACCTGAGTGCCGTCTGCAAGTGTAATGAGCGTGTCGGGAGTTACGCAACCATCTTTGATTCCGGTCATATCTTGATATTTTAGCGGGTTTTTACTATCGTATGCCTGTGACCACGTATGCTCAAATGTCAAGGTTCCACCATTGTCATCCGTGAATTCATATTTCATTTTCAGGGTTCGTGCTCCGCTACTGGTAGAAACTAAGCCGTCTTTGTTGTTGCTAACAAAGTAAAGCTTACCATCATATGCTACGGGCATAGCATAGCGCTTATTGTTACTATGTACGTATTCGGTATTCGTTAATTTGAGCGTGAAATCGTCATCGGGGTCAGTGTATTCCCAATAGTTGTTGGTACCATTTAGTGCGGTAGAGTTTGCGGGGGTTAATCTAGTCAAATCCAAATCAACATATTTTCCCTCAGAAACACTCCAATAACGGACGATAAGACCTTCCAATACAGGGGCGGTTACGGTATAAGTTGTACTACCATCGTCGTCTTTACGTGTAACACACTTATTTTGACCCCAGCTAACATCACCGGAAGTGATTTTATTGCCTCCTATCTTATCAACGAGGGAGGGCGCATCCTTGCTGGTTTCTACACCGATAACAACAAAGGTTGCTGTATAAGATTTTTCGCCAATATTCGCTGTTAATGTATAAGTTTCACTTCCGGCAAAAACAGAAATCTTTTCGG
Organism: Eubacteriales bacterium; assembly: GCA_045659365.1. Classification (GTDB taxonomy): domain Bacteria; phylum Bacillota; class Clostridia; order Oscillospirales; family CAG-272; genus UBA1740. The sequence goes on along the minus strand of JAZOWT010000074.1, from coordinate 16,721 downwards.
TAGGTTTAGTACCGTCGTTTACCTTAAAGTCGGAAATGCTAATACCGTTGACGATCATAGACAATTTGCTAAAGTCCAGTTTATAACTGCTTGCTGTATCCAAATCGACATTCATTACGAAAATCCAACCATCAGTACCATAAGTTTTGCTATGGGATAGACCTTCGGCGGTATCTGTATAAGAAACAGTTACGATATCGCTATATCTATTGGGAATATATTCTGTTTCATTCTTGTAGTCGTTGTGAGTGCCACTTGTATTCTTGTAAGTATATACATAGGTATCAATTACTTTAGAGCCGCCGATAGGAAGCGGGACAGAAGCCTTAACCGACTCGTACTCATAGGGAACTTCGGCTTTGTTTGTTCTGTTATCTGTAATATTGCTGGGTTTAGCAACAGATCCGCTTTCAGACGTATATGCAAAACCAAGGTTGACGCTATTTTTTCCATTGATAGAATGGATAAAGTTGGTTTTGCCCAATACCGTGTTGGCAATAGAATCCGTTCCCTCTGGCATATAAACAGTATAACTCGCATCAGCCCATGCGTACTGAACCAGTGTGCCTTCCAACGTGAGAGGAGTTGCAGTTCCGTCTGCTTCACACTTGAATAAAACACTCATACCCATCAAGGTTTTGGGCGAATTTCCGTCTGCTCCCTTGTAGGTCGATACAGTTGGCTTCTGAACCAACACAATGTCGCGGAATGTAACACTATTCGCCGCGCTAATCAAGACAGTAGCTACAGCACCTAATTCCAGCCGAGAATTATCTACAACGATATTACCACCTGCAGCATTTAATGCAGCAAGACCTCCTGAAATGCGAGAGTTAAGAATCTCGGAGTTACCGGTAGCCAAAACGGCACTTTTTGCGTTGTAATATCTAGTTGTACCTCCAGCATCGGTTTCAGAGCGATTGCTATCGTCTTTCAATTGCCCGCTGTAAAGCGCTGCATAGTCGTAATTCGGACATACAATTTGTACATTGTCAAGAGTACCATTATTAAGTTTTACAAACTGTTCAAAGCCCAAGGAAGCAGAATCAGTTGCACAAGTCATTGTGAATCCATTTCCATACAGTGCATATCCGCCTGAAACTTCGAGAGAGCTGAAGCCACAGTCGTTAAGGAGAACAACGTTGTTGCTTGTTGCGTTCTTTACGCCGGTTGCATTAACTGCATCAACAACTTCGAGGTAGAGCTCGGCGGGGATACAGTATTCGTTGTCGGTGATAGTAACCTTTACAACACCTGTTCCGCTAAACTGGATGGCGTTATTAGAGTATGTTCCACTTGCGGAGGTTCCGGTGGTAACAGCCTCAACAGTTACAGAAACCGTACCAACAGAAACGCCGTCTTTTGCCTTAAAGAGCTTATCAAGAGCAACGGTACCAACATTACCTACGCGGTGGAGGAAGTCGCCATTGTTCATGACAACGTCAAACTTCTCTTCGGGTTGACGTTCTTTTACCGCTACAGTAATAGTAGTAGGAGTACAGAAGTAGTAGTCCTGAATAACAATCTCGATATTGCCAGTATTTTCGAACGAAATTGTTCCCTCATTCCACTTTTTACCACGCTCAAACGTTGCAATAACGTTGCCGTTTTCATCAAGATTTCTGATGGTGACGTTAATTGCACCATCAACAACATCTACACCACAATCATTAATGTAAGAGAAAATCTCACCAATAGTATAATCTCTATTTGTAGTAAGTTCGGTTACTTTGCTCTCAAACTTTATAACAGAATTAGCGACTTCTCTATCGAGAATAGTAACGCCCTCAAGCTGTCCTACAACCTTAGTTGTAACACCCCAGCCGTAGCCGGTGACGAGGTTGTTGAAGGGGAGGTAGATTGCCTGATTGTTTTCTGCTGCGGTGTGCTCGTGCTTACAGCCAGTTACAGAAGCTCTTTCTCCCTCCGTGTCGATAATTCCGTTCTTGTTGGAATCGGTAAAGTTGATCTCGGAGTGAGGAATACGGCTAAACTTGTAGTCATCGGGACCGGAATAACTGGGGTGACCGTTCTTTTCGAACTCGCAGTAGTAGTAGTCGTTCCAGGTTCCGAAGTGAACGGTACAGTTGGTTGCTTCGATGCCGTCCATGTCGGGATATACGTGGCCGTCGATAGTTACGTTCTCGCGAACGGAACCGATAAGCATACCTGCATAACGGTATGCATAATACTGATAGTTACCGCAAACGTCGTTATAAACGTCGAGCTGTGCAGAAATATGACAGTTATTGAAGTCAATGCCTGCATTTTTAGGGGAATTTGCGGAGGTCTGACCGCTGGTGGGATAGTACTGACCAACGATACCGCCGCAGGCAACGTCGTAGGAGCCCCAAAGTGCGGAGATCTTATTGGAGTTGTCAACAGTGATGTTCTTGAACTTGGTAGTAAGGCCTGCTTCATTTGCATACCAACCAACACATCCGACGATACCGCCGTTGCCGATGTTATATACGCGGGGATTACAATCGAAGATTGCGATATTTTCAAAGGTTGCGCCGTCCGCATATGCTGCGATAACTCCCGTGGTTGCGATCTCTCCGTCGGAGGAGAAGTTTTTAACGGTCAGGTTCTTGACCGTACCCTTATAAACTCTGCCGAACAGACCCATACCGTCACGATAATACTGCTCCTCGGGGGAATACCAATTGTGGTCACCCTTCATTTCCCAGGTGTTGTGGTAGAAGTTGGAAACCGTATTGCCGTTTCCGTCAAAGGTTCCCTCGAAGGTTCTGAGTCCGCTGGTAATTGCAGTATTCGTTCTTTCGTAGGTACCTTCGGAATTGTAGTATCCAATGGGGTAGAAAATAAGCTTGGGGTTGTTCTCAGCCTCAGCGTCGCCAAGATTGATGTTTGCAACAAGCTTAACTGTCTTGCCTGCGAAGGAATCCTGATCGATATCAACTTTGTCAGCTGTCTTAGCCATGCCGCCAACGATTGCGCCAAAGGCTGCAAGCTGGTCAGCATTTGCGATGGTAAGCTCGGTCTTAGAAGCATCGTACCAAGAATAATCGCGCTTGCCCTCCCACTTAGCAGGCTCTGCGATGATGGCAACTTCGGAGAAGGTTGCCATAGCGAGAGTTACGTCGCCGGTTGCGGGATCGTAGTAGAACTCGTTGTGTGCGTCGAGGTCGGCCGCGGTGTTAACTGCGGTCATAGCAACGGTTACACCGTTCTCGAGGTGGTAGAGGGTGTAGTTACCGATGTTAAGGCCGGGCTTCATAGCCTGCTCAACAGTGATGAGCATAGGAACGGTATTGTTCTTGGAAACGCCGTACATATGCACGTCAAGAGAGCGGAGAGCCTCACCGTCGTTAAGAGTGAGGTTTGCATCACTCTCTGCCTTTTCGGTAACGGAAAGACCAAGCTTGTTTACGCCGGAGTCAACCGCAACACCGGCAGGAATAATGCCGGAAACACCCTCGCCGCTAATGGTGGCAGTGTCGGTTACTACTCCGTTCGCAGTCTGTACGTCAACTGTAATGCCGCCGATATTAAGCTCGGGGAAAACAGAATCCTTGTCGTAGTCGCTACCGAAGCTGTCGTTTTCATATGTCCACTGAGTAGCAACGATGTTTACACTAACGTCGCCGATGCTAAGCTTCTGATACTCGTTGCCTGCATCCTCCTTCATGTGGAGGGCGATCTTTACGATCTGATTACCAACTCCGGTTACCGCGCCATAAGAACCGTCAACGTACTGTCCCGAGGGGAACAGGTTACCGGTGATAAAGCTTGCAGGAGCATTCAACACCTCGGTGAGAGTACCCTTGCGAACCCATTTATCGCTGGAGGTTATGTCGCTGTAGTTGGATTCGGTAGTTTCGCTATAAGTGATATAAACTTCGATAACGTCTGCGAGATTTTCGCCATTTGCTCCTGTTACTGCAGTTCCGTCAAGTGCCTCAACGGAGAGCTTGTATTTAAGAGCGAGGCTACCGAGGTTTGCTACCTTAAGTGTTTCAACGCGGGTGTATCCCGGCTCCCACTTGTCGTAGTCAAACACCTTGTGATCGGGATTATCCTTTACGGAGATCCAGTTATCGCCGGTCTTGTGTAAAAGATCGACCTTCAAGGTACCTGTCTGAATGACGTTGCCCTCACTGGCTGCACGGTCGGTAAACCACGCGAACGTCGTTCCAATCAGTGAGGTGAAAACCATCACCAGAACAAGAACGGCGGCGATCAACCGCTGCTTCAAGCTTTTTGGTTGTTTCATGATATATTTCTCCTTAAATTTATAATACAAACGTCAAGCTGCCAAAATAACCGTTTCGGCAATTGAAGGGCATAAACGGGTTTATACCCTTTAATTGCCGCCCAACCCCGAGGGGTTGGGGACAACGCGATAAATTATCTTTTATTTTGTGTTAGTGGTCCATTTGATTTTACCGTTATTTTCAAATTCGCCGGTCTGGTCGGAGCATACGATCTTCGAACCGCCACGCATACCCTTGGACCAGTCGGTTGCCTTAGTGATCGCTTCCCATTCTGCCATTGTTCCGGCAAAGTAAATGGTAAGTTGATCCTTCTTATCATTACCCTGGATCGAGAATGTGTTGGAGCCGATGTTAGTGATCGTGGTAGGAAGCCATACCTCTGTCAGGTTGGGTGTATGAGCGAAGGACTGGTCATTAAGCTGCTCAACACCGGACTGAACCGCTATCTGTGTAACGCTACCCTGAATGTTTTCACCAAGCTTTACGATGACTTTAACCTTAATGCCGTTGATGTATCCGGGGATATTTACTGCTCCGCCAGTTGCGGTCGTGTTGACGGAATTGATCTGGTAATAGTCGATATCTCCGTCACCGTCTTCATCAACACCGGTGGCATCCAGATTATTTGAATCGATGGTGTATACGGGGTAGATTACAACGTCACCGGTTGCGTTACGAAGCTTTTCGCTATAATCCTCCCACTTACCGGTGCAGTACTCGATTTCGGGAACTGCGGGCTCCTCAATGATGGTGTCACCCTTTTTGAAGGTTGCCTCGTAGATAACGTTTCCGTGCTGGTCAACAAATCTTGCAACGTGATATGATTTCCAGGTTACGTAAAGAGTTATATTCTCGGTATTGCCTGCCGCTATCTCGGATACGGGATTACCGCCGGCATTTACCCATGCGTCGAACACGTAATCCGAGCCTGTGATACCCGTAACGTAGTCTTCAAGCTCTCCGTTCGCGGTGCTATGAGCGGTGGAGTTATCGGTAACGTAAACAACGTCAAGCACACTACCCTCGTACATGTAGGTGATGGTGTACTTTGCTTCCGCAACTGCAGTGTTGCCTGCAACCGAGGATGCGCCCCAACCATAACCCGTGTAAAGCTGTTTGAAGGGAATGTGTACACACTGCTTGTCTTCTACGAGAACGGTTTCACCGTTTACGGTCTCGTATCCTTCTTTCTCGTGAAGGTGCTCGTCGAAGTTTCCGTTTGCATCCTTACGGATGTGATAGCAGGTAACTTCATTACCGTTTACAACTACAAAGTCACCGACTCTGTTCCATTTGCCCTCAAGGTCACGAAGCTCACTTACGGAGCCAACCTTGGTAAGACGGCTGAACTGATAATCATGGGTGTAGGAAGCGATGCTGTTTTCGACAAGCTCACAGTAATAGTGGAGGTCGTTGGACCAGCTGCCGTAGTAGACCTTACAGCCATCGAACGTCATTTTAGACTGCTGATCGGTGGTATCTCCGTCAGAGCCGACGGTACCGATAAGGATGCCTGCATATCTGAAATCGTAGTACTGATAGTTAGCGCAAACGTCATTGTAAACGTCCATAACTGCACCGACTGTACAATTTTTCATAGTAAGCTTGGTGGTGTCACCGAGTCTACCGAGGATACCGCCGCAGGAAACGTCCCAAGAGCCCCAAAGAGCTGTGATCTTGGTGGTGTGGTCAACGACGATGTTAGTAAAGGTGATAGAGTTTTCTGCCGCCGCGGATTCGTCGTAAGCATAGCCTACTACACCGCCGTTAGGCACGTTATATGCTCTGGGATTGCAGTTTGTGATACGTATATTTTCAAAGGTAGAAATACCCGCGGAATATGCTGCCACGCAACCCGTGGTGCAAAATTCACCGTCGGACTGGAAGTTTTCAACCGTGAGGTTCTTTACGGTTCCGTTATAAACGAAGCCGAAAATTCCCATACCGTCCTTGTAATAATTGGGCGTTCCGCTGTATCCGTTGTTATAGTCGCCGAACATTTCCCATGTGTTCTGATAAACGTTGGAGATGGTGTTTCCCTGTCCGTCGAAGGTGCCCTCGAAGGAGGAAACGTCGCTGGTGACGTTGCCACCGGTGATATGCTCGAAGCTACCGGTACTGTTGTGATAGCCTACCGGATAGAATATAACTCCGTTGCTACCGCCGAGGTTAATGCTATTTGCAAGCTTTACGGTCTTGCCATTAAATTCGTCAAGCTCAATGCCGGGTGCCATACCGCCAACGATATGAGCAAATCCGACGAAATCAGCAACGTCCTCGAGAACGAACACGGTATCCTCGGTGTTATACCAGCTATAATCAACGTCAATACCGTTCCAGGGGTTATCAACCGCTACGGTTCCGGTAACCTCGGAGAAGGTCGCCATGGAAAGAGTGATCTCGCCACTGGTGGAATCGTAATAGAACTCGTTGTGTGCATCGAGCTCACTTACACTGCTCACCGACGTCATAGCCACGGTTACACCGTTCTCAACGTGATAAAGCTGAACGTTATAGGACGCGAGGCCCTTGGGGAATACTTTATTTACCTTTACGGTAACAGGAACTGTATTATCGCTCGAAATTCCCTCAATATGAATATCAAGCGGGAAAACAACACTTTGTGCATTGATCTCAACTGCCGCCTCGTACTCTTCTACCACGGAAATATCGAGAGTAACCTCGCCTACTCCGGGCTCAAGCTTTGTACCTGCCGCAATAATAGCCTTTGCCAGATCGGAATCGTTTCCAACATCAACAGCTGTCAGAACTGAGCCGTCAGCATTGGTTGTAACGCTTGCAGATGCGGAATAAAGCGCACCGGGTGCATAAGGAAATACTACGGTATTATCGTAAGAATTGTTAAAGCTATCATTCTCATAGCTCCACTGTGTTGCGATGATATTCACGTAGATGTTGCCTACACTGAGATTCTGATACTCGTTCCCTGCACTCTCCTGCATATGGAGTGCAACAGAGACCGTCTGATTTTCTAACGCGGTTGTAGATGATGCCTCGGCATCAAGTGACTTACCTGCGGGAAGAAGCTGTCCGCCGATGAAGTTGGCGGGGTTGGTCATAACATCTTTAAGTGTTCCCTTATAGGTCCAAGCAGTGCTCTTGGTGATCGCCTCGTAGCTTGTCTCGGCATTATCGCCGTAGCTTACGTACACCTCGATCACGTCGGCAAGGCTCTCACCGTTAGCGCCAAGGGTTTCCGTTCCCGCTTCCACGGTCAGGGACAATTTATATTGAAGCGCAAGGGTACCAAGGTTTGATGCCTTGAGGGTTTCCACTCTGGTGTAACCCGGCTCCCATTTCTCGTAGTCGAAGATTTTGTGCTCGGGATTTTCCTTAACAGAAATCCATTTTTCACCGATCTTATGTAAAAGATCGACCTTCAAGGAACCTGCCTGAATAGTGTTTCCCTCACTGGTCACCTGATCGGTAAACCAGGCAAAGGTCGTACCAAGTAATGATGAAAATAACATTACAAGCACCAAAACAGAGGCAATCAGTCTTTGCTTTGTACTTTTAAAAGGGTTCATTCTCTTTTTTTCTCCTAAAGCTATATACAAAAATCGTTTGCTGGAAACTATCGTTTCGGCAATTGAAGGGCATAAACGGGTTTATACCCTTTAATTGCCGCCCAACCCCGAGGGGTTGGGACGGACTTTAGGATTTATCTATCGTACACGAAACCGAATTTATTAGATTGCGTTACCGTCGAGATCGTAATAAACCGAATTGCTAAATCCGAAGCGAATGGGCGTTGCATGTTCGCTGGTATTATTGTTACCGTAGATGTCGAGATTCAGAGTAGAATCATTTGCGCCCTCGGAGGTGTAGTTGTGTACCCAGAAGAGTCTACCACCACCGGTAACGTTGGTGTTCTTGATGGTAACGTTGTTCATGTCATAGCCGGAGTTGAATGCACGAACTGCTACGTAGGGAGCATAGAACTCACAGTTGTTAACAGAGATGGAAGCCTCACCCCAGTTGTTAAGGTGTGCGATGAAGCTCATATCAGTGCCGCTAATGCTTGCGTTAACGCCTTCAAGAGTAAGAGCGCCGCCTGCGGTTACGTCAAAGATAGTAGCCATAGAGCCCCAACCCTGGTTGTTCTCTGCAACCATCTCGATAGAACCGTTCTTAACGGTGAGGTCGCCCTTAACAAGGAAGAGCTCCTGGTTGCCGCTCTTGTTAGCGGTAGTGGAGATAGTGTAACCGTTAAGGTCGAGAGTGCTTTCTACACCGTTAGGAATGGTGATGGTGGTGTTCTTGTCGAACACTACGTCGTTGAGAAGGGTGATATCAGAACCTGCAGCAAGCTGCTCTGCAACATACTCTGCTGTGTGGGGGAAGGTGTAGGTGAAGGTACCTACAGTCTCGTAGTAACCGTCGTAGTTTACACCGTCACAGTCGTGAGAGCTGTCGCTCCACTCGTTGTTAAGGTTCTCGTAAAGACGAAGCTCAACAGTGATGGTGGTGCCTGCAAGAGCAGTTGCATCGCGAGCGATGATACCGCACTGGAAGCCCTTACCGTCGTTACCCCAGTCACAGATATCCTGGTAGGTTACGCAGAAGTTGCCAAGAACGTCAAGAAGAGCAACCTCGGAGCCAGCGGTGAGAACATCGGTGCTATCATCCATTATAGCTACCCAGTTATCATTGTTGTAGTCCTTGCAGAATGCTCCGTAGTAACCAGCAAGAGCGATAGTGTTGAGAGCAATATCGGAGTCAGCAGTTACAACGTAATCTGCGTGCCAGTGCTTGTATGCGGACATACCAGCCTCGTTGGGGAATGCAGGATTGTTCTCGTTCTCAAGATCCTTACCGTACTCGGTGGGAAGGAACTGATAACCTGCGTTAAGAGGAAGGGGATTTGCAACGGGAGTACCGTTGGGGAAATCAGTGGTGTAGGTGATGTTGAGGTTGTCAAGGGGAGTTACAAGAGCTGCGGGAAGCTCAGGCGAGGGAACGATGATATCGTACTCAGGGCCGAAGCTATCCTCTTCAGCAGACATCTGAGTTGCGTAAAGCTGAACGGTGAAGGTGCTGCCGAGATCCATGTTCTGGTACTCGTCACCTGCAGACTCTCTCATCTTGAAAGCAACAGTGTAGATATCAGCGGGGTCGCCAGCCTCCAAGGAGCCTGCAACACTGCGAGAAATGTTCTTCTCAGTACCCATAACCTCAAGAAGAGTGCCAACAGGAGTAGCAGCCTTAAGGTCAGCGCTGGTAATGGTTACATCATTGAATACGTAAACGTCGATAACGTTTGCAAGATCAGATACAACGCCGTTTGCAACGAGACGCATCTGATAGTTGAGAGCAAGAGAGCCCTCGTTGGAAACCTTGAAGTGCTTTACAGCAGCAAAGCCGGGTTCCCAGTTTACATAGGTGAAGATGGGAGAACCATCAACGGTGGTCCAATCAGCATCAGCAAGATCGTCAACTCTCTCAGCCCACTGGAAACCGAGCTTGAGGTTACCGGTCTGGATTACGTTGCCCTTGCTGGAAACGGAATCAGTAAACCATGCATATGTAGTTCCAAGGAGCATTGTAAAGCAGAGGAACAATGCAAGAACACTGGACAACAGTGCACGTTTAGTTGTCTTATTTTTGGTCATTTTAAATTTCTCCTATTAATGCCGACACGAAGTGTTTTATGCCCTTCCCCGACCGCATCGGCCAAGATCGAAGTAGGCTTTTTTCGTCACACGCCCTAGCGGGCGCATGACATAACTGGTAGGTTGATTTATTTTTCTTCAGAGGCTTCCTGGGTGGAGGCTTCCTCAGTCACAGGCTGTGTGGGAGATATATCTCCGCTCTTCTGCTCGAGCTGTGCCTTAAGAGCTAACAGCTCCTGCATCATACGCTGAGTCTCCGCGCGATCTGCTTCAATCTTATCCTTTTCGGCCTGCATCGCCTCCAGCTGCTCACGTCTGTACTGACGGAAGAGTCGGATCACGTTCACACCGTTATAGAGAATCAGAAGCACAAAGGGTACAAGAATACAAATGATATAGCCGGGGGTGGACTTCACGTATGCGAAGAACTTACCAACGCCGGGAAGCTTGCCGGTGTACTTACCCAACACGTAGTCGGGCTCTACCAGGGCTTCATCATCTGTGCCTGTGTTTGTACCGAAGGTCACGTAGCCGAGGACCTTGCCGTCTTCGGTTTTCTTAACCTCGCGGATCATATGCGTAACGGTTTCGCCGTAGCTGACCTCATTCATCGACATGAAGGCAATTATGTCACCCGGCTGGAGTGATCTTTTGTCATCCACGTTTTTGATGAGTACGATGTCTCCGGCACTGAAATGAACATCCATGTCCTTATTATTTTCGGACAAGCTCATTGAATCGGTTTGTACGATGTAAAACCTGGTACCGAAGATGCTACGCTCGTTTTTATCGACGGTTGTTACTGTGACGACTGTGAATATCATCATAAAGACGGTAAACACAACGAGAAGCCAAGTCAGGACCTTCGATGAAATTGTAAGTATTTTTTTTGCTGTAAGTTTCATTTAAGATCACTCCTTAGTCAATCGGTGCATTTCCCTGTACTGCATATACGGTTACGCCGATACCCGTATACGTCTTGTTCTGGAACTCGTTGCCCGCGGTTTCCTTCATCTTAATAAATAGACAATAGGTTTCGCTGTTTTTGCCAACCTCGAGGCGTCCCTTGAAATTGGTAATGCGCTCAGCGTCGGCGAAGTTTTCATCATCGACTCTGACGATCCATACCTCAAATGCTTCGTCAAATTCCTTCATATCTATCTTATCATCCTTGCTGACAGAGAGACTGAAATTTACGGGAATATTTCCCGCATTTTTAACCTGGAAGCCTTGAGTATAGAAGGTTGCACCTGGCTCAAACTGGTAATCGTCTGATAAAGTTACAAACTCCAAGGATTTACCCTTGAGTGATTCGCCGGACGTATCAACAATGTCAATTTCCAAGTTACCCGACGTTGTAACGACACCTATTGTGCCATCGTTAGTGCTGGTAAAGAGAGCAAACGTTGCTCCAGAGAGGCAAGCAAGGCAAATGAGGATAATCAATGCCGCAAAAATGAATGCCTTTTTATTCGTATTTTTATAACGGAACATCGTAACCTCCTTTGCCGTTATTTTAATTTAATGTTGCGAATTTTAAGTAACGGTTAATGAATTAACCGAGCATACCCATATCTTCCTTGGTGATAACAACATCGTTATCAATGTTGTTAGTGAAGGTGATGGTGCCGTTTACAGGAGTAAGATTCATGTAAACGAAGTTACCGGAGTTGGTAGAGGATTCCTTCTTAATGCAGTTAACAAGCTTGTTGTTAGCGAAGGTAAGGTTGCCGCTGAGAGAACCGGTGCCTGCACCGCCTCTGATAGCACCCTTAAGGATACCATTACAGCCGGTGAAGGTGTTACCGCTGATAACGAAGTTACCAAGAGTACCGTTGCCCTGGATTGCCCAAGACTTGGTGTTGTTGATCTTACAATCTCTAATAGTAAGGTTAGCAATGTTCATGAAGTAAACGCCGTAGTCGATTACGCCCTGAGCATCGAAGATACAATTCTCAACAGTCATGCTGAGGTTGTCGTTTGCATCGCCTCTACCTGCGATGAACGCATTGGTACCTGCGGAACCAAGTTTAGTGTCGCTGGTGAAGTAAGAATCAGCAACGGTAAGATCGCCGTTAACACCGGTAGCGATGTTGATGGTCTTGGTGTTGAGGTTCTTTACAACAACGTTCTCAAGGGTGATGGGTTTGCCATTAGCATCCTTGGTGAAGCTGAGGTGAACGCTCTTGCCGTTAGCATCGATGGTCTTGTCGGTAAGATTGAAGTTAACGTTAACAGTATCGGGGATGTTGTTACGTACGAAGATGTGAAGAATCTCGTCGGAAGCAAGCTTGTCAGCAAGCTCGGTAGCGCTCTGAGCAGTGGTGATGTACTTAACAACTGCCGCATCGGTATCGGTGGTGTCAGCATTCATCTGAACTACCTCAACGGTGAGCTTGAGTGTTGCGCTAAGATCCTTGTAGATGTTACCTGCAGAAACGGGAAGCTCGATTGCAAGAGGAATACCAGCACCGTTGTTTACGTCAGTGCCAATATTGGAGTTTTCATCGAGGTTGTGCCACTCAGAGGTGTAAGCTGCCATAGAAGCATACTTGTTGCCCTCAACGGTGGTAACAAAGCCGCTCATGAGGTCGTAGCCTTCAACACACTCGAACTTGTAACGATACTGAACTCTTACGTTACTGTCGTTAACACCGGTAAGGTTGAAGGTGATCTTGTCACCGGGGGTTACTCTCTCGAGTACGATGTATCCGGTTGCGGGGTCGATAGCTGCGGTTCCGCCGTTAGCAAACTCGTTGCCGGGCTGCTGAACGTAGCTATAGGGCTTACCATTCTCATCGAATTCTTCGCCAGCTGCGTCCGGCTGTACGGAGTAGAGAACGGGATCAGTGAGACCTGCGGTGATCTCAACGTGACCGGAATTGAGCGTGATGTCAATGTCGTCATCAGAAGTGAACAACGCAAAGGTCGATCCTGCGATGAGGCTAAGGCAAAGAGCGATAGTCACGATCGCGGATAAGAGAACTCTCTTCTTCATTTTTTGTTTTCTCCTTTATTAAATTATAAATTGGAAACATGATTTTCAAAGCTTGAATTTGGTTGAGGAACGCAAACCCAAGCCTTGGAGGTATGCGCTCGTGCTTAGTCACACTCTACATTAATTAATTAATTAAGTAGAGGGAGCGGTCGTAACCTGAACCGCATGTACGACAACGTCAAAATCGAACGAGGTATTCTTAGCGTTGTTGTTTACGCTATAATCAAGATCGCAGAATTCAACGGTTATCGTGAAAAGTGCAGCTCCGCTCTTTGCAAGTACGCCGATAGGATCGATATCGCCGCCGATAAGGCCTGCGTTTTCGCTCAACATACCGGAGATGGATTTGCTCTCGTCAACAGTCGTCACCGTTATCTTAAGCTGCTCCGCAAGAGTGAGATCTACTGTGTCATCAAACACGATTTCCAACCAGTATCCAAACGCTACGTCACTGTTGTTCTGTATCTGCATTTCTGCTGAATACATACTACCGGGAACTACAAGCGTATTTTCAGTCATGTCAAAAACGTTCTTGTTCTCAGCGTCGGGATCATTAAGATTCGCGGGCTTGGAGAAGTCGATATCCTTGGGATTTTCCGTCTTTACGAGGAATCCGGTGTTGTTGTCAAGGGACAACGTCGTGAGATTCGTACGTATAAGCGTAATATCAAGTGTACCGGCTACCAAATGGTTTTTGAGCGTAACCTGGTCAGAAAAGAGTGCATACGTACCGCTGGCTACGAGTGCGAGGCACAGTAAAAGTGTCAAAACTGACATAAGCACACTTCTCTTTTTTCTTGTCACGATTTTACCTCCTTTTTGGAATTTATGTTTACGTGCATGGCACAACTAAACATCAAGTTTAAATTTGATTTGCTACCACGCGGGCGATCAAACGCCTACAAGGTTCTCAGACTCAGCTGCCTCAGCCTCAGCGGCCTTAGCTCTTGCTGCTCTACGCTTTTCTCTCGCGAGGTTCTTCTTGTATTCCTTCTCCTCAGCGATCTGCGCAACCACGATATCGATACTGCTCTTAACAGCATCAACAGTAGCAGCCTCCTCAACGAGCATGGTGGTTGCAGACTGCTTTACAGCAATCTTGTTCTCGTTTACGTAAGTCTTGAAGTCGATGTTATGTAAATAGAACTCACAGTGGATGGTACCGCGCTTGATAAGAAGACGTACAAGACGGCTGGAACCAACCTTATACTCCTCGTAACGAGCATTCTTGATGCGCTTGCTTCCCTCAACTGCAGAAGCGTACTTGATGATCTCATCGTACCATCTTCTCTTCTCGAGAGGAAGTGCGAGGTACTTTTCCTCAAGTGTCTGCTGCTGGCCCTTGGAGAAGCTGATCTTATCGGGATCCTCAACCTCCTCGGCGGGTGCAGGCTCCTCAACAGGTGCCTCAACGGGTGCGGGCTCTTCTACAGGCTCCTCAACAGGTGCAGGCTCCTCAACAGGCTCTTCAACAACCTCCTCGACAGGTGCGGGCTCCTCTACGGGTACAGCCGCTACAACAACGGGTGCAGGTGCGGGTGCCTCAACAGGTGCAACTGCCTTTGCCTGAAGCTCCTGAATGATACGGTCGAACTTTTCTCTCTCTTTACGGGAGATGAAAACTTCCTGGACGATGTCCCTGAAGACGACCATGACGGCAAAGAGTGCCATAATGGACACAATTACCATGAATACCATAAACAAAATTTCCATAGTCTTTCTCCTATATATAAATTTTTTTGTTGGTCAAAGTTAATTACGACTCTTCGTCGCTGTTGTCGGTCGAGCTTGCCTTAACTTCTTCAAGCTCTGCAAGTTTGCGCTTAAGCTCTTCGAGCTCATTCTTTGTGCGCTCGTTTTCTTCCTGCTCGCGTTTTCTCTTATCCTCACCAAGGACCTTCGCGACCTTAAGGATCTCGTGAACCATGATGATCAGTGCGGGAACGATTACGATAAATACGATACCGACAGGCTGCTTCATCGCACCGATAAACGCGCCGAGAAGCTTGTTCTGTCCTACAACCTTACCTATAACGTGGTTGGGGCTGAGGGGCTCCGAGGTATCGATCGTCTGCTCAAGGGCTCCGTCGGGTGCATTTCTGTTATCACCCTGAAGTCTGATCAGGTATCCCTGACCGTTCGGGCTCGGGCCGATACCGGTGATACGGTGCGTTATAACGATCTGCTGATCGGCCTTGCTATACTGATATCTGAAGGTAAGTACGTCACCTATTCTCAGATTTGAGTACCATTCTGCCGCCTCTTCGGGATCCTCGGGCACCGTCTGTACAAATATCATAGAGCCCTGGGGGATGTCCTTTATGTCATAATTGCTAACATCCGTATACTCACATTCCTCCATTGATCCGGTAAGAACGTAGCGCATCTGCATACCGAATATGGTAACGTCGCCGTCCGCATCCTTCTTCGCAGAGATGGTCATAATAACGCTGAAGAGACAAACAACAATAAACGCGTAGAGTAGAATATTAGCGGCAAATTTTATCGCCTTTTTCACAGACTGCGCTTTTTTCATAAATGTTTTCTTCTCCCTGATTTAAGTTTTCTTTATCGTTAAGTGAATATCGAAATCTGAGTATGTTCCCTGCGCTTCGTTTCCTATCTCGCGAGGCATCAGGTAGGTTATGGAGATCACGAAAGGATCCTTGGATTTTGCATTCAGCTCGCCCTCAAATTGAATAATCTCATCGGGATCATCAATGAGCTTATCAAGACTTCCCTCGTAGACGACCGCATCGTTTGCCTTTACGGTAACGTCAACGAAGTGCTTCATTCCTCCGTCCTCGGTCTCTTCATAGTCGAGGTAGATGTAATATGATCCTGAGGCGGCGCAATACAGATTCACACTGTATTCCTTGCTCTCGGTTGGGTTTAGCTTTAAATCCCTGATCGGTAACAGGCTTTCTGTCACTCCGTCCTCGACTACCGTGATATCCTTGGGGAAATCATCGTGAGCCTTTTCGAGAAAGACGATAATCATAACAGACATTATAGCCAGTAGCAACAGGGCAACGATAAGTATATTAACACTTCTATTCTTCATTCGTTTACTCCGATTCTGACCTACACTAATATCATTCGTGGTGTGAGCGCACACGCGTCACGCGTATAGAAATATCCGGATCGGCCGCCAAAATTTGGTTTATGCTCGGCTTTTTCCGGTGCAAAAAAATTTACATCAATATAAAAATGCGTACATATGTATATTATCCCTAGTATGTATATCATACCACTACCGGGCTATGAAGTCAAGCATTTTCATGGAATTCATCATTCTGCACAAAAAAAAAAAAAAACAACACCACATTTCGTAGAAATAAGCAGGACAAACATCCGTTTTGGAAATTTCAGATACATATTTTACCATGCCAAAAATTGGAGATTTTGGGGCGCCAAAATTTTTTTCAAGTTTTTTTCGAAAAGTAGTTGACAAGCGGAAATTTATGTGCTATAATAGTTTTCGCTTGTGGCAAACGCCGCTAGTATTCCTCGATAGCTCAGTCGGTAGAGCGCATGACTGTTAATCATGATGTCACTGGTTCGAGCCCAGTTCGGGGAGCCAAAAAAAGAACACCACCGCAAGGTGGTGTTTTTTGTTTTTTTGGCGGCTCGGACCAGTGACATCATGATTAGTCAACTGTGTCACAGTTGACGCGCTCTACTGACTGAGCGTAGCGAAGTCGTAGCAAGCATAAAACAACTGAGTGTTGTTTTGTGCGAAGCGAAACCGCCCAAAGCAAGGAGCGAGCCGAGCCGAGTGTACCGAGGCGACAGGTCGCGACTATGCGACGGTGGAGAAGTCGGAGGGCCAAGCGGTCTTAGGAAGACAAC